>NZ_JBFBJB010000007.1:0-237060 GCF_040685895.1 Streptomyces sp. NPDC088124 | reverse complement strand
CACCGGAACCATCACCTTCACCGGACCCGGCGGACTCAACCAAACCGTCCCCCTGGACACCAACGGAAACGCCTGCATCACCACCAGCACACTGGAAACCGGCACCATCACCGCCCTCTACAACGGCGACATCTGCTTCACCTCATCCACCGGCACCGCACCGGTCACCGTCAACCAGGCAGCCAGCACGGTCGCGATCGCGGTAAGTCCCAACCCCTCCGTATGCGGACAGACGGTCACGGTATGCGCGACCGTCACCGCCGTCGCACCCGGCAGCGGCACCCCCACCGGAACCATCACCTTCACCGGACCCGGCGGACTCAACACCACCGTCCCCCTGGACACCAACGGAACCGCCTGCATCACCACCAGCGCACTGGAGACCGGCACCATCACCGCCCTCTACAACGGCGACACCTGCTTCACCTCATCCACGGAGACGGCGGATGTGGCGGTCAACCCGGCCACGAGCACGGTGTCGGTGACGGTGGACCCCAACCCGTCGGTGTGCGGCGAGACGGTGAAGGTGTGCGCAACCGTCACCGCCGTCGCACCCGGCAGCGGCACCCCCACCGGAACCATCACCCTCACCGGACCCGGCGGGCTGAACGAGACGGTCACGCTGGACGCGAACGGTACGGCGTGCGTGACCACCACCACGCTGGAGACCGGCACCGTCACCGCCTCCTACACAGGCGACAACTGCTTCCTGCCGTCGACAGGATCACTGGACGTGACCGTCAACCAGGCAGCCAGCGCCGTGTCGGTCACGGTGGACCCCAGCCCCTCCGTGTGCGGCCAGCTCGTCACCCTCTGCGCGACCGTCAGCGCGGTCCCACCCGGAAGCGGAACCCCCACCGGAACCATCACCTTCCTGCTTCCCGACGGCAGCACCCAGGTCGCCGGGCTGGACGCGAACGGTACGGCGTGCGTGACCACCACCACGCTGGAGACCGGCACCGTCACCGCCTCCTACACAGGCGACAACTGCTTCCTGCCGTCGACAGGATCACTGGACGTGACCGTCAACCAGGCAGCCAGCACCGTGTCGGTCACGGTGGACCCCAACCCCTCCGTATGCGGTGAAACGGTCACGGTGTGCGCGACCGTGACGGCGGTCGCACCCGGCAGCGGCACCCCCACCGGAACCATCACCCTCACCGGACCCGGCGGACTCAACGTGACACTCGCACTGGGCACAGGCGGGAACGTATGCCTGGCGACCAGCAGCCTCACCGGCGGCACGTACATGGCCACCTACAACGGCGACTCGTGCTTCGCGGGTTCGGACGCGGTCTTCGACGTTACGGTCGGCCCGGCCACGAGTGCCGTGTCGGTCACGGTGGACCCCAACCCCTCCGTATGCGGTGAAACGGTCACGGTGTGCGCGACCGTGACGGCGGTCGCACCCGGCAGCGGCACCCCCACCGGAACCGTCACCTTCACCGGACCCGGCGGACTCAACCAAACCGTCCCGCTGAACGCCAGCGGAACCGCCTGCGTCAGCACCAGCACCCTCACCAGCGGCACCATCACCGCCCTCTACAACGGCGACACCTGCTTCACAGCCTCGACCGGCACCTTCGACGTGACCGTCGACCAAGCCTCCACCACGACCACCGTCTCGGTGGACCCCAACCCCTCCGTATGCGGACAGACGGTAAAGGTGTGCGCAACCGTCACCGCCGTCGCACCCGGCAGCGGAACGCCCACCGGAACCATCACCTTCACCAAACCCGGCGGACTCAACCAAACCGTCCCCCTGGACACCAACGGAAACGCCTGCATCACCACCAGCACACTGGGAACCGGCACCGTCACCGCCGTCTACAACGGCGACACCTGCTTCACCTCATCCACCGGCACCACACCGGTCACCGTCAACCAGGCAGCCAGCACGGTCGCGATCGCGGTGAACCCCAACCCCTCCGTATGCGGACAGACGGTAAAGGTGTGCGCGACCGTCACCGCCGTCGCACCCGGCAGCGGCACCCCCACCGGAACCATCACCCTCACCGGACCCGGCGGACTCAACACCACCGTCCCCCTGGACACCAACGGCACCGCCTGCATCACCACCAGCACCCTCACCAGCGGCACCATCACCGCCCTCTACAACGGCGACACCTGCTTCACCTCATCCACCGGCACCACACCGGTCACCGTCAACCAGGCAGCCAGCACGGTCGCGATCGCGGTAAGCCCCAACCCCTCCGTATGCGGACAGACGGTAAAGGTGTGCGCAACCGTCACCGCCGTCGCACCCGGCAGCGGCACCCCCACCGGAACCATCACCCTCACCGGACCCGGCGGACTCAACCAAACCGTCCCCCTGGACACCAACGGAACCGCCTGCGTCACCACCAGCACCCTCACCAGCGGCACCATCACCGCCCTCTACAACGGCGACACCTGCTTCACCTCATCCACCGGCACCACACCGGTCACCGTCAACCAGACAGCCAGCACGGTCGCGATCGCGGTGAACCCCAACCCCTCCGCATGCGGACAGCCCGTCACCGTCTGCGCGACCGTGACGGCGGTGGCGCCCGGCAGCGGCACCCCCACCGGAACCGTCACCTTCACCGGACCCGGCGGACTCAACCAAACCGTCCCGCTGAACGCCAGCGGCACCGCCTGCGTCACCACCAGCACCCTCACCAGCGGCACCATCACCGCTCTCTACAACGGCGACGATTGCTTCACCTCGGCCACGGGCACCGCACCGGTCACCGTCAACCAGACAGCCAGCACGGTCACGGTCGCGGTGGACCCCAACCCCTCCGTATGCGGACAGACGGTAAAGGTGTGCGCAACCGTCGCTGCCGTCGCACCCGGCAGCGGCACCCCCACCGGAACCGTCACCCTCACCGGACCCGGGGGACTCAACACCACCGTCCCGCTGAACGCCAGCGGCACCGCCTGCGTCACCACCAGCACACTGGGAACCGGCACCGTCACCGCCCTCTACAACGGCGACACCTGCTTCACCTCATCCACCGGCACCGCACCGGTCACCGTCAACCAGGCAGCCAGCACGGTCGCGATCGCGGTGAACCCCAACCCCTCCGTATGCGGACAGACGGTAAAGGTGTGCGCGACCGTCACCGCCGTCGCACCCGGCAGCGGCACCCCCACCGGAACCATCACCCTCACCGGACCCGGCGGACTCAACCAAACCGTCCCGCTGAACGCCAGCGGCACCGCCTGCGTCACCACCAGCACCCTCACCAGCGGCACCATCACCGCCGTCTACAACGGCGACACCTGCTTCACAGGTTCGACCGGCACCACGGGTGTGACCGTGAACAACGCCCCGACCAAGACCGTGCTCACCGTCACCCCGAACCCCGCGGTCTGTGGTCGGCCGGTGACGTTCTGCGCCACGGTCACGACCCTCGCGCCGGGTAGCGGTACCCCCACCGGGACGGTCACCTTCGCCGGCCCCGGCGGATTCGTGCAGACCGTCCCGCTCAACGCCGGAGGCAGTGCCTGCGTCACCACCACCGCGGGTACCAGCGGCACGGTGACCGCCGTCTACAACGGCAGCACCTGCACCAGCCCTTCCGCCGCGACGGCCAACCTGACCGTGAGCCCCGCTCCCACGACGCTGACGGCGGGACCGGCGCAGATCCGCGTGCGGGCCAACGGCTCGTTCGTCATCCCGACGATGAGCGCCACGCTCAAGGTCACCTCCAGTGCAGCTCCGCTCGCGGGGCAACTGGTCACCTTCAAGGCGAACACGCCGTTGGTACCCACCGTCCTCGGGACCGCACTCACGAATGCCAGCGGGGTGGCGACACTGGCCCCGCCGGCGCTGCCGGTCTCCAGTACGGCGGTCACGGCAACGAGTTACACCGCGTCCTTCGCCGGGACGAGTTGCTACGCGCCGTCCTCCGTGACGGAGCCGCTGACGCTCGTCCTCTTCCCCGTCCTTCCCTGACCGCGCATCGGTCGCCGCGCCGGGGAACCGCGGGGCCGAGCAGAACCCGAACCGGGGCGGCGGCCGCCGCCCCGGTTTCCCCTGGTCCGATCGCGTGACGCGTCACGGGAAAGGCGCCGGGGAACGCTTCGCGCCAGGGCCGCGGCGGTCCGTACGCCGCCCCGGTCGAGGCCGACGGCTGGCCCTGGAGGCACCACACCATGGGCGGGCACGCCGGCCCGTTCCCGGGCGGCGCGTCGTATCCGGCGGCGGTCCGCGACGTGGTCCCCACCCCCGGGTCGGGCCGCCGGGACCCGCCGGGTACCGTCAGTGGCGTGTACCGCTTCCTGTTGTCCCGGCAATGGGTGATCCTCACCCTCCTTGCCCTCGCGCTCATCCCCGTGATGATCGAGCTGGGCTTCTGGCAGTTGCACCGCCATGAGCGCAAGGTCGCCCAGAACTCGCTGATCTCGGCCAACCTCGCGGCGAAGCCCGTACCGGTCACCGAGCTGACCTCCCCCGGGCACTCCGTCCCGCGCGCCGACTACTGGCGCGGCGTCACCGTCACCGGCACGTTCGACCCCGAGCACGAGGTCGTCGTACGCCGCAGGACCTCCAACGACGACCGGGTCGGCTACCACGTCCTGATCCCGCTGATCATGAAGGACGGGCGGGCGGTCATCGTCAACCGGGGCTGGATCCCGGCCAACGGCGACCAGCACACCTTCCCGAGCATCCCCGCCCCTCCCCAGGGCGAGGTCACCATCGCGGGCCGGCTGAAGGCCGACGAGACCTCCGAGGTCACCGGCATCCGGGACGTGGGGGACCTGCCGCCCCGGCAGGTCATGCTGATCAACAGCCGTCGGCAGCAGGAGGAGCTGGGCCGTACCGTCCTCGGCGGCTATGTCGAGCTGACCTCCCCGGTGCCGGCGGACGGCAGTCCCCAGCCGATCCGGAACCCGGACGACAGCTCGATCGGCCCGCACATGGCGTACGCCGTCCAGTGGTGGCTGTTCGTGGCCGCCGTGCCGGTGGGCTGGTGGATCCTCGTACGCAACGAGAAGCGCGACCGCGCCGCGGCCGCGAAGAGCGCCGCGGAGAACGCCGAGGAGACGGACGCGGGGGCCGAGCCCGAGCCCGCGAACGCCTGACGCCTGCCGCCCCGGCCGGGCTCCCCGCTGCTTAGCGCGCCCGCCGTACGGGAACAGCCCTGGCGTGAACCAGCAACGCATCGAGGATTACGCACTCATCGGCGATCTCCAGACCGCCGCCCTGGTCGGCAGGAACGGCTCCATCGACTGGCTGTGCCTTCCTCGCTTCGACTCGGCCGCCTGCTTCGCCGCGCTGCTCGGCGGCGAGGAGAACGGTCACTGGCGGGTCTCTCCCGCCGGGGCCGGGGAGTGCACACGGCGCGGCTATCTGGGTGAGTCGCTGGTGCTGGAATCGGTGTGGGAGACGAGGACCGGCACCGTCAGGGTCGTCGACTTCATGCCGCAGCGCGAGCGGGCCCCGGACATCGTGCGGATCGTCGAGGGCGTCAGCGGCTCGGTGGAGATGTCCGCGACCCTGCGGCTGCGCTTCGATTACGGTTCCGTGGTCCCGTGGGTGCGCCGCTCGGAAGGCCACCGGGTCGCCGTCGCGGGACCCGACTCCGTCTGGCTGCGCAGTCAGCCTCCGGTGAAGACCTGGGGGCAGCACTTCAGCACCTGTTCGTCGTTCACGGTCGGGCCGGGCGAGTCGGTGGCGTTCGTCCTCACCTGGCACCCCTCGCACGAGCCGCGCCCGGCGCGCGTCGATCCGTTCGACGCGCTGGCGCGCAGCCTGGAGGACTGGGAGACCTGGGCGGCGCGCTGCCGCTACCGGGGCCAGCACCGCGCGGCCGTCGTGCGCTCGCTCATCACGCTCAAGGCGCTCACCTACGGCCCGACGGGCGGCATCGTCGCCGCGCTCACCACCTCCCTGCCGGAGGAGCTGGGCGGCGTACGCAACTGGGACTACCGCTACTGCTGGCTGCGCGACTCCACCCTGGTGCTGGGGGCGCTGGTCTCCGCCGGCTATCTGGAGGAGGCGGCGGCCTGGCGCGACTGGCTGCTGCGCGCGGTGGCCGGCGATCCGGCCGATCTGCAGATCATGTACGGGCTGGGCGGTGAACGCCGGCTCCCGGAGAGCGAGCTGCCGTGGCTGCGCGGCTACGCGGGCTCGGCACCGGTCCGTACCGGCAACGGCGCCGTCGACCAGCTCCAGCTCGATGTGTACGGGGAGGTCATGGACTCCCTGGATGTGGCCCGTACGGCCGGGCTCGCGCCCAAGCCCCACGCCTGGAACATCCAGCTCAGCCTGCTGGGCTTCCTGGAGTCGAAGTGGCGGGAGCCGGACGAGGGACTGTGGGAGGTGCGGGGACCGCGCCGCCACTTCGTGCACTCCAAGGTGATGGCCTGGGTCGCGGCGGACCGTGCCGTACGGGCCCTGGAGGAGGACCCCACGCTCCGCGGCGACGTGCGCCGGTGGCGGGCGATGCGCGACGAGGTGCACCGGGAGGTGTGCGAGAAGGGGTACGACCCGGAGCGGAACACCTTCACCCAGTCGTACGGCTCGGCGGAGCTGGACGCGGCGACCCTGCTCATCCCGCGCGTCGGCTTCCTGCCGCCGGACGACCCCCGGGTGATCGGCACGGTCGACGCGGTACGGGCGGAGCTGGGGCAGAACGGTCTGCTGCGCCGGTACAGCACGGCCGGACCCGCGGTGGACGGGCTGCCCGGCGAAGAGGGAACGTTTCTGGTGTGCTCGTTCTGGCTGGCCGACGCGCTGCACCTCATCGGGCGCGCGGCGGAGGCCGAGGAACTGTTCGAGCGGCTGCTGGCGCTGCGCAACGACGTCGGGCTGCTCGCGGAGGAGTACGACCCGGTGGCGCGGCGGCAGCTCGGCAACTACCCGCAGGCGTTCAGCCACATCGGCCTGGTGGTGACGGCGCTGACGCTGGCGGGGGTGGCGGCGGGGAAGGAACCGGACATCACGGCGCTGGAGACCGGCGGACGGGACGGGGCCGGGGACGACAGTACGGGGCCCGGGGACGACAGTACGGAGACCGGCACGGCAGGATAGGGGCCATGGATCTTGGACTGAAGGACCGTGTCTACGTCGTCACCGGTGGCTCACGGGGGCTGGGCCGCGCAGCCGCCGGAGCACTCGCGGCGGACGGCGCGAAAGTCGTCATCTCGGGACGCGACGAGAAGAGCGTCGCCGCCGCGGCGGCGGAGATAGGCCCGGGCGCCCACGGAGTGGCCGCGGACAACGCGGACCCGGCGGTGGCCGAACGTCTCATCGCGGCCGCCAAGGAGCGGTTCGGCCGCTTCGACGGCGTCCTGATCAGCGTCGGCGGTCCGGCTCCCGGCTCGGCCGCGGACAACACGGACGAGCAGTGGCGTACGGCGTTCGAGTCGGTCTTCCTCGGCGCGGTACGGCTGGCCCGCACGGCGGTGGCGGAGCTGACCGAGGGCGGGGTCGTCGGCTTCGTGCTCTCCGGCTCGGTCCACGAGCCGATCCCGGGCCTGACCATCTCGAACGGGCTGCGCCCCGGGCTCGCCGGGTTCGCGAAGTCCCTGGCGAACGAGGTCGGGCCGCGCGGCATCCGGGTGCTCGGCCTGCTGCCGGCCCGGATCGACACGGACCGGGTCCGCGAACTGGACGCGCTGTCGGGCGACGCGGAGGCGGCGCGGGCGGCGAACGAGTCCCGGATCCCGCTGCGGCGGTACGGGACGCCGGAGGAGTTCGGCAGGACGGCGGCGTTCCTGCTGTCGCCCGCCGCGTCGTATCTGACGGGCGTGATGCTCCCGGTGGACGGCGGCTCGCGCCACGGCTTCTAGCGTCTGGCGTCAACTCACGCGTTCCGCCCGGTGCTTCGCCGCCCGGAGCCGCACCTTCGCCGGGAGGGTCGCCAGGCCGGCCGAGCTCCGGGCGTGCTCCAGGGACTCGTGGGTGAGGCGGCGCAGTGTCGCGGCCGGGGGCGCGTGCGGTTCCAGGAGGAGGCGGATCCGGGCCGAAGGGCCGGTGCGGCGGCCGGTCAGCCGGACGTCCGCGTGGGCCACGCCGTCCAGGGACTCCGCGTCCCCGGCGAGTACGTCCTCCAGCGCCCGGCCGCGCACCACCGCGCCCTCGCCGTCCCCGCTGCCGATCAGCACCTCCGGCAGCCGGGCGCGGCGCAGTTGGGCCAGCAGCCACCAGAGGGCCAGCACGACCAGGATCGCGAGGGCGGCGATGACCGCCGGCCACCACCATCCCTCCTCGCGGTAGCGGATCCGGTTCGCGCGGCTCAGCAGGACGCCGCGCGGGCCGGCGTACGGCCACCAGGACGGCACCGGCCACCCCGCCCCGGCCGCGAGGACCACCCCGCCCCCGCACACCAGGGCCAGACCGATGAGAGCGAGCAGCACCCGGTTGACCAGGCGGATCATCCCGTCACCTCTTCTTCGCGGGCCGGTGGACCCGTACGGTCAGCCCCGGCCGCCGCTCCAGGCCCAGTTCGCCGATGCCGTCGCCGAGCGCCCGCTCCAGGTCCGCCCGTACGTCGTCGAGTGCGCGGAAGTGCGCGGCGGCGCTGACCCTGGCCCGGGAGCGCCGCAGCCGTACCTGTGCCGAGCGGACGCCGGAGACCTCCATGGCCCGGTCGCGCAGCGCCAGTTCGGCGGCTTCGCGGTCGAGCCCGGCCCGTACCGACGCGGACTCCCGCCGCATCGGCAGCAGCCGGCGCAGTCCCGGGGTGAGGGCGAGGGCGAGCAGCCACAGGCCGAGGAGCACGGCGACGCCGGCGGCGGCCAGGATCCACAGCTCGTCCAGCGGCCGGCGCGCGAGTTGGGCTGCGAGCGCGCGGCGCCAGTACATGGCGGGGTGGCCGGCGCGTACCGCCGCGATGTCGTAGAGCAGCAGCCCGGTCGCGCCGAGCAGGATCAGCGCGGTCAGCGCGGCGGGGACGCGGCGGAAGGACCAGAAGCGCCCGGCTCGGGCCACGCCGGGGCCGCGGTCGTCCGGTCGGCCTTCGTCGGCACCGTGCTCGTAGCCGTCGGCGTCGCCGTCGCCGTCGCCGTCGCCGTCGAGGGTGGGTCTGCGCCCTTGGTCGAACGTCTCGTCCACGTCGTCCAGTTCGAGTACGCCGCCCCGGTCCGCGCCCCTGGCCGTATCGCCCATCGCGCCCGCGTCCGTGTCCCCCTTCCCGTTCGTGTCCGTGTTCGTGTCCCGGTGGGGATCCCGGCGTCCCCCGGGCGCGGGCTCCTCGCTCATCCGGTCCTCCCCCGCGCCGCGACACGCGACCGTTCGGAGTGCAGTCGCTCGACCCGTACGTCCACCTCCGGTACCTCCATCCCCACCAGCGTTCTGACCCGGTGGACCACCTGCCGGCGTACCGCGCCGCACTGGGCCCCGAGGTCGGAGGGGTACTCCAGCTCGACACCGACCCGTACCCGCGCGCTGTCGTGGCGCACCGTCACGGAGGCGTGCGGCGGCGCGCCGCCCTCCGGTACGCCGTCGAGCGCCTCCCTGGCCGCCCGCGCGGCGATCTTCGCGACGACCCGGTCGGCGATGGTGGTCGCTCCGCGTCCGGCCGCCGCGACCCGGTCACCTGTCATCCGCTCCCCGGCCACCCGGGGTCACCGCCGCCGGTCGTCGCGCTCGCGGGGGCGGAAGAAGTCGCCGGGTTCCAGATCGCCGTCGATGAACTTCCCCGCCAGAAAACCGGCCGCGCCCAGCACGGCCACCACCACAAAGGCTCCGAAACCGCCGAAGTATCCGGCGAATCCGAGCACCATCCCGGCCACCAGGCCCACCGCCGCCATGCTCATCGTGCGCTCCTCTTCCGCCGCGCCCCTGCCGGCCGCTACTGGAGCCGTGTCTCCGGCTCTTCGTCGTCCTCCTCGTCGGGGAGCTTCACATCGCTCACCGCGATGTTGACCTCGACGACTTCGAGGCCGGTCATCCGCTCGACGGCGGCGACGACGTTCTCCCTGACGGCGCCGGCGACCTCGGTGATCGAGACGCCGTAGTCGACGACGATCTCCAGATCTAGTGCCGTCTGGACCTCTCCGACCTCGGCCTTCACCCCCCGGCTGACGGACTTGCCGCCGCCGGGGACCCGGTCGCGTACGGCGCCGAAGGTACGGGACATCCCGCTGCCGAGGGCGTGCACGCCGAGGACGTCCCTGGCCGCGAGACCCGCGATCTTCTCCACCACGCCGTCGGCGATGGTCGTACGGCCGCGCGAGGCCGGGGCTCCGCCGCCGCGCTTGGTGACCGGCGTGGCTCCCCCCTTCTCGTCGGACCGGCTGCGGGGTGTGGTGTCTGCCATCGCCGTTCATCCCTTCCGCGCGGTGATTGACTCCTTTGCCCACATTAGGTGCGCTTGCCCGGTCTCGCGCCGTGGATGGGGCAGGGTGGCGGAATGACGAGCGGACAACGGAGCGGGGCACGGACGGCCGCTGTACGGCATCGGCTCGCCCTGGGGAGACTGCTCGCGCTGGGCGACGCGGCCGACGGGGCGTGGCTGGCCGAAGGGGCGGCGACGGCGGAGCTGCGGCGGGCCGCGGCGGGCGTCGCGGGGACCGCCCTGGACGCGGTACGGATCGCCCTCGCCGACCCCGAGGCGGCCGGGCCCCCGGCCGTGGTCCCGCCGCCCGGCGCGCAGCCGCCGGGGCCGCTGCGGATCGACGCGGAGTTCGCGGCGGGCCCGGGAGAGCCGCTGCCGGCGCTGGCGGAGCGGCTGCGCGGGGCGCTGTTCAGGTGCGCGGTGGACGGGCTGGGGCTGCGGGTGACCGATGTCGACCTCCGGGTGACGGCGCTGCTGGACTCCGCGCCGCGGCCCCCGGCACCCGCCGGGCCGGCCGGGCGGGACGCCGCGGAGCCCGAAGGGGCGACGGGGAGGTCCGTCGCGGCGGTGCCCGGGGTCGCGTATCTGACCAGGACCCTGGGCAGGGCGGTGTACGAGACGGCGGCGCCCGACGGCGGCGTGGCGCGGGTACGGGTCGAACTGGCGACGGCGGCGGGGCACCGCCCGCTGGATGTGGCACGGGCGGTGCGCGCGCGGCTGGCCGGGTCTCCGGGGGCGCCTTCGGTGACCGTGGTGGTGTCGGCGGTGGAGGCCCCGGCCGAACACACGACGCCCCGTGCGGGGAGCACGGGGCGTACGGGGAGCACGGGGCGGAGTTGACCGGCGGGGCCAGTCCCCAGGGCGGGGTCAGTCCCCCAGGCCCGCCAGATCGCGCAGCCGGCGTGCCTGCGCCGCCCGCTCGGCGGTGCGCTGGGCCTCGAAGGAGCGGTCGGACGCGCCCTGGAGCAGGGCCTTGGTCTCGATCAGCGCGTCCCTGGGCGCGGCGAGCAGCGCCGCCGCCAGGTCGTTGGCCGCGGCGTCGAGTTCGCCCGGGGGCACCACGAGATTGGCGAGCCCGGTCCGTTCCGCCTCCTCGGCGTGGACGAAGCGGCCCGTGGCGCAGATCTCCAGCGCGCGGGCGTACCCGACGAGCCCCACCAGCGGATGGGTGCCGGTGAGGTCGGGGACGAGGCCGAGGCTGGTCTCGCGCATGGCGAACTGCGCGTCCGACGCGACGACCCGCAGGTCGCAGGCGAGGGCGAGCTGGAAGCCCGCGCCGATCGCATGCCCCTGGACCGCCGCGATCGACACGATGTCGCTGCGGCGCAGCCAGACGAAACCGTCCTGGTACCCGGCGATCGCCGCGTCGAGGTCCGCGTCGGATCCCCGGGCGAGATCGATGAAGGACGGTTCGCCGTCGAACCCCTCGGGGGTGAACGCCTGCCGGTCGAGCCCCGCGGAGAAGGACTGCCCCTCACCGCGCACCACCACCACCCGGACGCTGCCCGGCAGTGCCCTTCCGGCCTCTGTCAACGCCCGCCACAGAGCGGGAGACTGGGCGTTGCGCTTGGCCGGAAGGGCCAGTGTCACCGTGGCGACCGCGTCCTCGACGGTGAGCCGTACGCCATCCTTGTCGAGCACTGGTGCGAGTGAAGTCATGGGGCGCCTCCGGTTCGGGCAGTCGGACTCACCTAACTAAGTGACTGCACAGTAACCACCCGGCCGATCGTCCGATCGACCCGGGTGGCCACCCTCCGAACCGGTGGCCCAGCAGGAGCCGCGTTCGGCCGTCAGGCCGACGCGGCCTTCTTGCCTCGCGTAGCCCCACCGCGTCCCCGCAGTGTGACTCCGGACTCGCTGAGCATCCGGTGGACGAATCCATAGGAACGGCCGGTTTCCTCGGCCAGTGCCCGGATACTCGCACCACTGTCGTACTTCTTCTTCAGGTCTGCCGCGAGCTTGTCGCGCGCGGCGCCGGTCACCCGGCTGCCCTTCTTCAGAGTCTCGGCCACCCGTGCCTCCTCATGGGAAGTGCGCTCTGGACTTCTCATGATCACCCCTCACGGGCGTCCTGGCCACCCATTCAGCAAGGTCCGTACGACAAGCTTCGGCGTACTTCAACCTTCGAGCACGAACGGAATGCCGCATTCCAGAGCCGCCCGGATCCGGCCCTGACCTGCGTGGGACGAGAAGTGCCAGGTCAGGCCCGTGTGGCGGGAGAGGGTGCGGATGATGTACGCGGAGAGGCGTTCCGTCGCGTACCACGCCGAGGGTACGAGACACAGTCACTCAGATGGTGGATCACTGCTGAGCCGAACGCTCCAGAGGGAGTGGATCACACCGGACGATCACGACGTCGGCGCCTCCCGCGGCGGCCCCCGGGCAGGGGCGCGGGCACGGGGCGGTCAGGCGAGCGCGACCAGGTCGGCGTAGTCCGCGCCCCACAGGTCCTCGACGCCGTCCGGCAGCAGAATGATCCGCTCCGGCTCCAGGGCGTGGACGGCGCCCTCGTCGTGGGTGACGAGGATGACCGCGCCCTTGTACGTACGCAGCGCCCCCAGGATCTCCTCACGGCTGGCCGGGTCGAGGTTGTTCGTCGGCTCGTCCAGCAGCAGCACGTTGGCGGAGGAGACGACCAGGGTGGCGAGGGCCAGCCGGGTCTTCTCCCCGCCGGAGAGCACCCCGGCGGGCTTGTCGACGTCGTCGCCGGAGAAGAGGAAGGACCCGAGCGTCTTGCGGACGTCGACCAGGTCGAGGTCGGGGGCCGAGGAGCGCATGTTCTCCAGGACGGAGCGCTCCGGGTCGAGGGTCTCGTGCTCCTGGGCGTAGTAGCCCAGCTTGAGGCCGTGGCCGGGGGTCACCTGGCCGGTGTCCGGCTTCTCGACGCCCGCCAGCAGCCGCAGCAGGGTGGTCTTGCCGGCGCCGTTGAGGCCGAGGATGACGACGCGGGAGCCCTTGTCGATGGCGAGATCCACGTCCGTGAAGATCTCCAGCGACCCGTACGACTTGGACAGGCCCTCGGCGGTGAGCGGGGTCTTGCCGCAGGGGGCGGGCTCCGGGAAGCGCAGCTTGGCCACCTTGTCGGCCTGGCGCACCTGCTCCAGGCCGGAGAGCAGCCGCTCGGCGCGGCGGGCCATGTTCTGCGCGGCGACGGTCTTGGTGGCCTTGGCGCGCATCTTGTCGGCCTGCGAGTTGAGCGTCGCGGCCTTCTTCTCGGCGTTGGCGCGCTCGCGCTTGCGGCGCCGCTCGTCCGCCTCGCGCTGCTGCTGGTAGAGCTTCCAGCCCATGTTGTAGACGTCGATGTGGGCGCGGTTGGCGTCCAGGTAGAAGACCTTGTTGACGACCGTCTCGACCAGTTCGACGTCGTGGGAGATCACGATGAAGCCGCCGCGGTACGTCTTGAGGTAGTCGCGCAGCCAGACGATGGAGTCCGCGTCGAGGTGGTTGGTGGGCTCGTCGAGGAGGAGGGTGTCGGCGTCCGAGAAGAGGATGCGGGCCAGCTCGACGCGGCGGCGCTGACCGCCGGAGAGGGTGTGCAGGGGCTGGCCGAGCACCCGGTCGGGCAGGCCGAGCGCGGCGGCGATGGTGGCGGCCTCGGCCTCGGCGGCGTAACCGCCCTTGGTGAGGAACTCGGTCTCCAGGCGCTCGTACCGCTTCATCGCCTTCTCGCGGGTGGCGCCCTTCCCGTTCGCCATCCGGTCCTCGTTCTCGCGCATCTTCTTCAGCACGGAGTCGAGGTCGCGGGCGGAGAGGATGCGGTCGCGGGCGAGTACGTCGAGGTCGCCGGTGCGCGGGTCCTGCGGGAGATAGCCGACCTCACCGGAGCGGGTGATGGTGCCGGCGGCGGGGATGCCCTCGCCCGCGAGGCACTTGGTGAGGGTGGTCTTGCCGGCCCCGTTGCGCCCGACGAGACCGATGCGGTCCCCCTTGGCGATACGGAACGAGGCGGACTCGATGAGGACGCGGGCGCCGGCGCGCAGCTCTACGCCGGTTGCGGTGATCACGGAAAGACTCCAGGGCGGTATGGACGGCGGAAGAGGGCAGGCGGAGGGATTCTTCGACGCCGGCTAATGCACAAGGAGAAATGCCATACGGGTCAGTCTAGCGGGGCGGCGCAACTGCTTTGTCTGGGCGGGCCCCGGGCGCCGGGCCCCCTGTCCCGGGGCCTGTCGTCGGTATCCTCCGTCCCGCGCCGGACCTCGCCGACGCGGGACGGAGAGTGGTGGGGCATGCAGTTCGACGACGACGCGCGGCTGGACACGTCGGAGGTCCAGGACGAGCGCGGCAGCCGGATCCCCGGGGGGCGGGCTCGCCGTGGGCGGCGGCGCGGCCGGACTCGTCGTCCTGCTGATCGCCCTCTTCCTCGGGGTCGGCCCCGAGCAGCTCGGCCTGTCGTCGGACGGCTCGGCCGGCTCCGGCGGCTCCCCGGCCCCCGGCCCGGGTGCCTCCTCGGCGGCGCAGGTGGACGCGGAGTGCCGGACGGGGCGGGACGCCAACACGCGGGAGGACTGCCGGATCGTCGCGGTGGTCAACAGCGTGCAGGACTTCTGGGAGGCGGAGTACGAGCGCGGCGGTGAGCGCTACATCAAGGCGCGCACCCGGCTGTTCACGGGGCGTACGGACACGGCGTGCGGGTCCGCGACCTCCGCGGTCGGCCCGTTCTACTGCCCGGCCGATCAGCAGGCGTACATGGATCTCGGATTCTTCGAGGAGCTGAGGACGGAGTTCGGCGCGAGCGGCGGGCCGTTCGCGCAGGCGTACGTGGTGGCGCACGAGTACGGCCACCACGTGCAGCACCTGAAGGGCACGCTGGCCAGGTCCCAGGACGGCCGGCAGGGCCCGGACAGCAACGCGGTGAAGGTGGAGCTCCAGGCGGACTGCTACGCGGGGGTGTGGGCGCACCACGCGACGACCACGCCGGCCGGGTCCTCCGGGCGTCCGCTGCTCGCGAAGCTGACGGACGAGGACATCACGGACGGGCTCGACGCGGCGGCGGCCGTGGGCGACGACCGGATCCAGGAGAGGTTCCAGGGCCGGGTCACCCCGGAGTCCTGGACGCACGGCTCGGCGGCGCAGCGGCAGGAGTGGTTCCGTACGGGGTACTCGGCGGGGGACGTGGCGCGCTGCGACACGTTCCGCTGAGGCCACATTCCGCTGAGGCCACATTCCGCTGAGGCCCGCTCGCACCGCCGCGCCCGGGCCGGTGCGAGCGGCCCGGGCCGCTGTCCCGGCGGCCGGGGCCGGCCCTGGCGCCCCTGGCTCTCCGCAGGGGCGCCGGGTCCGGTCAGGAGCCTCCGGTGTGCACCTGGAAGGCGGCCCTGCGGACGGCCTTGGCCAGCGCCGGGTCGGGGTGCGCGGCGGCGAGGGCGACCAGGACCTGGACCGTACGGGGATGGCCCAGGACCCGGACCTCGGCGAGCAGGGCCGGCACATTGCCCTGCACGGCGGATTCGAGGTGCCGCACGAGCAGATCGCTCTCGCCGTGGTCGGCGACGGCCGCCGCCGTGTCGACCCACAGCCAGGTCGACTCCTCGCGGGTCAGCACCTCGGCGGCGTCCTCGGGGTCGGCTCCCTCGTACTCCGCGAGCCAGAGCAGCGCGTAGGGCCGCAGCGAGGTGTCGGTGGCGGCGGCCCGCACATCGGCCTCCGCGGGTGCGCCGACCACGCGGAGCGCCTCGAAGGCGAGCCCGCGCAGCAGGGCGTCCTCGCCCCGGGCGACGGTGAGGAGTTCGGTGACGGCGCTGCCGACGGTACGGGCGGCGAGCCAGGCCCGGTACTCGGCGCGGGCCGGGCCCGGGGTGAGCCGGGCGCAGCCGCGCAGCATGTGCTCCGCGGACTGCTCGATGTTGCCCGCGGGGCTCTGGGCGGCGACGCAGATCTGTTCGAGCTTGACCCAGACCGCCCAGCTGCCGAGCGGGGTGAGGGTGGCCTGGCCCTCGCCCCGGGTGAGGGCGCCCACGGCGGCCAGGCCGTCCAGGGCCCAGTCCAGGAGCGGGGGCAGCAGGGCCTCGTCGACCGGGTCGGCGGCCCCCGGCTCGGTGGAGGTGGGCGCCGGGGCGGGCTGCGGGCCGTACGGGACCTCGCAGCGTTCCTCGTGGAGCTCGGCGACCCGCTGCTGGAGCAGGTCGAGCAGGGTCGGTTCGAGCACGGGCCCGGCCGAGAGCTGGAGGAGGGAGAGCACCTGCGGGACGGCCTCGATGACCTCGGCGACCGTCGCCGGGGCGATGTCGGCGGGGCCGGGGTGGACCAGGGACCAGGCGTCGAAGAGGGCGACCCAGCCGCGCTGGACGGCGCTGTCGTCGCGGTCCCACGCCTGGAGGCGCCAGCCGGGGCGCACGGTGCCGTCGTGCAGCTCGACGAGGCCGGCCAGCCGGGCCCTGTCCCAGGCCGCGCTCACCTGGTCCGGGGTCAACTCCAGCGCCGCCGCGGCCCGTTCACGCGCCCCCGCGGTGAGCGGGCCCGCGCCGGGGTCCCGGTCGACGGCGGCCCAGCGGGCCAGCCGGACCGCGTCGGCGAGCACGGCCCTCGCCTGCCGGGCCAGCTCCGCCTGGGGCGGAGTGCCCTGGGGCGGCCGCGGGGCCGGCCGGCCGCGCGCCTCGGTCACAGCCCGTCGGGCCGTGGTCAACGGCCGCGCGGGGACGAGTCGGAGTCTGGAGTTGCGCGCCAATTGCTCATCAGGCTTTCGGGACGTCACGGGGGCAGTCTTCCCGGTGACTGCCCGAAAGCCCAAACGGAACCCCTTTCAGCGGTACCGGAACGACGGAAGTGGCCTCTCGTGCGGAGGCGTCCCCTGGGTACGCGGAGGGTCGCGCGGGCCTGTTCGGGGAGGTGGGGGAAGGGGACGGCGCGCGGCG
This sequence comes from Streptomyces sp. NPDC088124, assembly GCF_040685895.1. Lineage (NCBI taxonomy): Bacteria > Bacillati > Actinomycetota > Actinomycetes > Kitasatosporales > Streptomycetaceae > Streptomyces > Streptomyces sp. NPDC088124. Next base: position 219,932 of record NZ_JBFBJB010000007.1, on the reverse strand, counting down.
GACCGCCGGGGCGGCGCGGTCCGCGCGGGGGCGCGAAGGCGGCGCAAGGAGTCCAAACGGAGGCGCCGGAGGCCGGCCCTGCAGCGGGCCCGGCAGCGGGCCCGGCAGCCGACCCGGCGGCCGGCCTGACGGTGGGACGTCCGGCCGTGGCGGGCATGGCGCTCCATGAGCCGGGTCGTGGCACTCCATGATGCGGGGTCGTGGCGCCGCACGAGCAGGGGCCCCGGCGCTACATGAGGGGGGTGAGGAAGCGGCGGAGCGTCTCCTCGTAGCCGTCGGGGTTCGCGTTCCACATCGCCGCGTGCGGGGCGTGCGGGACGGCGTGGAGGCTGACCAGATCCGACCGGTGGGCGGCGAGTTCGCGCGAGGGGTTCCAGGGGGCGATCGTGTCGTGGGGGCCGTGGAAGATCAGCGTCGGTACGTGGAGATTGCGCGGGTCCGCCGCTTCCAGCAGCCGGTCGCCGTGCAGTCCCGTCCGGCCCTGGGCGGCCCGCACCGCGAGCGGGAGCAGGGGCGCGGGGATCCGGCGGGCGGAGGCCAGCGCCCGCAGGGTGGCCTCCCAGTCCAGCACCGGTGAGTCGAGCACGAGTCCGGAGATCCGCTCGCTGAGCGCGGAGTTCGCGGCGGCGTGCAGGGCCATCGAGGCGCCGGTGGACCAGCCGTGCACGACCACGCGCTCGGCGCCGAAGCGGACGGCGTAGCGGATCGCCGCGTCGAGGTCGCGCCATTCGGAGTCGCCGAGGTGGCCGAGGCCGTCCGGCGAACGGGGGGCGCCGGGGTCGCCCCGGTAGGCGATGTCGAGGACGGGCAGCCGCTGGGCGGCGAGGAACTCCAGGACGTTCAGCGGATGTTCCCGGGTGGTGCCGAGGCCGTGCACCGTGATCACCCAGGTGTCGCGCGGCCCCGGTACGAACCACGCCGGCAGGGAGCCGAGTTCGCCCGGGATCCACACGTTCTTGTGGGTGAGCCCGAGGGCTGTGCCGGGGTCCCCCTCGTACAGCCGTGGAGTGAACCGTACGCGGCTCCCGGGGACGAGAGTGCCGCGGCCGACCCGTTCCAGCCGGCGCACCACGGTGTCGGCCGAGTGCGGGACGCCGTCCAGGACCGGCCCGACGACGGCGTGCGCGCCCGCCCCCTCGATCCCGTACGTCCCGGGGCGCAGCGAGGCGAGCGAACGGGTCAGGGTGACCTGCCCGGCGGCCATGGCGTGCACGGTGATCTTCGGGTCGCTGGGCAGGGGCCGCCCCGGCGGTGCCTTCAGCGCGGCATCGCTGGCGTACCGGCCGGCCGCGACCGCAGCCGCGCCGACCCCGAGCACTGTGGTGACGGCCGCTGCCGCCGCTGTAGCCGGGCGCACGCTCCCAGTGTCACCACCCGTGCGCGCCCCGGCCAGCGGGCGGGGGCCGTCGGGGGCCGAGGCAGGAGGCTGAGCGGGGGCGGCGCCCGGTCCTGGGCCCCGGGTCCCAGGACCGGTACCAAGGTCGGGGTCGGGGTCGGTGTCAGGGTGTCGGGGTCGCTGTCAGGGGCGCTGGCCGTAGCCCTTGAGCTTCTCCGCCACCTCCCGCACCTGTTCCTCCGACAGCAGCGAGGGCCGGTGTCCCGGCACCGCGGCGGCCGTGAGCCAGAGGCGGCACATCCATTCGAGCTGGGCGGTGCGGTCGTACGCCTGGGCGAGGGTGTCGCCGTACGCCACCGTGCCGTGGTTCTGGAGCAGGCAGGCCGTACGGTCCACCAGGGCCTCGCGCATACCGCGGGCCAGCGCCTCCGAGCCGTACAGCGCGTACGGGGCGACCCGGACGGCGCCACCGAGGGCCGCCGCCATGTAGTGGATCAGGGGAAGTTCGGTGACGAGTGTGGAGACGGCGGTGGCGTGCACGGCGTGGGTGTGTACGACGGCCGTCGCCGATGTGTCGCGGTAAACGGAGAGATGCAGTGGAAGTTCGCTCGTTGGGGTGAGCGTGCCGAACACCTGCCGTCCGGCGAGGTCCACGGCGACCACGTCGCCCGGCGCGAGCCGGTCGTACGGCACCCCACTGGGGGTGACCAGGACCAGTTCGCCGACGCGCACGGAGACATTGCCCGAGGTGCCGACGACCAGGCCCTCCGCGGCCGTTCTCCGGGCGGTGTCGACGAGCTCCGCCCAGGCCCGTTCCAGAGCCCCCCGCCCGGCCTCCGTCCCGCCCTCCGCCGTACCCCGCGCGCCCGCCATCTCGCCTCGCGCGTCCGCCAGTTCGCCGTGTTCGCCGGTCCCGTCATCCGTCATACGGCGATCCTGCCAGGCGCCGCCGTCAACCTCACGGGGCGAGACACCGCGAAGACCCGTCCAGTTCATCTTCCGTTCACCCTGACTCCCTACGTTCACCGAGGCCACCGACGTCGAACGATTGCCTGGGTCCTGGGTCAATGGAACACATCACACTGCTGCTCGCGATCGTGATCGTGACAGCGCTCGTGTTCGATTTCACGAACGGTTTCCACGACACCGCCAACGCGATGGCGACGACCATCTCGACCGGCGCTCTGAAGCCCAAGGTCGCGGTGGGCATGTCCGCGGTCCTGAATCTCGTCGGCGCGTTCCTGTCCGTGGAGGTCGCCAAGACGATCTCCGGCGGGCTCATCAACGAACAGGGCATCAGAACCGAAGTGATCTTCGCGGCGCTCGTCGGCGCCATCCTGTGGAATCTCTTCACCTGGCTGCTCGGACTCCCGTCCAGTTCCTCCCACGCACTCTTCGGCGGCCTGATCGGCGCGACCCTGATGTCCGTCGGCACCTCCGGCGTCAACGGCGGGGTCGTCATCACCAAGGTCCTGATCCCCGCACTCGCCGCCCCCGTCGTCGCCGGGCTCGCCGCCCTGCTCGCGACGAGGCTGACGTACCGGATCGGCCAGGCCGTCAACGACGGCGACGACCGGGTCACCGCCAAGGGTTACCGGGCCGGGCAGATCGCCTCCGCCGGGCTCGTCTCCCTCGCCCACGGCACCAACGACGCGCAGAAGACCATGGGCGTCATCACGCTCGCGCTGGTCACCGGCGGCGTTCTCGCCCCCGGCTCCAACCCGCCCCTGTGGGTCATCGTCTCCGCCGGGATCGCGATCGCGCTCGGCACGTACCTGGGCGGCTGGCGCATCATCCGCACCATGGGCACCGGCCTCACCGACCTCCAGCCGCAGCAGGGCTTCGCCGCCCAGACCAGCGCCGCGACGGTCATCCTGGCCTCCTCGCACCTGGGCTTCTCGCTCTCCACCACGCAGTCCTGCTCCGGCGCCGTGATGGGCGCGGGGCTCGGCCGCAAGGGCGGGGTGGTGCGCTGGTCCACGGCCACACGGATGTTCGTCGCCTGGGGGCTGACGCTCCCGGCCGCGGGTCTGGTCGCGGCCGGCGCCGAGTTCCTGACCGGCCAGGGCACCTGGGGCATCGTCGTCGTCGCGGTCCTGCTGATCGCGGGCTCCGCCGGGATCTGGCTCGCTTCGCGCCGCAAGCCCGTCGACCACACCAACGTCAACGCCGGGGCGGACGAAAGCACCGGAGCCGCCACCGGCGTCGCCACCGACGGCGGCTCGGGCCGGACCGGTGAGCCGGCCGGTGTGGTGACCGCCGCCGTCGCGGCCGTCACCCCGCCTCCCCCGGCGGGCGCCGCGGGCCAGGACCTCTCGGCCACCATCCCCGCCCCCGCGGACCAGACCGGCGAGCCCGCCCGCCGCGCCACGGTGTAATCCGCACCACCTCTCAGGAAGCGACCTCATGGACATCGACTGGGCAGCACTCGGCTCCGTCTTCGGCGTCAGCCTCGTGGCGACCGTCGCCCTCGTGGGCCTCTTCAGCCTGGGCGTCGTGGGCCTCGCCAAGCGGGGTTCCGCGCCCGCGCAGGGCCAGGCCGGGACCTCGGCCGCCGCCTCCACCCCCGCCACAGGACCGGCGCCCCTCACCGCCCGCGCCGGCGCCTACCTGTGCTTCGCGCTCTGCGCCGGAGCCGTCGCGTACGGGATCAGCCTCATCGTGGCCTGACGATCACGCACGCCACGCACGCCACACGCGCCACACGCGCCACGCACGCCCCCGCGGGAGCCCCGCATCGGCCGACCGGTCCGATGTGGGGCTCCGCACACTGTCCCGTCGCAGGTCAAGGATGAGTTGACGGGTCCTGCGCGGCGTGGTGGACTTCCGGGGCCATTGACGACGGCAGCAGAGGAAGCCGGTGCGAATCCGGCGCGGTCCCGCCACTGTCACTGTGAGCCTCGCCTCCAGGAGCCAGGAACTCTCGCCGTCGCATCACGTACGTCGAACCGGGGCGCGGACCCTGAGTGAGGACACTTCGCCATGCCTGGCTGCGGTTCTGCCGCCGCGCGCGGCGGCGGCCGGGCCGCCCCTGCCGCCGAGCGGGTCTTCGCGTACGGCGCCACCCTCGGACTCCTGGCCGACCGGCTGTTCGGCGATCCGCGCCGGGGACATCCGGTGGCCGCCTTCGGCCGGGCCGCGGAAGCGGTCGAGCGCGCGCTGTGGCGCGACCACCGCGGCCGGGGCGCGCTGCACACCGCGCTCTGCGCCGGAGCCGCTGCCGGGACCGCGGCACTGGCCGCGGCGGCGGTACGCGAGCGGCCCGCCGCCGCCGTGACGCTGACCGCCGCCGCGACCTGGGCCGTGGTGGGGGGCACCTCGCTGGGCCGGGAGGCACGGGCCGTCGGCGCGGCGCTCGCCGCCGGGGACCTCGAAGGGGCCCGCGGGCGGCTGCCGCATCTGTGCGGGCGTGACCCGTACTCCCTGGACGAGGGCCAGATCGCGCGCGCCGTCGTGGAGTCCGTCGCCGAGAACACCTCCGACGCCGTCGTCGGCGCCCTGGTGTGGGGCGCGCTCGCCGGGACGCCGGGGCTCGTGGGATTCCGCGCCGTGAACACGCTGGACGCGATGGTGGGTCACAAGAGCGCCCGTTACCGCCGGTTCGGCTGGGCGTCGGCCCGCCTCGACGACGTCGTGGGGTGGCCGGGGGCCCGGCTGACCGCCGCGCTGGCCGTCGCCGCGGGCCCGGACCGGCGCGGCGCGCTGCGGGCCCTGCGGCAGGACGCGCACCGCCATCCGAGCCCCAACGCGGGCCCGGTGGAGGCGTCGTTCGCCGGGGCGCTGGGCGTACGGCTCGGCGGGACCCTGGCGTACGGCGGGCGGGTGGAGCACCGGCCCGTCCTGAACGGCACGGGGCGCCCGGTCGGGGTCCCGGACATCGAGCGCGCCGTCCGGCTGGCCGGCCGGGTCAACGTGCTCGCGCTCGCGGCCTGTGTCACCGGCCGGGTCGTCTATGGCGCGGTGCGCGCAGCCGCCGCGCGCGACGGGAGGCGTGGATGAGCGGGAACGGTGGGGGCGCGGGGCTCGGCGGGGGGCTGCTGATCGCCGGGACGACCTCCGACGCGGGCAAGAGTGTCGTCACGGCGGGGATCTGCCGCTGGCTGGCGCGCCAGGGCGTGAAGGTCGCGCCGTTCAAGGGCCAGAACATGTCGCTGAACTCGTTCGTGACCCGTGAGGGGGCGGAGATCGGGCGCGCCCAGGCGATGCAGGCGCAGGCCGCGCGGGTGGAGCCGACCGCGCTGATGAACCCCGTCCTGCTCAAGCCGGGCAGCGACCGCAGCAGCCAGGTGGTGCTGATGGGGAAGCCCGTCGGCGAGCTGAGTGCCCGTGGCTACCACGGAGGTCGGCAGGAGGCACTGCTCGGGCCCGTTCTGGAGTGCCTGGCGGAGCTGCGGTCCACGTACGACGCCGTGATCTGCGAGGGCGCGGGCAGTCCGGCGGAGATCAATCTGCGCCGTACGGACATCGTGAACATGGGCATCGCGCGGGCCGCGCGGCTGCCGGTGGTCGTGGTCGGGGACATCGACCGGGGCGGGGTGTTCGCCTCCTTCTTCGGGACGACCGCGCTGCTGAGCCCCGAGGACCAGGCGCTGGTCGCGGGGTATCTCGTCAACAAGTTCCGGGGCGACGTGTCACTGCTGGAGCCGGGGCTCGACATGCTCCGCGGGCTGACCGGGCGGCCGACGCTCGGGGTGCTGCCCTTCCGGCACGGCCTGGGGATCGACGAGGAGGACGGGCTGCGGGTCTCGCTGCGCGGTGGCGCCCGCGAGTCGGTGGTGGCTCCCCCGTACGGCGAGGACGTGCTGCGGATCGCGGTCTGCGCCGTACCCCTCATGTCGAACTTCACCGATGTGGACGCGCTGGCGGCGGAGCCCGGGGTCGTGGTGCGGTTCGTGGACCGCCCCGAGGAGCTGGCCGACGCCGACCTGGTGATCGTGCCGGGCACGCGCGGCACGGTGCGGGCGCTGGCCTGGCTGCGGGAGCGCGGGCTCGCCGACGCGCTGGTCCTGCGGGCCGCCGAGGGCCGCCCCGTGCTGGGGATCTGCGGCGGCTACCAGATCCTCGGCGAGCGGATCGACGACGAGGTGGAGTCCCGGGCCGGGTCGGTGGCCGGGCTCGGACTGCTGCCCGTACGGGTCAGGTTCGACCGGGAGAAGACCCTCGCGCGGCCCGTCGGGGTGGCCCTCGGCGAGCGCGTCGAGGGGTACGAGATCCATCACGGCGTGGCGGACGTGCGCGGCGGGGACGCCTTCGTCTCGGACCCGGAGGGGCGGGCGCTGGACGGCTGCCGGGCCGGGGCCGTCCAGGGCACGCACTGGCACGGGGCACTGGAGAGCGACGCATTCCGGCGGCGGTTCCTGACGGAGGTGGCGCGGGCGGCCGGCCGGCGGTTCGTGCCCGCGCCCGGCACGAGCTTCGGCGCGCTGCGCGAGGAACAGCTCGACCTGCTCGCGGACCTCGTCGAGGAGCACGCGGACACGGCGGCGCTGCTGCGGCTGATCGAGGAGGGCGCCCCGGCGGGGCTGCCGTTCATCCCGCCGGGGGCGCCATGAGCGCCGGAGCCGGGGGCGCCCTGAGCGCGCCGCGCCGCCCCGGAGTCCGTCCGGTCATCGACGAGTCACTCGAACCCGAAGGAGCGATCAGCCTATGAGCACCCCCTTTCCGTTCACCGCCGTGGTGGGCATGGACGATCTGCGGCTCGGCCTGCTGCTGAACGCGGTCAGTCCGGCGGTCGGCGGCGTCCTGGTACGGGGTGAGAAGGGCACCGCGAAGTCGACGGCCGTACGGGCGCTGGCCGCGCTGCTCCCGGAGGTGCCGGTGGTGACGGGATGCCGGTTCAGCTGCGACCCGGCCGCGCCGGATCCGCGGTGCCCGGACGGGCCGCACGGGCCGCACGGGGCGGACGGGCGGGTGCCCGGCGGAGCGCGGGCCGCGCGGATGGTCGAGCTGCCCGTGGGCGCCTCCGAGGACCGGCTCGTGGGGGCCCTGGACATCGAACGGGCCCTGTCCGAGGGCGTGAAGGCGTTCGAGCCGGGGCTGCTCGCCGACGCGCACCGCGGGGTGCTGTACGTGGACGAGGTCAACCTGCTCCACGACCACCTGGTGGATCTGCTGCTGGACGCGGCGGCCATGGGTGCCTCGTACGTCGAGCGCGAGGGCGTCTCCGTACGGCACGCCGCGCGCTTCCTGCTGGTCGGGACGATGAACCCGGAGGAGGGCGAGCTGCGGCCGCAGTTGCTGGACCGCTTCGGGCTGACCGTCGAGGTCGCGGCGTCCCGCGAGCCCGATCTGCGGGTGGAGGTGGTCAGGCGGCGCCTCGCGTACGACGACGACCCGGCCGGGTTCGCGGCGCGCTGGGCCGGTGAGGAGAGCGCGCTGCGGGAACGGATCGTCGCGGCACGGGCCCTGCTGCCGGACGTACGCCTCGGGGACACGGCGCTGCGGCAGATCGCCGCGACCTGCGCCGCGTTCGAGGTGGACGGGATGCGCGCGGACATCGTGATGGCGCGGACGGCGACGGCGCTGGCCGCGTGGGCGGGGCGTACGGACGTCACCGCCGACGACGTCCGGCAGGCCGCGCTGCTGGCGCTACCGCACCGCAGGCGCCGCAACCCCTTCGACGCGCCGGGGCTCGACGAGGAGAAGCTCGACGAGACGCTGGAGGAGTTCAAGGGCGACGAGCGCGACGAGGACCCGGATCCGGACGGACCGGACGGACCGGATGGACCGGACGGGCCCGGGGGCGGCGGCGGGCAGCCGCCGGAGCAGGGCCCCGAGGCCCCCGAGGGCCCCGCGCAGGACGGACCGGCGCCGGACGACTCCGCCGTACCGCGGCAGCCGGAGCCCCAGCCGGAGGGCGAACAGCAGCGCCGGAACACCGGGGCCGGTGAGCAGTCCCCCGTACGGGCCGCCGAGCCGTTCCGTACGAAGGTGCTCAGCGTGCCGGGGCTGGGCGAGGGGGCGGCCGGGCGCCGCTCCCGGGCCCGTACCGAGCGCGGCAGGACGACCGGGTCCCGGCGGCCCCGGGCCAGGCTGACCACGCTGCATCTCGCGGCGACCGTACAGGCGGCGGCGCCGCACCAGCGGGCGCGCGGGCGCAGCGGTCCGGGGCTCGTGGTGCGCGCGGACGATCTGCGGCAGGCGACCAAGGAGGGGCGCGAGGGCAATCTCGTGCTGTTCGTGGTCGACGCGTCCGGGTCGATGGCGGCCAGGCGGCGGATGAGCGCCGTGAAGGGCGCGGTGCTCTCGCTGCTGCTCGACGCGTACCAGCGGCGCGACAAGGTCGGTCTGGTCACCTTCCGGGGCCGGGACGCGGAGCTGGCGCTGCCGCCGACGTCCTCGGTGGACGCGGCGGCGGCCCGTCTGGAGTCCCTGCCGACGGGCGGGCGGACCCCGCTGGCGGCCGGGCTGCTGAAGGCGCACGACGTACTGCGGGTGGAGCGGATGCGGGACCCGGCGCGCCGCCCGCTGCTGCTGGTGGTGACGGACGGGCGGGCGACGGGCGGCCGGGACCCGGTGGCGCTGGCGGCGCGCGCGGCGCGGCTGCACGCGGCGGACGGGACGGCGTCGGTGGTCGTGGACTGCGAGACCGGTCCGGTACGGCTCGGGCTCGCCGCGTCCCTCGCCGGTGAACTGGCGGGGACGGCGGTCACGCTGGACGAGCTGCGGGCCGACCGCATCGCCGGGCTGGTCAGGGACGTACAGCAGATGAGTGACGGACACCGCGACGGGCACGTCGCCAAGAACCCCAGGAGGGCCGCCTGATGCCGCAGGGACAGCCGGAGAACGTACCGGACGACGGTCTCACCACCCGTCAGCGCCGCAACCGTCCGCTGGTGCTGGTCCACACGGGCACCGGCAAGGGCAAGTCGACGGCGGCGTTCGGGCTCGCGCTGCGCGCCTGGACGCAGGGGTGGCCGGTCGGCGTCTTCCAGTTCGTGAAGTCCGCGAAGTGGAAGGTCGGCGAGGAGCGGGCGCTCAAGGTGCTCGGGGCGAGCGGCGAGGGCGGCTCCGTCTCCTGGCACAAGATGGGCGAGGGCTGGTCCTGGGTGCAGCGGGACGCGCAGTACTCCAACGAGGAGGCGGCGCGGGAGGGCTGGGAGCAGGTCAAGCGCGATCTGGCGGCCGAGACGCACAGGCTGTACGTGCTGGACGAGTTCGCGTACCCGCTGCACTGGGGGTGGGTGGCGACCGACGAGGTGATCGAGGTGCTGCGGAACCGGCCCGGGACCCAGCACGTGGTGATCACCGGGCGCAACGCGCCGCCCGAGCTGATGGACTTCGCGGACCTGGTCACGGAGATGACGAAGGTCAAGCATCCGATGGACGCGGGGCAGAAGGGCCAGAGGGGCATCGAGTGGTGAACGTCCCGCGTCTGGTCATCGCCGCGCCGTCCTCCGGAAGCGGGAAGACGACGGTCGCGACGGGCCTGATGGCGGCGTTCTCGGAGCGCGGCCTCGCCGTCTCCCCGCACAAGGTCGGGCCGGACTACATCGACCCCGGCTACCACACACTGGCGGTGTCGGCCGGTGACGGCCGCACGCGTCCTGGCCGGAACCTCGACGCGTACATGTGCGGCCCCGGGCTGATCGGGCCGCTGTTCGCGTACGGCGCGGCGGGGTGCGACCTGGCGATCGTCGAGGGCGTGATGGGGCTGTACGACGGCGCCTCCGACCAGGGCGAACTGGCCTCGACCGCCCAGGTGTCGAAGCTGCTGCGGGCGCCGGTGGTGCTGGTCGTGGACGCCTCGTCGCAGTCGCGTTCGGTGGCGGCGCTGGTGCACGGCTTCGCCTCCTGGGACCCGGAGGTGCGGATCGGCGGGGTGATCCTCAACAAGGTCGCCACCGACCGGCACGAGCGGCTGCTGCGGGACGCGCTGGACGGGTCCGGGGTGCCGGTCATGGGGGTGCTGCGCCGTACGGACCAGGTCGCCGCGCCCTCGCGCCACCTCGGTCTGGTGCCGGTGGCCGAGCGGCGTACGGACGCGCTCGACGCGACGCGGGAGCTGGCCGGGCGGGTCCGGGCCGGATGCGACCTGGAGGCGCTGCTGGCGCTGGCGCGCGGCGCGCCCGAATTGGCCACGGAGGCGTGGGAGCCGGGCGTGGCACCGGTGGTGGGCCCCGGGCGCGAGCGGCCGGTGATCGCGGTGGCCGGCGGGCCGGCGTTCACGTTCTCGTACGCGGAACACACCGAGCTGCTGACGGCGGCCGGCGCCGAGGTCGTCCCCTTCGACCCGCTGCGGGACGAGGCGCTGCCGGCGGCCACGCGCGGGGTGGTGATCGGCGGCGGCTTCCCCGAGGTGTACGCGCCGGAGCTGTCCGCCAACGAGCCGCTGCGCAAGGCGGTGGCGGAACTGGCGTACGCGGGCGCGCCGGTGGCCGCCGAGTGTGCCGGGTTGCTCTATCTGGCGCGCTCCCTGGACGGGAAGCCGATGTGCGGGGTGCTGCCCGCCGACGCGCGGATGTCGGGGCGGCTGACGCTGGGCTACCGGGAGGCGGTGGCGATCGGCGACAGTGCGCTGGCGGCGGCCGGGACCCGGGTACGGGGCCACGAGTTCCACCGGACGGTGCTGGAGCCGGGGGCCGGTGCGGAGCCCGCGTGGGGGGTGGTGCATCCCGGGCGCCGGGTGGAGGGGTTCGTCAGCGGCGGTGTGCACGCGAGCTATCTGCACACGCACTGGGCGGCGGCGCCGGAGATGGCGCGGCGGTTCGTGGCCCGGGCGGTGGGCGGGGACGGGGACGGGGACGGGGACGGGCGGTGAACGCCCTCCGGAACGCCTTCCCGAGCACCCTCCCGAACGCCTTTCTGTCCGAGGAGTCACCCGGCGATCCCCACCACCAGCCAGATGAAGCCCACGCCCAGGATGGTGCACAGGAGCGTGGAGCGCGCCGGGTGGTCGTGGTGCGCCTCGGGCAGGATCTCGGCGGCGGCGAGATAGAGCAGGACGCCGCCGAAGAACCCGAGGTAGCTGCCGAGCGCCTCCTCCGGGAGCGTGAAGAGCAGGGTGGACGCGGCACCGACGACCGGCGCGAGCGCGTCCGCGACGAGCATGGTGATCGCCCGGCGGCGGTCGTTCCCGTACAGGCTGGTGATCGTGTACGTGTTGAAGCCGTCGGCGAAGTCATGGGCGATGACGGCGAGGGCGACGGCCGTGCCCATGCCGCCGCCGACCTGGAAGGCCGCGCCGAGGGCGATGCCGTCCATCAGGCTGTGGCCCACCATGGCCGCGGCGGCGGTCAGCCCCAGCTGGGGGACGCGCCCGTCCGCGCCGGAGCCGGGCCCGTGGTGGGGATGCGCGCGAGGGGAAGTGCGGTCGTTTCCGGAGGCGTGGGCGTGGCCGGAGGCGTGGGCGTGGCCGCCGTGCGGGGCGCCGCCGTGGGACGCCTGCCGGACGGCGAGCAGCCGCTCGACCAGATGGGCGGCGAGGAAGCCGCCGACGAAGAGCAGCAGCGCCCGCGGCACCCCCAGGAACTCCTCGCCGGCGGCGCCCAGCGCCTCGGGCAGCAGGTCGAGGCCGACCACCCCGAGCATCAGCCCACCGGCCAGTCCGAGGACGAGATGGCGCCGGTCGGTGACGCGCTGCGCCGTCCAGCCGCCGAACAGCGTCATGAGGAACGCGCCGAGCGCGACGAAGACCGCCATGCGCCCCTGCATAGCCGATCGGAGCGGTCCCCCGCACCTCAGGAACCGCGTGACGGACTGGTGGTGGGGGTCGGCGCGCGCGCCGGGGCCGGTGCCGCGGAGGTGCTCGGGCTGATCGAGGAGACGCTGCGGGAGGCGGGGCTTCCGCCGTCCCGCGTGGTCGAGTTGGCGACGCTCGACGCGAAGGCCGGGGCCGCGGGGATCGCCGGGGCGGCGGCGCGGCTCGGTGTACCCGTACGGGGGTATCCGGCCGCGCTGCTGGCCGGGATCGCCGTACCGCGTCCGTCTGCCGCGCCCCTGTCGGCCGTGGGCACCGCGTCCGTCGCGGAGGCCGCGGCGCTCGCGGGCGGTGGGCGTCTGCTCGTGCCGAAACGGAAATCGAACCCCGTCGCCGGGCCCGCGCGGGCGACCTGCGCGGTGGCGTGCAGGGGCCAGTCGGAGTGGAACCGGCACGGAAGGAAATGATGTCGGTGTCGTCAGTGCCCGCCCCGGGCCGCCCGGCCGGCCCGCCGGCCCTTTCCGGCGGTCCGGGAACATCCCGTCCATCGAGAGCAGAGTGAACAGTGAGCATGGCACTCCACCAGCGCGGACCGAGCCCCCGGGAGCTGCCGGGATCCTGCCCCCGGCCGCCGTGGGCCCGGTCCGGCCGATCCGCCGCGATATCCGATGATCACCTCAGCGGCGGCCGCCATGTCTACGCGCGCTGACCGCTACGACCTGCGCCATCACGGCGACGCGGAGGTCCGGGACTGCGCGGAGGGCCTGGTCGACCTCGCCGTCAATGTCCGTACGGGCACGCCCCCGGTCTGGCTGCGCGAGCGGATCGCCGACTCGCTGACCGGGCTCGCCGCCTACCCCGACGGCCGCGCGGCGCGCGCGGCGGTCGCGGCGCGGCACGGGCTGCCGGTGGAGCGGGTGCTGCTGACGGCGGGGGCGGCGGAGGCGTTCGTACTGCTCGCGCGGGCGCTGCCGGCCCGCGCGCCCGTGGTCGTGCATCCGCAGTTCACGGAGCCGGAGGCGGCGCTGCGGGACGCGGGGCACGAGGTGCGCCGGGTGCTGCTGCGGGCGGGCGAGGGCTTCCGGCTCGATCCGGCGGAGGTGCCCGAGGAGGCCGATCTGGTGGTGATCGGCAACCCGACCAACCCGACGTCCGTGCTCCACCCGGCCGAGGCGATCGCGAAACTGGCCCGGCCGGGCCGGACGCTGGTGGTGGACGAGGCGTTCATGGACGCGGTACCGGGCGAGCCGGAGACGCTGGCGGCGCGTACGGACCTACCGGGCCTGGTGGTGCTGCGCAGCCTGACCAAGACCTGGGGGCTGGCCGGGCTGCGCATCGGGTACGTGCTGGCCGAGCCGGGCACCGTGGCGGCGCTGGAGCGCGTCCAGCCGCTGTGGCCGGTCTCGACACCCGCGCTGGCGGCGGCGCGGGCGTGCATGGAGCCCGCCGCGCTCGCGGAGGCGGAGCGGGCGGCGCGCGGGATGGCGGTGGAGCGCGCGCATCTGCTGGCGGGGCTGGCGGAGTTCGAGGAGGTACAGGTGGTGGCCGCGGCGGCGGGCCCGTTCGTCCTGATCGCGATGGACCGCGCGGACGCGGTACGGGCCCGGCTGCGCACCCTGGGCTTCGCGGCCCGACGCGGCGACACCTTCCCGGGCCTGGGCCCCCGCTGGCTCCGCCTGGCGGTCCGGGACCGCACCACGACGAACCGTTTCCTCCAGGCCCTCGACCAGGCGCTGACGGCGGTCGGGAACTGAGCGGGGTGCCCTTGGAGCAGGAAGCGTCCCCGGGTGACGGCCGGCCTGCCGCTCAGGCCAGTTCCCGGATCATGGGCGCGAGCCATGCGCCGTAGGCCGGTGTGTTTCTCCGCCGGCCCTCGCTCACCAGCACGTGGTCGCGCGCGACCCGCCACCCGGTCTCCTCGGCGACGGGGAGTTGGGTGACGATCAGGCGGAACGGGCGGGCTTTACGGCCGATCTCCGCCTCCACCGCACCGACCAGGCCCGCCTCGGGAGCGTACGACTCGTCACCGGCGGGGAAGCCCCCGCTCCGCCGGTGACGCCGGACGTTCCACGCCACCGCGTCGTCGAAACAGGCGCGGACCAGCGCGCCGAGCTGGGGGCAGCCGGCGAGCGCAGGAAAGTGCGGGGGGTAGAGCCCCTGGCCGGAGTCGGTCTCCCGCAGCAGTTCCCGGCTCCACCATCTCTCCCATTCGTCCGTCGTCCGCGCCCCGGCCAGGCGGGCGAAGTCGGAGCGGACGTCGACGGTCGGTGACAAGGGAGGGATGTCGGGATCCATGCGTGGCCGCAGCCCGGCGGCGTCCCGGGCGAACAAGCCGATCGTCAGGCTGTAGCGTTCCTGCACCTGTATCTGCCAACCGGGCGTGGTGAAAAGGCTCATGAGCATCTCCTCGATGGTCGTGACATGGGTTCGGAGTGGCGGACGGCTGACTGCCCGCTCCGCCGGCTCACCCCCGGCCCTCCAGTTCGGGCTCCCTTTCGGGCTGTGATCCGGCCGGTGCGGCGGGCGGGATCACCTTGCCCAGGGGTTTGGCCAGAGCCGCGTAGCCCAGAGCGGCCGCCATGCCGATGACAGCGCATCCGGCCCACAGGGTGTCGGAGCCGAACCGGTCGATGACGACACCGCCGAGCAACGGGCCCGCGAAGGTCCCTCCGGACAACGCCAGTGTGTAGATGCCCTGATAGCGGCCCCGGGCATGGGCCGGCGAGAGTGCTGCTGCCATGGACATGCTGGTCGGGTTGTGCATGATCTCGCCGATGGTCCATACGCAGACCGTCAGGATGTAGAAGGGCACGGAGTGAGCGAGGGCGGTGAGGCCGAAGCCGAAGCCCGAGAGCAGGGAGGCGATGATCAGGACGGTGACGGGCCTGACGCCCCTGAGGGCTCTGGTGACGGGAATCTGGGCGAGGACGACCACCAGTCCGTTCATGCTGATGACGATGCCGTAGTCCGCGCTGGAGAAGCCCTCCTTCCCCATGCTGACCGGCAGTGAAGTGGTGTACTGCATGAGCACGAGGGAGACCAGGAAGGACAGGAGGACCACGGCCATGAAGCGGCCGTCGCGCAGTACCGCGCCCAGCCCCGTCGCGGGGGGCGCGGACATGTCGGCGGTGTCGCCGGCGGCCGGGGCGTCCTGGGGCCTGGTCTCGGGCACCTTGAGGAAGATGACGACGGCGCACAGCAGGACGGACGCCGAGTTGCCGAGGAACAGCAGCAGGTATCCGTGCTCGGCGATCAGGCCGGCGGCGGCCGACGCCACTCCGAAACCGATGTTCACGGCCCAGTAGTTGAGCGAGAAGGCCCGGACGCGGTCCTTGTCCGGCACCAGGTCGGCGATGATCGCCTGGATGCAGGGCCGCGCGGCGTTGGCGGTCACCCCCAGGACGGTCACGACCACCGCGATCAACACGGGGTCCCGGCTGAATCCGAGGATCGCCATGGCGGCGGCGGTGGTCAGCTGGGAGATCAGGAGCGTGGGGCGGCGGCCCACACGGTCCGCCAGTACCCCCGCCACGACGGAGGCGACGGCGCCGCCCCCTCCGTACAACGCGGCCACCATGCCCGCGAAGCTGGCCGACAGGCCCCGTTCCGTCGTCAGGTAGAGCGCGAGGAACGTCGTCACGAAGCCGCCGAGCCGGTTGATCAGTGTGCTCGCCCACAACCACCAGAACTGGGACGGCAATCCGCCCATGGCGTCCTTGACGGCACGCGCCATGGGCGCCGGGCGTGGCAGGCCTGACACAAGACCCCCTGGGTCATGAGAGCGGAAAGGCGACGAGCAGACAAAGTAAGCAGCGCTCGACGCGAGCAAACATTACTCATCTGGCGGTCCGGCGCGACGACGAAAGGCGCCCTCGAACTAAATTTGGCCGGAAGCAGGTGACTGTTTCACGTAATTTCCACCCACTTAAACCCATACCCTGGGGTGGTATGACTGGCGAAATCCATCCTTGGTGATGGCCGGTGAGTTCTGTAGAGTCACAGATCGATCGACCGCCCGGTATGTGTTAACTATTGGGAAGGGAATCGCTTTGCAGAACGATGGCGTCTTATTTTCCTCCGCAAGGGTGGAATACGAAGAGAGCGGCTGGTACAGGTTTCCGTCACCGTTCAAAGAAGCGGGCCTGAAAAAGCTGCGGGAAAGCGTTGACGAAATCAGCCGGCAAGAGCGCCCCGAAGTCGTGCTGGAGAAGAACGGAAATGCCGTTCGCGCCCTCCACGGGTGCCACCTGTTCGACGATACCTGCGCCAGACTCGTCCGGCTTCCCACCCTGGTCGGGCTGGCCGAAGAACTCATAGGCGAGCCGGTCTACGTCTATCAGTTCAAGGTCAATCTGAAGCAGCCGCAAGAGGGGGCGGCCTGGCCCTGGCACCAGGATTTCGCCTTCTGGAGCAAGGAGGACGGCATGGCCGCGCCCCACGCGGTCAACATCGCCATCTTCCTCGACGACACGCATGAGGACAACGGCCCTCTTCAGGTGATCCCCGGCAGTCACCGGCTGGGCTTGATCGAGCCCAGCGTCGATGAGCAGGGAAAACGCAGCGGTGACTGGCGCAACCACGTGGCGGCCGACCTTGAGTACACGGTCCCGCGGCCCCAGGTCGACGCTCTGCTCCAGCGGACGGCGAAGCGGCCGGCGATCGGGCCGGCGGGCACCGTCTACGCCTTCCACCCCAGCATCGTGCACTCCTCGTCCGACAACCGGTCCATGGACCGCCGTGCGCTGCTGCTCATCACCTACAACGCGGTGAGCAACGCTCCCGCCTTCTCGCCCCGGCCTGAATTTCTTGTCAGCCGAGACGCATCTCCGGTAATTCCCCTGGCGGACGACGTTCTCTGAACGGCAGATAAACCTCAAGCGGAACAGTCCATTCCTGCGCGAAGCACAAGTCACCGCCGGCTCCGCATTCCGCACACCTCCTTCGCCGCGCCGACACGCAGCCCCGGGTGCCGCATTCCGGACCTTCACGACGCTCGCCGGTCGGCACCGCGAGCATCACTCCCATCGCCTACAGAGAACGGTCGGCATGGCAATCATATTTCTTGAAGCAAACAACACGGGTACCGCTTCCGACGCGATGCTGCTTGCTGCCGAGCACGGATACGACCTGGTATTCGTCACCATGCAGCAGGAGTTCTACCAGGCTCTTCCGGACAACCCGATGAAACACTGCAGTAAAATCATCACCATCCGCGACAGCTACAACGTCGCCGAAGTGCTCGCTGCCATGAGGCACCTCGACGTCGAAGCGGTCATTTCCTTCGACGACTACCACCTCGTCACCGCGTCGCTCTGTGCCCAGGTGCTCGGGCTGCCGCACGCGGACGTCCCCGGCCTTGTGGCGGCCCGGTACAAGGACCTGACCCGCGAGCTGACGAGCCACCTGGGCGGTGGGACCTGGTTCCGAACGGTCCCTGAGGACGAGATCGGCACGATCGACGCGGAGTCGCTGACGTACCCCCTGGTGGTGAAACCTGTGGACGAGAGCGGCAGTGTGTTCGTCCGCCTCTGCCACACACCGGCCGACGTCAGAGCGGTCACCGATCTCTACCGGGCCCACGTCGTCAACACGCGCGGCTACCGTCCTCGTCGGGCCGTGCTTCTGGAGCAGTTCATCGAGGGCGACGAGTACAGCTGCGAGCTGTACTGGGACGCGGAGCGGGGCTGGCGGGTCGCCGGCCTCACACAGAAGTACCTGGGCGGACCACCGCACTTCGTGGAACGCGGCCATGTGTTCCCCGCCCCGATGCCGGCCCCGCTCGCGGAGCGGGTCGGTCAGCAGGTACTGCGCTGGGTGGAGGCCATCGGGCTACGCGGCGGGGCGGCCCATGTCGAGTGCCGCGTCAACGACGACGGCGTACATCTCATCGAGGTCAATCCACGGCTGCCCGGCGGTCACATCACCCAACTGGTCCAGTGGTGCACGGGCATCGACATGGTGGCCGGATTCCTGGACTTCCACCTTCGGTCCAAGATCGCGCACTCGGCATCCGAGCCGCGCTTCGCGGCGGCCGCCAGCCGGTTCATCATGCCCGAGGAAGTCTCCGCCGACGTGACGCCGGACGAGGTCAGGGCCGCCTTCGCACGGCTTCCCAGCTATCAGCGTGGCCGGGTTCAGCCCGGCACCTGGTCACCGGGGCGCGGAGCACGGACCAACTACGACCGGATCGGTTACGCCCTGTTGGCGGGGGCCGAACCGGCCCGCGTCCGTTCGGATCTGGACGCGCTGGCACACGACCTCGGGGCCGCGGCCGGGCGGTGACCACCGCGGGCCCCCTTGTGCAAACCGACAACTGCGAACTGACAACCGCGAACTGACGACTGCGAACTGACAACTTCGGACTGACAACTTCGGACTGACAACTTCGGACTGACGACACGGAGGTTTTTCCATGGGGCACAAGGTTCTCGTACTGATCTCCCGTATGCAGGAGTACCGGCTGGACAACCACTCACTGATCCCGAACGGCCTGCTCCGTTGTGGGCACGAAGTGCATGTGGCCGACATCGAGACCCTGGGCATCAGCGCGGGCACCGTGATGTGCGACATGTTCCAACTGGACCGCGAGTACCACAAGGGAGTCCCGTTCCCGGACATGCTGCTCACCAGGCGCAGCGCCGAGGACTTCGAACTCGTATGGCTGCTGACCAGCCCGCACCCGAACCTGTTCCTCGACACCTACCAGCTCCTGTGGGTGCTCAACCAGCGGGTTCCGTTCGTGAACGACGCGAGCGCCGTGCTCTTCCTCAACAGCAAGAACTGCCTTCCGGCCGCGATCGACGAAGACCATCTGCCCACCTCTTATGTGTCGAACAGCTTCGACGAGCTGAATGCCGTGGTCACCGAGTCTTCCGACCGGTCGTGGATCCTCAAGCCGGGCAACGAAGGCTGCGGCGCCGACATCTACTACGTCAATGCCCGGGAGAAGAACTTCAGGGCCCTGCTCCAGTCCGCGACGGGGAACGAGGTGTCCCGCTACGAGAACTACGGGCGTCAGACCGTCGGCCTGTCCAGCAAGTACGTCGCCATGCAGGAGTACATCCCCACGGTGGCGGAGAACGAGAAGCGCGTGCTGCTCGCGGGCGGCGTCCCCGTGTGCGGTTTCCACCGCTACCACAACGACGACGACCACCGCGCCAACGCGACCCTGGGCAACAAGTTCTCCGAACTGGTCCTGACGGCCGACGAGGAGGCGTTCTGCCACGACCTCGGCAAGTCGCTGATGAGCCAAGGGATCTACTTCGCCGGAATCGACCTGGCGTACCCCTACGTTCTGGAACTCAACCTGGAGAATCCGGGGGCGATCAACTGGACCATCCGGTCCACGGGGGTGGACCGGACTCCGGAGGTCGTGAACCACCTGATGACGGCCCTGGAACGGGACGGCCGGCTGAAGGCATCCTCGATATGAGGAGCCGGGGGCGTGCGTCCGGTCTGCTCGCCGCCGGCCTGACGGACAGCTGGCAGGAGTACGAGAAGGCGGTCGGACCGGCTGTGGCCCAGGAGGACATGAGCCTCTTCCACGCCGGTATCCACCGCGAAGGCTGGCCGCACATCTTTCCGCCCCCGCTGTTCTCCGTCGCGTTCGAGAAGGAACTCGCCCATGCGGCCCGGAGCGTGATGGACCTGCTCTGCGCGATTCCCGGCAGGGTCTTCGGCGGCGACATGGCGGCCTGGATATCCTTCCAGGGCATCGCGGACGACGACGCGCGTCTGCTCATCCGTACGCTCTCCGCACGCGGAGAGGCGATGGCTCGCCAGTTCGCCCGGCCGGACTTCGTCCTCACCGAGGAAGGCCCACGGATCGTCGAGGTGAACGTCTCGGCACCGATGGGCGGAATGAACACCCACGACCCGTATGTACGCCAGTTCAGAAGATCCGGCTACCACCGCTTCCTGCGCGAGATCGGCTACGAGGCAGGCGCTCCCGACATGACGGCGGCATGGGGCAGGGCATTTCACCGCCTCGTCCGGCAGGCGCCGGCCGGGAGGCGTCCGGTGGTTTTCGAGGCGGTCGCCGACCGGCACGACCTGAACTCCGGGCGCAAGGCCTTCGAGAAGCTGGTCGGCTCTCTCGGCTTCGACTGTGTCAGCGGCATGGTGCAGGACCTGGAGATCCGAGGTGGCGGCGTCTTCCATCAGGGCCGACGTGTCGATGTCGTCTTCACGATGTACACCTGGCAGGAGACCCGCCGGTTCGTTCCGCCCGAGACGACCGAAGCCCTCTGCGACGCGGACGCCGATGGGCTGGTGGACTTCGTCGCACCGCCGACCGCCGCCCTGTACAACAGCAAGTCCAATCTTGAGATCCTCACTTCACCCGCCTTCTCCAGCCACTTCACCGCGGCTGAACGGTCCTTCGTCCGGTCCTGTATCCCGAGAACGTTCCGGGTGACGCGGGAGACCCTGGAGGAAGCGCTCTCCGGACAGGACGAATGGGTGCTCAAGCCGGCATCCGACTACGGCGGCCGGGGCATCGTCTTCGGGCCCGCCGTGGCACCTGCCGAATGGAAACGGATACTGACCGGGGCCGCGCGGTCCGAGACCGGTCATGTGTGCCAGCGGATACTGGCCCGGCCCTGGCACTGTCCGGGAGTGGACGCCACGGGCCGCCGCGAATACCACGTCTGCCTCGGCCCCTTGGTGTTCGGCGGTGCATACGCCGGCACTTTCGTGCGCTGGGCCGACGCGGAGAGCGGCAACCGCGTCATCAACGTCAAGCGAGGCGCGGAAGCAGGCGCTCTGCTGACCGCGCGACCGGCCGGGCGGTGAACGGCGGGCGGCACGGTGTCCCGGCAGCGCCACCGCGGGAACACGTCCCGCCGGACCGTGTCCAGGAAGGACACCGACGCCGCCCGCTCAACGCCCCCGGGTACGAACCGACCGGTGCTTCCGGCCTCAGCCCCCGTCACTGTCCCGACCTGACAAAAGGAGCCACGGTGGTCTACGAGAACATCCTGGAACCCCTTGGTGACACACCTGTCGTGAGGATTCGCCGGCTGCTCCCCCACCCGGGCGACCGCATCTACATCAAACTCGAAGGAGGCAACCCCTCGGGAAGCATCAAGGACCGCGCCGCCCTCCACATGGTGGAACAGGCGGAAAGAAAAGGGTTACTGGCATCCGGCTCCACGATCGTCGAGTCCACTTCGGGCAACCTGGGCAAGGCGCTGGCCCTCATCGGAGCGGTCAAGCGGTACAGCGTCATCCTGGTCGTCGATCCCAAGACACCGCGTTCGGTTCTGTCGTACGCCACCACGCTCGGCGCGGAACTGGACATGGTGACCCAACCGGACGCCAACGGCAGTTTCCAGTCCACCCGCCTCCGTCGCGTGCGCGAACTCGTCGAGCGGATCCCGCACGCCGTCACCCTCAACCAGTACGACAACCCCGACAACCCGCGGGCTCACGCCACCCACACCGCACCGGAGATCGTCAAGGACTTCGACGACCTGGGAGCGCTGATCGCCACGGTGAGCACGGGGGGCCATCTCAGCGGCCTCGGCACAGCGCTCAAGGAGCACTTTCCGGATCTCCATGTCCGCGCGGTCGACGCCGTCGGATCCGCGGCCTTCGGGCCCCCGTTCACCCCGTACAAGATGCGCGGAATCGGTCTCAGCTGGACACCGGGCAACCTTCGGACGGCGTGCGTGGACTCGCTCCACCGGGTCACCGATATCGAGGCACTGTCGCTGTGCCGGGTACTGGCCGCCGAAGAAGGCATCCTGCTCGGCGAGTCCGGCGGGGCAGCCGTCTTCGCCGCTCTCACCTACGCCACGGCCCACCCGGGGAGACCGGTGCTCGCCATCGCCCCCGACTCGGGCGCCAACTACCTGTACGAGTCCTACGATGACGAATGGCTGCGTGAACATGGCATTCCGCCCGAGGTGCTGTCCCTGACGCCCGGCGATGTCCTGCGCCACTCCCGCCTTCCCGCACACGCACCCGCGTCTCTGCCCATCGGGGCAGTTGGCTCAGGTCGCCCGTCGGGCTCCGAAGCGCAGACCGTCGAAGAGCAGGGTGGTGATCTGCCGGGCTTCGTCCTGCCAGCCTTCGGTGGCGTTCATGTGACAGATGCCGCCCAGGGCGCGCAGCAGGGTGGGGCCGGTGACGCTGCCACGGATGGTGCCGGCCGTGGTGCCCGCGTCGAGCAGTTCGGTGAGGGCGTTGCCCATCTGTGTGCGGGCGTTGTCGAAGACCGGTGAGTCCGTTGCCATGATGCTCCCCAGGGCGACGGCCATTCCCTTGCCCACGGCCGCGTGGTCCACGAGCATCAGCAGGAAGCGCCGCAGCGCCTCGTGCGGGGCGTGTTGGCCCAGAAGCTGTGCGGGAGCGGTACACAGCTCGTCGACTTCCTCGCGGTAGACCTCCTCGATGAGGGCTTCGCGTGTCTCGAAGTGGCGGTAGAGCGTTCCGACGGCCACCCCGGCCCTGCGGGCGATCTCCTCGACGTGCGCGTCGGTGTCGCCGTTGAGGAACGCGTACCGCGCGGCGGTGAGGAGCGCCTCGCGGTTGCGGCGCGCGTCGGCGCGCAGCGGACGTGATGACATCAGCGGAATCTCCATAAGGTGAGTCGGACTCCGTTTGCGTTAGTCGAGCGGGGGTCCGGCGTCGTGGTGCACGTCTCCTCGATCGCGAGCCGTCTTCCGCAGCGTACGGAGGCCTCCTACGCCGCCGCCAAGGCGGCGCTCAACGCCTACAGCCGCGAACTGGCGACCGAGGTGGGCGAGCACGGGGTGCGCGTGGTGTGCGTCCTTCCGGGCTTCGTCGTCACCGAAGGCGCCACCGCCCACCTGCGGCACATCGCCGACCAGCAGGGCATCAGCCCGGACGAGGTCACGGAGCGGATCGTGGACCACCTGAAGGTGCCGATGGGCCGCCCGGGCGATCCCGAGGACGTCGCCGAACTGATCGCCTTCCTCGCGTCCGGGCGCGCGAAGTGGCTCACAGGAGCGCAGTTCCGCGTCGACGGCGGCATCATCCCGGCGCTCTGAGCGGCAACCCGCAGGAAAGGGAGGACACGGCCGTGAACATCGCCCTGAGTTCCGTGATCATCGATGCCGCCGACCTGGAGCCGGAGGGCTTCTTCTGGCACCGGCTGCTCGGCGGCTCACTCACCCGGACACCGACCCACCACTTCGTCCGGGCCCCCGGCCTTCCGGTGCTCGTGATCCAGTCGGCCCCGGGACAGGTCGCCCCTGACTGGCCGAACGGCAGTTCCCAGCAGATGCACCTCGACTTCGCTGTCGACGATCTCTCGTCCGCCGACCGGACGGCGACGGAAGCCGGTGCCAGTCGCCTGCGACCCGCTGACGGCGTCGGCCCCGTGCCCGAGAAGGGCAGCCGGGTCTACTCCAGCCCGGCCGGACACCCCTTCTGCCTGCGCTCAGCCTGAGCGACGGGGCGACGCTTCGCCGGCGCCGACCGGTCCACGACGCTCCGTCGAGGCGCGGAGAGCCGTGCGAAGGAGTTCGCCGAACCGGGCCGGATGCGTCGTCAGGCCGATGTGGCCGCCGGGGAAGTGCAGGAGTTCCCTGCCGAGACGCTCGGCCAGGAAGGCGGCCGGGCGGTAGGTCAGTTCGCCGCGCGAGTCCTGGCCACCGGCGAGCACGAGCCGATGTGCGTGTGCCTCCAGGCGGCTCAGGTCCGGGGTGTAGGACATGAACCCGGGAACAATGCGCCCGACGAAGTACGGCAGGTCGGCCATCGTCCGTTCGGCCCGCGCCGCGGCCCGCGGCGGAAGTGCGGTCCCGGCCTCCGGCTCGGTGCTGTCACCGTCGACACCTGGAAACGCCCTGCCGGCCAGAACACCAGCCACGTCGTCCAGGCCACCCAGCACACACAATCCACGATTTCCTGAATTCAGGATTTGATGTACTGTCGAGAGGTGCTGACACTCGCTGCCGAAATCGACGTGCTGGCACGGTTCGGCCGCGCCCTCGCCGATCCCATCCGCTGCCGCATCCTGCTCACCCTGCGCCAGGCACCGGCCTACCCGGCCGACCTCGCCGACGCCCTGGAGATCTCCCGGACCCGGCTGTCGAACCACCTTGCCTGCCTGCGCGACTGCGGCCTGGTCGTCGCCGCGCCCGACGGCCGCCGGACTCGCTACGAACTCGCCGACGAACGCCTCGGCCACGCACTGGACGACCTGCGAGCGGCCGTAGTCGCCGTCGAGGCCGACAGGACCTGCCCGGACGCCGCCGAGAAGGGCTGCTGCTGAATGACCGCGATATCCCTCGGCCCCAGCCCCGCCCGCCGCGACACCCTCACCCGGCGCATACGCCTGTTCGTCGCCGCGACCATCGTCTACAACGTCATCGAAGCGATCGTCGCGATCATCGCCGGCACCGCGGCCTCCTCCACCGCCCTCATCGGCTTCGGCCTCGACTCGATCATCGAGGTCTCCTCCGCCGCAGCCGTCGCGTGGCAGTTCTCCGCCCGCGACCACGCCATCCGCGAAGCCCGCGAACAGCGCACCCTGCGCATCATCGCCGTCTCGTTCTTCGCGCTCGCGACGTACGTAACCGTCGACTCCGTCCGGGCACTGACCGGCACCGGTGAAGCCGACCACTCGGTCCCCGGCATCGTCCTCGCCGCTCTCTCCCTGGCGATCATGCCGTTCCTCTCCGCCGCCCAACGCAAGGCCGGCCGCGAACTCGGCTCCGCCTCCGCCGTCGCCGACTCCAAGCAAACGCTGCTGTGCACCTACCTCTCCGCCGTGCTCCTGGCCGGACTCCTGGCCAACCTGCTGCTCGGCTGGTCCTGGGCCGACCCGATCGCCGCCCTCGTCATCGCCGCCATCGCCGCCAAGGAAGGCCGCGACGCATGGCAGGGCAAGGGCTGCTGCGCGCCCACGCCCCCCACCCCCACCGCGGCCGCCGCGACCACCTGCGGCTGCGCGACGGGCTGCAGTTGCTGCTGAGGACCACCCCCGGCCCTGCCCGTGGCGCCCGGGCCGGCCTTGTTCACGACCGGGATTCGGCAGCACCCCGTTCGCGGGGCGGGGCGCGGAGGCCGGTGGCGCGCCGGGACATGGGGCGGCCGGGTGGTAACAGCTTTCGGCAAATCCGCGCGATCGGCGCGGTCACCTGGTTGTGCTGACCGAGGTCGGACAGCGACGGCTGCGCGCCGCGGCAGCCGCGGAGCAGCACGTCGAAGAGGAACTCTTCCGCTCGCTGGACGACTCCCGGCGCTCGCTGCTGACGCAGCTGCATGCCCTGCTGCGGGTCGACTTGACCGGCGGCAACGAGCACTGCGGCAGCCCGACTTCCCTTGACAGGACGGCGATGTAAAGCCCTGGGTCAGGCGGCCGAGGCGCCGAACACCGCAGAGCCGAAAGGAGCCGTGGGCGCCCCCAACATCCGCAGACCGTGAGGACGCGGGGAAACCCTGCGTACCTGGTCCCGCCTCTGCGGTGGTCATTAAGGGGAGCCGACGTGAGTGCTGTCCTTTCTCGTGGACATCGAACGCCGCCCTCCCGGGACGCTGTCCGGAGTCAACTGTCCTGTCTCAATGAACACAGTCGGGCCTGAACTGCTGCCCAGGGGCGCCTAAGTTCGTCGAGACAGCCGCTCTCTGAGCGGACCCGGGCCACCAGCCCTACTGTCCCGTCTCAGTCGATCGGATCCCCGTTGTCGACGTACGTCTGGACGTGGCTCTGGCAAGATGATCTCCGCCTACGAAAATCTTGCCAGAGCCCTATACGTCCCCACCCTGAAGGTGGTCGTCCGCAGGTCGGGGAGGCGGGGCCACCCGACAGCTCAACTACTCACGCCCGAGGAATCGTCGCCCTCAGCGGACGGTTGCGCCCAGGTAGTCGAGGGCCGCACGGGCGAATCCCGGTGCGGTACGCGGGCACTGCCAGCGGGCGAGGATCTCGGGCCCGGAGAGGTTCGCGGGTTCGGCCTCCTCGTCCCCGGGTTCATCCAGGTAGTCCCCGAGCAGATCCTCGGGAAGCAGGTCGTCGAGGGCCTGGTTCACCGGGGAGCTCAGCACCTCCAGGCAGGCGGGAAGGCGCTCGAGCACATCGTCCACGTCGGCCTCGTACGGATGCCAGCCGTGCGAGCACGCCCCGCCGTCGTCACCACGCGCGACCCGGCTCAGTACGGCGACGACCTTGTCCTCGACTCCCGGACCGGGGTTGCCGAAGGCCACGTAGGGGGCGAGCATCAGCAGGCCCAGCGTCCAGAACAGCACGGGATCGCCCTCCGACCCCGGCGCCGTCGTGTCGAGCCGGCCAGCGCAGCCCCGCACCGTCTCGTCCCTGTCCCCGGCGTGGTAGCCGTGCCGGAGTTCGTCCCAACTACTGAACAGAGGCTCCCAGTTGTCGGGCACGGGTATGACCGTCGACATGCCTTCTTGCTCCCTTCGCGACGTCCCGGCTCCACGGCCATTGGATCACAGGGGCGTGCGCCGTCACCCACGGACCGCCACCACACCCGACTGCAGAACCGCGTGATCACCCAGGCGCGCCGGACGGGCTGACGCCTCCCGCGGCGGACACACCATCGACGCCCTCGAATGCCTCACCGCATGCACGAGATCAACCGAGGTTCAAAGATGCGCTCTCAGGGTGCGGGACACGACGGTCCGTCGAGGGCGCCCTGCGGGCCTCACTGAGCGATGGACGATGGGCCTGCGGACCCGATCGCCTTGTCCCGAGGCTGGCGGGCAGTCGGCCGGCCCCGGCCAAGCGGCGGCCAATCAGCCGAGGACGTTCGCCCGTACGTACCTGGGGAGAGGACCCCTCGTACGCCGACACCCGTCTCAGATGATCCGGCCTGTTTCGCTCGGCGTCTCGGGTGATCTGGTTCGTTGAGCATCTCTTGGCGAAGTCTCCCCGTGTCGACTTGCGCCACCGACACCTCTGGCCGATGGGCACACCACCGAGCCCTCAGGACGGGAAGAAGCTACTGAACTGCGTTCCGCCGAGCGCGGCGATCGGCTCACGATCCAACGCCGCAGCCTCCAGCAGACGGCAAATGGTGTCACCAGCATGGCGATCAGCCACAGGCCCACCGAAGCCGGAGAGATCAGGTAGTACTCCCAGCGCGCCGGCAACAGCGGGGGAAAGGCAATCACCGCGCACAGAAGCAGCCAGGTGCCTACGACGACGAGCACGGCCTTGGACACGATCACAACGACACGCACGGGCTACCTCCCCTGATGCCATTGTTCCAGGAGCTTGTGACCTCAGGACAGCAGGTGCCCTCATTGGGAAGCGGCCGTCCCATGGTCACGGCAGGCATCCGGGCGCCTTCGTTGAAAAGTACCGGGCCGATCCAGGTGTTTGGAGACATCACCAGGGTCCTGGCCGTGCTGGCGGTGGTGATGGGGCATGGCTCGGTCGTGGCACTGCAAGCCGAAACCGTGCTGAAGGTAGTAGCGCGGCGGCTCGTCCAGTCCCTCCACGACAATGGCACAGTCGTTGACCTCGATCGGACCGGTCGCGCCGAGACCTCGCGCCTCCTGGGTGACGTTCACCGGATCGGGCTTGGGCCACGCGGCCTGACACTTCGCGACCTGCCCGTGTCACGCCCCGAGGTCCGTGCCTCCTCCAAGGCACGGACCTTGCCCATCAGCGATGCGCTCCCATCAGGCTGCGGTCACCTGCTGGGCCAGCAGCAGCGTCAAGGGACCGCCCTGTAGCAGAAAGCGTCCCTGGGTGGCGGCCTGGATCGCGTCGGCCATCGGCCACCACATCAGCTTGAAGTCCGCTTCGCTCGGTGTGAGTTGCTGCGGTCCGCAGGTGATGCCTTCGGCCAGGAAGAGGTAGATGCGGGCCGGAGAGTTGACGGTAATGGCATACGAACCGAGGGGGCACCAGGTGTCGGCGGTGACACCGGCCTCCTCTCGCAGTTCGCGCCGCGCGCACTCCTCCGGCGTCTCGTCACCTTCCCGGCGCCCTCCGGGCAGGAACACGTACTCGCCGCCGTGCTGGGGGAACTCGGCGGTCAGGACGGCGACCATGCCGTCCGCGTCCCGGGCCACGATGACGGAGGCGTCGCGTACGGCAGTGGTTCCTGCGGGAGGGGCGCTGGTCATACCGGCGCCTCCGTCGTGCAGAGCTGGAGGGCGTGCTCGACGGCCAGCTCCTGGCTGGCGGGGTCGCCGGTGACACGGACGTACGGGATGTTTTCCTCACGCGGGAGATCGTGAGTGTGGCGGTCGACCAGCGCGCGGTAGCGGGCGTCGTGGTCGTGCCTGCGTTCGACGGGGAGGGTCGGGGCAAGGACAGTGGCCAGGAGAAGGTCGTACGTGTGGCCGTGGGCGGAGGCTAGGCGGTGCGGCGCCCCACGGTCCGCCTGCGCAGCGAGGCGACGGTGCCATTCCTGGGTGGCTCGGAAGTAGGCGAGCGCGTCCCAGCACGCTCGGTCGGCGAGCACGACCTGTACGAGGCCCTCCTCCAGTCGAGCCGCGGCGGCGATCTCGTCGGCGATACCGGTGGCAATGATCCACATGGTGGAAGCGACCGTGTGGTGCTGCATCTTGGGCAGCGGTACGAGGGCGGCGCGCCGACCGAGCTTGCCGGTGCGGGCCACCGGAATGCCCTGACCGCGCAGTTCCATCTCCATGCGGCGCATCAGCAGGGTCTTGCCGGTGGAGTGGGCTCCCATCACGCCGATGCGGATGAGAGTAGGTGAGGTCACCACAGAGTGGGCTCCTGTTCTGGTTCGGGGGCTCCGGGCAGGCCGGGCGGTACGGCGGCGGCTGCGAGTTGGCCCCAGTTCTGGTAGCGGTTGGCCATGGCGATGAGGAGCTGTGCGGTCGCATAGGCGTCGAAGGCGGCGCGGTGACGTTGCTCGGGGGCCTCGCTCAGATCCGGCGCGAGGTGTTCGATCAGGGCGTCGAGGCTGTACTTACCGAGGCTGGGGTAGGTGGCCTTGGCCAGCCGGAGCGTGTCGAGCACTCCGGCCGGCTGCCATTGGGGGAGGTGTTCGGAGAGCACCTTGTAGTCCACGTGCGCGTTGTGGGCGCAGATCCACGAGACGCCCAGGATCGTGTGAACCTGGCCGGCGATCTCTTCCCAGCCCGGCTCCTTCTCCAGCCGCTGATTGGTCAAGCCGTGTACGCGAGCGGCAAACGGGGTGACGGGACGGGCCGGCCTGGTCAGCCACGCCCCCGCCGTGCCCGTGTCCACGTGCCCTTCCCGTACGGGGAGGGTGGCGACCTCGACCAGATCCGGCGGGTTGGTGCCGTTGCCCTCGACATCGACAACGAGCAACGGGGGCCAGGAGGAGAAGTTCATGTGCCGGTGTTTCCGTTCTCCGCCTGCCAGCCGATAGGGGCCCGGCCGTGCCGGCGGTGGTGATGGGGCTTGGCTCGGTCGTGGCACTGGAAGCCGAAGCCGTGCTGAAGGTAGTAGCGCGGCGGCTCGTCCAGTCCTTCCACGACAATGGCACGGTCGTTGATCTCGATCGGACCGGTCGCGCCGAGATCTCGTGCCTCCTGGGTGACGTTCGCCAGATCGGGCTTGAGCCACGCGGCGTGACACTTCGCGACCTGCTCGGGCGGACAGATGTCGCACAGTTCCCGGATGCCGTAGTGCCCGTTGTAATCCGCCTCTCCGTGCGCATAGGCCACGCCGCAGGACGTCTTGCGGAACAGGGCTCCCCAGGAGCCGTCCCGCTCGAAGGCATCGAGGATCCGCTGCTCGGCAACCTCGGGCATGATCTCGCGCCGTGCCGTTTCCTCGTACGGCATCGGCAGGTCATGGGCCTCGTAGTACGCGGCGATCTCGTTGCGGAAGAACAGGCCGGTGAACACGGTGGCGTTCGCGTGCTGGGACAGTCCGCGTGCACGTGTGATGTCGGTGTCGGAGTCGTTGAGGCCGGGCACGATGGGACGCCAGTACAGGACGGTGCGGTACCGCTCGGCGTGCTCGTACAGGGTTCGCAGGCTCTCGGCGGCGATGTTGCTGTCCACCGGCTCGATGGCGGGGTTCTGGATGTTCGAATGCGTGACCAGGATGGTCAGGCGTAGGTTCGTGAGGCTGTTGAGGACAGCGCAGTCCTTGGGAGCGACGCGCCATCGGGTGACGAACAGGACGTGGTTGGTCAGGCCACGGTCGTCCAGCTGCCGCAGGACGTTGAACACATGAGGCTTGGCCACGGGGAGCATCGGGTCGGTGGCCCGGTTCAGGAGCTGAATCGGAGTCTTGTGCGGCCGGAAGTAGGCATGGCCGACGAGCTGGCGCACGGCTTCCTTGTCGCTCATCAGACGCCTCGGAACCTTCATCTCGAAGTTGCTGAAGAGGTGCCGGACGCAGTACCCGCAGTCGAGCGGGCAGCCGACGATCCAGTTCAGCGAGAGTCCTGACTTGCGGTACTCGATCACGTCCGCGAGTTCCGTCTTCAGGCTGCCGATCTGGTCGGCGAGCATGATCGGCAGGGGTCGGCGAGTGCCGATGGTGGGAGCGCTCATCGTGGTCTCCTGGGGAGGTCAGGCTTCGGCGGGGGTGCTCTGTGCCGAAAGGTCCGTGAGAAGGTCTCGGCGGTCGGCGCCATACCAGGTGCCGAAGTCCCGGCGGGCCGAGGCCGGGTCGTCGGAGGTGTGCACGAGGTTGTGGACGAGCCGTTTCTCCGCGAGAGCGGCGTTGAGGCTGTCGTTGCCGAGATCGCCTCGGATCGTGCCGGGAGCGGCGTGTGTGGGGTCGAAATGGCCCAGCAGATTGCGCAGGCGTGCGTGTATGCCCGGCTCGGCGTGAGCGAGCGCGACGGTGACCTGTCGTCCGGTGTACGCCTCGTCCAGGCACGCGGGGATGTCCCGGTCGGGGAACCAGTCGGCGTCGACCAGCAGGTCCCAGTAGTGCACGTGGATCTGCCAGGGCTGCACGGTGACCTCGCGCCGGTTCGTGACCGTGACGCCTTCGGCGGCGATCCGTTCCAGCACGGCATCAACCAGTCCGCGTTCGACCGCGTCCGGCTTGCACAGGATGACGGCCCAGCGGTCGAAGTCGATTCCTTCCACGACAGCGCCGCTCGGCGGCCTCCGGCTCACCGCTGGTCCTCGGGGGTGGCGCGAGCCGCCCATTTGTGTTTGAGGAGCCAGCGGAGCCCCGGATGCAGGGCATCGAGCACCTCGCGGCTCACCGTCTCGGCCTGGTCCTGCTTGATCTGGCGGTAGACCTCGAACAGCAAGATGGCCTGCTGCCAGTACACGTCCACGTCCAGACCCGCGATGTCGTCCGCGCTGTACCGGGCCTTGTTCGTGCGCAGCAGTTCCTCGTGTTCGAGGACCCGTGTGATGGTGCCGGGGGTGGTCTCCACCAACATCGCCGGAAACGGGAAATGCTGCGGGTGGCCTCGCATATCCGCTTCGTCCAGCACCTTCTTGACACGCTCGGCGTTCCGATCGTTGACGTGCGCGGAGCCGATGAAGTGGGTGTACGTCCCCAGCTCCAAGCCGAGCTGCACGGCCGCGTACTCCTGGATCATCGTGAAACTGAACACGTCGGACAGCAGGCCACCTGGTCGTTGGCCCGCATGTGGCACACCATGTGCAGGTGTCCACCACGGGCGAGCAGGTGCAGTCCGGCCAAGCACGCCATGTCAGGGTTTTCACTGACGGCCAGCTCGGAGGCGGAGAAGACAGGGAGGTACCCGCGCTTGCTGTCGATCTCCCTACGGAGCAGTTCCAGGACACGGCCGAACGGCGAAGCGGTGTCGCCGTCGGCGGGATTGAAGAGGGTGTGACCGTAGGCGGATCCGCCGAGGGTGATCCCGTCGAGGGAGCTGGAGCGCATCGACGGGGCGTAGTAGCCGATCATCTCCAGGTCCCGGCGGCCGGCCAAGTACCAGAGCGCTTCGGCGAACTGAAAGACCGGGTTGGCCTTGCGTGTGGCCAGGTAGGGAAGCCTCTGGCGGGGGTCAGGCAGTCGGAAGCCGACACCGATCACCTCGCAAGCTTCGTTTCCACGGGCGGCGATGTGGTGCTCGGCGTTGTTCGATGCCAGTTGCAGCAAGGTGAGGTATGCACCTTCAACGCTGCGATAGGTCGGAGCGGTGAGCATCATCTCTCCAAGTCAGTGGACAGCCGTAGGTGCGGCTGATGAACAGGGGGCCGTGCTCTGTGGTGGAACCGGCTGACGGTCCGGCTTGTGACTCCACACAGCCGGGCAGTGGTCTCGGCGGTAACCCGGCAACTCGCAGTACTTCCCGCAGTCGCGTACTCATTTCGAGAGACAGGAGGGAGTTCTCCTTCCAGAGAAAGGTGGGATCGGGTGGCGCACGGAGCTCGGGGCGTCAGGGCGCAACCGGCCGTCATTTGGCCAGCAGGGCCAGGGCCATGGCTCCCAGCAGTCCGGCGGCGTCGGCGACCAGCCACCAGACTTCCCAACGGCACTTCAGCAAGACGTAGTTGTCTAGGGCCAGTGGAAACGCGTACAACGCCGACAGCCGGTCACGGCTCACCACTGGCATGCGTCGGGCACTCGACCTCGCAAATCCACAGCCGGAAGAGCCTGCCGTTGTACCGCACGTCGCCCAGGACACGGCCGCAAGCACCCAAGTGAGTTCCGCACAAGGCGCAGTCGATGGCCATCTGCTGGCGGGGCCGCAGTCGGGCCAGGTCCGGCAGCGGCGGGGGCACCAGCCGACCGGTCACTGTCCGGCCTCCTTGAGAAGCTCCGCCCAGACCTCTTTGGCCCATACGCGGCTGCGGCTTCGGCAGAGGTCGTAGCCCCAGCGGTCGGCGATCGCGTCGATGAGGAGCAGGCCACGGCCGGACTCGTCGTCGGCATCGGCCGGGCTGAGTACGGGCAGTCGCGAGGGGGCGCGGTCCACCACTCCGATGCGCACCCGCACCGCGCTCGGCCGCCCGACCATCAGGCGGATCGAGGGGTACGGAGTGTGCCGGACGGCGTTCGCGATCAGTTCGGACATGATCAGCACGGCGCGGTCGGCGAGATCGTCGAGGCGCCATACGGCGAGAGCGTCACGGACGAGCTTGCGGCCGATCTCGGCCGTCTCCGGCTGGCACGGAAACGTTTGACTGTAGGCGGGGTGGCCGATAGGGGCGGCCTGAATCTGTTTACTGAGACTCGTCATTGGTGGAGCCTTCGTCGTTGTCTCGGCGCCCTGCTCACTCCCTCCGGGAGACTTCAGGAGCAAGCCGGGCCGTCAACAGCCGCTCCTATGGGGTTACGAGCGACCAGTAATCAGACAACTCCCCTGCGCAGTAGGACAGTTAGGGTGATCGCAGAGGTATTCGACGGAATGCCCTAGGGTGATTTGACGCCTCTTTTACCTGACAGAAAGCGACCGCAAGGCTACGGTGCGGATATGAATGCCACGCGCAATACGGTTCTTGAGGCATGGATGGCTGAGAACGGGCACAGCTCCAACAGCCTGGCCGACGCCGTGAACGGGGCCCTTGAGCGACTGACCGGGCGGCCCGGCGGGCTGGACGGCTCCTCGATCCGGTCCTGGAAAGCGGGCCGGGTCAAGTGGCCCAAATCGGCTACCCGCAAGGCCCTTGAGGACGTCACTGGCCTGCCCGCCGTCGCTTTGGGATTCATTCCACGGGGCCGGGCCTCGCTCACGTCGCCTCCGCGGCAGGGGGACCCTGACATGAAGCGCCGTACTCTCGTCGGCGGAATCGCAGCCGTCGCCGCAGCGGCAGCCGCCCCCGGCGCATCGCCCCGGCGCATCGGCATGAGCGATGTCGACCGTCTGCAGGCGCGCTTCACCGAAGTCATCGCCAGTGACCAGCGCCACGGCGGACAACTCAGCGCCCAGCAGCGGGCCGCCGCGCTTGCCGGCGAGGCGCTGCATCTCCAGAATGCGGGCAGCGCGACCCAGCGCGTGCGCAACAGCCTGTATGCGTGCGCGGCGTCGTTCCTCTCCTCGGCGATGTGGGCGGCGATCGACAGCCGCCGCTACGACGACGCGAAGGGACACATGCGCGAAGCGCAGGCCCTCGCCGAGTTGTCCGGTGACCAGGCGATCAAGTTCCGCATCTGGAGTCACGCGGGGACCATGTACCGGCACATGGGCCGCCCTGCCGATGCCCTCGCCGCCAACGACGTCGCCCGCAATCTGAACATCACGCGTCGTGATCCCCTGTTCGCCTCTCTCGGGCATGCCCGTCAGGCCGCCACCCTCGGCCTCACCGGTGACACCGCAGCAGTGCAGCGCGCCCTCGGCTGCGCCCAGGACGCACTCGACCGTGCCGATCCGGGGCTCGCTCGACCAGTGTGGATGACGGCGGTCCGTAACGGAGCAGAGCTGGAAACGCTTGCTCTCGCCGCACACTTTCGCCTCGGAAACTTCGAACGAGCCGAAACCCATGCTCACCGGAGTCTGGCCCTGCTCCGCCCTCAGATGCGGCGCGACCGCGCCATCAACACCGCCCGGCTCGCTGCCGCCCAACTCGGACAAGGCGATATCGAGCAAGCCGTCGCCACTGCGATGAAGGTCCCCGCCGATGTCGCAACCCAGCACGCCCGGGTGACGCGCATGTTGCAAGAGTTCGGTGCCGCACTGCGCGCCACCACGCCGGGCAGCCCTACCGCACAGATCTGGACCGAGCACACCCGCGACGCCTGGAGGACACCCGCATGACCTCGGCACCCGCTATCGAACTCCGCGTGTTCACCACTCTCGGACCCCCGCGCGGCAGCCTGGTCGACGTGTACGCCGACGTGCGTGTGCCGCTGCTCCACCTGCCGATTACGACGCGGTCACCGCCAGTACCGGCAGCGCACCACCCCGGCACCGGTGGATAAGTACACCGAGCGTCCGGCCGTCGCCCTGAAGGAGATCGGCGTACCAACCGCGTGGCGCGGCACAGGAATTGCGTCGCGCATCTTCGACGCCTTCCTCGCCACCCGCGAGGAGCCGTACGTCACGCTCATGGTCAATCCGGCGGCCGGTGACGGGAAGGTCCACGCGCTCTACACGTCGTGGGGTTTCGAGGACATCGGACAGAGCCAGCCGTCAGCGGCGTCGCCGGTCCTCACCGTAATGATCCGCGCCACCCGCTGACCCGCACGGGCGCTCAGCCGACCACCCACCCGTTCAGCACGATCCGCCGCGGCGCCGCCAGGACCCGTACGTCCGTCCTCGGGTCCTCGTCGTAGACCACGAGGTCGCCCGGTGCGCCCTCCTCCAGGGCCGGGCGGCCCAGCCAGGCCCGCGCGCGCCAGGTCGTCGCGGAGAGGGCCTCCAGGGGCGGGATGCCGGCCTTCACCAGTTCCGCGACCTCGCCGGCGACCAGGCCGTGGGCGAGGCCGCCGCCCGCGTCGGTGCCGACGAAGACCGGGATGCCCGCGTCGTACGCCGCGCGCACCGTGTCGTAGCGGCGCTCGTACAGCCGGGTCATATGCGCCGACCAGCGCGGGAACTTCTCCTGGCCGCCCGCGGCGAGGCGCGGGAACGTCGCGATGTTGACCAGCGTCGGGACGATCGCCACGCCCCGTTCCGCGAAGAGCGGGATGGTGTCCTCGGTGAGGCCGGTGGCGTGCTCGACGCAGTCGATGCCCGCCTCGACCAGGTCGCGCAGCGCGGCCTCCGCGAAGCAGTGCGCGGTGACCCGGGCGCCCAGCCGGTGTGCCTCGGCGATGGCCGCCTCGACCTCGGGGCGCGGCCAGCAGGCGGTCAGGTCGCCCGCGTCGCGGTCGATCCAGTCGCCGACGAGCTTGACCCAGCCGTCGCCGCGGCGGGCCTCCCGGGCGACGTAGGAGACGAGGTCCGGGGGCTCGATCTCATGGGCGTAGTTGCGGATGTAGCGGCGCGTACGGGCGATGTGGCGGCCCGCCCTGATGATCTTCGGGAGGTCCTCTCGGTCGTCGATCCAGCGGGTGTCCGCGGGCGACCCGGCGTCCCTGAGCAGCAGGGCGCCCGCGTCCCGGTCCCCGAGCGCCTGCTTCTCGCTGGTGGCGTCGTCCACCGCGCCGTGGTGGTCGAGGCCGACGTGGCAGTGGGCGTCGACCAGTCCGGGCAGCGCCCAGCCGTGGACCGTACGGACGTCACGGGCGCCCGCGGGCCGGTCGAAGGTGATTCTGCCGTCCACCACCCACAGCTCGTCCCTGACCTCCTCGGGGCCGACCAGCACCCGTCCCGTCACCCGCAGCACCGCGTGATCACTCATATGCAGCACTGTACGAGGCCGTGAGTACCCTCGACCGGAGGGATTCCCCGCCCGGCCGGGAAGGGGGCCCCTCCCCCGCTCCCCCGATCCGTCCCTGAAGAGAGCACCGCCGTGACACCTGCGCATCCGCTGCTTGACCTGCCCCCGCTCACCGCCGCGCGCTTCGCCTCCATCGAGCGCCGGGTGGCCGCCCTCCTCGCCACCGGGAACGACGTCGTGATCACCCAGGGTGAGGCCCTGCTCCCGCTGGAGGGGTGCATCCGGGGCGGCGCGGGCCCGGGCTCCACCGCGCTGAACGTGGTCACGGGGCCGTACGGGCAGACCTTCGGGAACTGGCTGCGGGACTGCGGCGCGACCGTCGTGGACCTGGCGGTGCCGTTCCACACCGCGGTGACCGCCGCCCAGGTGGAGGAGGCGCTCGCCGCGCACCCGGAGATCGACTTCGTCTCGCTGGTGCACGCGGAGGCCGCGACCGGCAACACCAACCCGGTGGCCGCGATCGGTGAGGTGGTACGGGCCCACGGCGCGCTCTTCATGCTGGACGCCGTCGCCTCGGTGGCCGCCGAGCCGCTGCTGACCGACGCCTGGGGTGTGGACCTGTGCGTGATCGGCGCGCAGAAGGCGATGGGCGGGCCCGCCGGGGTCTCGGCGGTCGCGGTGAGCCCGCGCGCCTGGGAGCGGTTCGCCGCCAATCCGCGGGCGCCCCGGCGCTCGTACCTCTCGCTGCTCGACTGGAAGGAGCGCTGGATCGACGCGGGCCGCAGGGCGCTGCCGCACGCGCCGGCCCAGCTGGAGATGCTGGCGCTGGAGGCGTGCGTGGAGCGCATCGAGACGGCGGGCCTGGCGGCGGTGACCGGGCGGCACGCCGCCGCCGCTGCCGCCACCCGGGCCGGCGCGCTGGCGCTCGGGGGCGGTCTGGCGCCGTTCGTCCGTGAGGCGG
The DNA here is from genome assembly GCF_040685895.1 of Streptomyces sp. NPDC088124. Taxonomy (NCBI): domain Bacteria; kingdom Bacillati; phylum Actinomycetota; class Actinomycetes; order Kitasatosporales; family Streptomycetaceae; genus Streptomyces; species Streptomyces sp. NPDC088124. The sequence continues at coordinate 182,903 of NZ_JBFBJB010000007.1, read as the reverse complement.
CGGAGGCCGCGCCGGTCGCCACGACGCTCCGTACCCCCGCGGGGGTGGACGCCACGGAGCTGGTAGCGAAGGCGCTGGCCACCGATCCGTCGCTGCCGCTGATCGCAGTCAAAGGGGCTGCGCGCAGCGCTTCGGTTGAGGGTGGTGGCGGGCGACGGGCGGGCGGGGGTGCGCTGGCCGCCGAGATGATCCGGGTGAACCACTACGGGGCGGACGCCACCGGCGACGTGGTGCGCTCCTGTCTCGACGCGCTGGGCGCCGCGCTGGCGGGAGCCGGGGTCGCGGTGGACCGGCCGGGTGGCGTCCGCGCGGCCGACGCCGCGTGGGCAGCCGTCCGCGCGGACGCGTCCGGCCTGACCGGAAATTAGCACCACCCCAAATACCGAATGAATTCATGAATACGGGGAACTGCTTTATTCCGAGCAGCTCCCCGTATTCTTCTGCCCGCTTTTCATTGGCCTAAACGCCTGGGTTTCAGCCCTCCCGAAACCAGGATTCCGGGCGGTCTCGCGAGCGTTACGGACATGTGACCGAGCCCACAATGACCACCGATTTGCCCGGATTTATCCGCACATAATAACCCCAAACCCGGTGGGTCCGCCACCGCACCCGCGCCCGCGCGATAACACAGGAGCTCATATCTCCCAACCCCTGCCGAAGATGCACTTTGCCCATTTGCTCGGTAAATTCAATTCACATGACCGCCGCACAAGCAGACCTTGCAGGCGCCCGAAGCGAATTCAACCAACCCCTGACGATCGACACCCCACGAGTGGAGGACGGAGCCGCGATCTGGCGCATAGCCCGCGACTCCGAGGTCCTGGACCTCAACTCCTCGTACAGCTACCTGCTCTGGTGCCGTGACTTCGCCGCGACGTCCGTCGTCGCCCGCGACGGCGGAGGCGAGCCGATCGCCTTCGTCACGGGGTATGTCCGGCCCGAGCGCCCCGAGGCGCTGGTCGTCTGGCAGGTGGCCGTCGACGCGAGCCACCGCGGACGCGGGCTCGCCGGCACCCTGCTCGACGAGCTGACCGTCCGGGCCGCCAAGGAGCTGGGCATCACGGCCGTGGAGACGACCGTGACCCCGGACAACACCGCCTCGGACCGCCTGTTCACCGCGTACGCGGCCCGCCACGGCGCGCCGCTGGAGCGCGAGGTCCTCTTCGACGGCGGCCTGTTCCCCGACGGGGTGCACCAGCCGGAGGTGCTGTACCGCATCGGCCCGCTCGCGACGCTCGCCCCCTGAGCCCGCCCGGCCCCCTTCCCGTACGCGGCCACCCCCGTACGGGACGCGCGTGCCTCCGTACTGACCGCACGCGCCCTCCCCGCGCTTCCTCCTCTCACACCGGCTGGAGACCCCCATGACCATCACCCCGCCCGCACTGAGCGTCTTCGAAACCCTCGAATCCGAGGTACGCAGCTACTGCCGCGGCTGGCCCGCCGTGTTCGACCGCGCGCAGGGCGCCCGCCTGACCGACGAGGACGGCCATGGCTACCTGGACTTCTTCGCCGGCGCCGGATCACTCAACTACGGTCACAACAACCCGGTACTGAAACGGGCGCTGATCGACTACATCGAGCGGGACGGCATCACCCACGGCCTCGACATGGCGACGACCGCGAAACGCGCCTTCCTGGAGTCCTTCCAGAACGTGGTGCTCCGGCCGCGCGACCTGCCGTACAAGGTGATGTTCCCCGGCCCGACCGGCACGAACGCGGTCGAGGCCGCCCTCAAGCTGGCCCGCAAGGTGAAGGGCCGGGAGTCGATCGTCTCCTTCACCAACGCCTTCCACGGCATGTCGCTGGGGTCGCTGGCCGTCACCGGCAACGCGTTCAAGCGCGCCGGGGCCGGTATCCCGCTGGTGCACGGCACCCCGATGCCGTTCGACAACTACCTGGACGGGCAGACGCCCGACTTCCTCTGGTTCGAGCGGCTGCTGGAGGACCAGGGCTCCGGGCTGAACAAGCCCGCGGCCGTGATCGTCGAGACGATCCAGGGCGAGGGCGGCATCAATGTCGCGCGCCCCGAGTGGCTGCGCGCGCTGGCCGACCTCTGCCGCCGCCAGGACATGCTGCTGATCGTCGACGACATCCAGATGGGCTGCGGCCGCACCGGCGCCTTCTTCTCCTTCGAGGAGGCGGGCATCACGCCGGACATCGTCACCCTGTCGAAGTCCATCAGCGGGTACGGGCTCCCCATGTCGCTCTGCCTCTTCAGCCCCGAGCTGGACGTCTGGGAGCCCGGCGAGCACAACGGCACCTTCCGGGGCAACAACCCGGCCTTCGTCACCGCCGCCGCCGCGCTGAACACGTACTGGGCCGACGGGCAGATGGAGAAGCAGACCATCGCGCGCGGCGAGCAGATCGAGCGCGCCCTCGACGCGCTGCGCGCCGAGTCCACCGGCGACGTACCCGAGATCCGTGGCCGCGGCCTGGTCTGGGGCATCGAGTTCGCCGACAAGACCCGCGCGTCCGCCGTCTGCGCCCGCGCCTTCGAGCTGGGGCTGCTGCTGGAGACGTCGGGACCGCAGAGCGAGGTCGTGAAACTGCTGCCGCCGCTCACCATCACCGCCGACGAGCTGGACGAGGGGCTGCGGACCGTGGCCCGCGCCGTCCGCGACACCTCCTGACCGACCCGGCACAGCGACCCGGCACAGCGACCCGGCACACCGACCCGGCGCTGCCGGCGTCCCACCGAGACGTCGCACCAAGGCGTCGCTCCGCTGGGGCGCCGGCAGCGCCGGACAGCGACCCCACCACCGTCGAGAGAGAAAGGCGTCAACGCACCGTGATCGTCCGATCGTTCAAGGACATCGAGAACACCGACCGCCATGTGAGGTCGGCCTCCGGCACCTGGGAGAGCAAGCGCATCGTGCTCGCCAAGGAGAAGGTCGGCTTCTCCCTGCACGAGACCGTGCTGTACGCGGGTACGGAGACGTCGATGTGGTACGCCAACCACATCGAGGCCGTCCTGTGCGTGGAGGGCGAGGCCGAACTCACCGACGAGGAGACCGGCGAGACCCACTGGATCTCCCCCGGCACCATGTATCTGCTCGACGGGCACGAGCGCCACACGCTCCGCCCCAAGACCGATTTCCGCTGTGTCTGCGTGTTCAATCCCCCCGTGACCGGGCGGGAGGACCACGACGAGAACGGCGTCTACCCGCTGCTGACCGAGGAGGGCTGACCATGACCACCACCCCCGTGCACACCGACCTGTACCCGACGCGCGGCCGTGGCGAGGTGACCACGCCGAGGCAGGACCCCGTCGTGTGGTCCCAGCCCGGCGCGGCGGGCCCGATCTCCCCGGACGATCTCGGGGCGTTCGAGCGGGACGGTTTCCTCCCCGTCGACCAGCTCATCGGCCCGGACGAGGTGGTGCTCTACCGCGCCGAGCTGGAACGGCTGATCACGGACCCGGAGGTACGCGCGGACGAGCGCTCGATCATCGAGCCCAAGTCCCAGGACGTACGGTCCGTCTTCGAGATCCACCGCATCAGTGAGATCTTCGCCGGACTCGTGCGCGACGAGCGGGTGGTGGGCCGTGCCCGGCAGATCCTCGGTTCCGACGTCTACGTCCACCAGTCCCGGATCAACGTGAAGCCCGGCTTCGGCGCCTCCGGTTTCTACTGGCACTCGGACTTCGAGACCTGGCACGCGGAGGACGGTCTGCCGAATATGCGGACCGTCTCGGTGTCGATCGCGCTGACCGAGAACTTCGACACCAACGGCGGCCTGATGATCATGCCGGGGTCGCACAAGACGTTCCTCGGCTGCGCGGGCGAGACGCCGAAGGACAACTACCGGCAGTCGCTGAAGATGCAGGGCGCCGGCACGCCCTCCAACGAGGCGCTGACCAGCCTCGCCGACCAGCACGGCATCCGGCTCTTCACGGGCAAGGCCGGGTCCGCGACCTGGTTCGACTGCAACTGCATGCACGGCTCGGGCGACAACATCACGCCGTACCCGCGCAGCAATGTCTTCATCGTGTTCAACAGCGTGGAGAACGCGGCGGTCGAACCGTTCGGGGCGCCGGTGCCCCGGCCCGAGTTCATCGGGGCGCGGGACTTCACCCCGGTGCGCTGAGCCGGCGCACACGCGAGGGGCGCGAGACCGGTCAGGAGGACGACCGGTCCCGCGCCCCTTTCCCGTGTCACGCGGCCGAGTCCTCGCGCTGTACGTCGCCGAGTCCGGCGGCCGGCGCGGTGCAGACGACGGCGAGGACGAGCCGGCCGGCGACGACGAGCCATTTCGTACCAAGGACGGTGCGGCCGAGGCGGGTGGTGGGACACGGACGCCGGCTGCCCGACCTCATCTCCGACCGCATCTCCCGGCGTCTCTCCGCGCGTTCCTGCGCCCGCTCGGCGACGGGCCGCGGTCAGCTCTCCAGGGCCGGGTAGTCGATGTACCCCTGGTCGCCGCCGCCGAAGAAGGTCGCCCGGTCCGGGGCGTTGTACGGGCCGCCCGCCCGCAGCCGGGCCGGCAGGTCCGGGTTGGCGAGGAAGAGCCGCCCGAAGGTGATCAGGTCGGCCGTCCCGTCCTCGATCAGCTTCAGCTCCTCGGCGCCGGTGCCGTTCTCGGTCGCGGCGGTCAGGATGAGCGTCCCCGAGTAGAGCTTGCGAACGGTCCTGGCGAACTCACGCGTGTTCTCGATCAGGCTGAGGTAGGCGAGCCCCAGCCGGTCCAGCTCCTCCACCAGTGCGGTGTACGTCGGCTCCGGGTCGGGCTCTTCGAGTCCCAGCAGCCCGATGGCGGGCGAGAGCCGGATACCGGTGCGCGCCGCCCCGATCTCCGCCGCGACGGCGCGGGTCACCTCGACGGCGAAGCGGATGCGGCCCTCGACGGAACCGCCCCACTCGTCGGTGCGCAGATTGGTGTTGGGGGCGAGGAACTGATGGATCAGATAGCCGTTGGCGCCGTGCACCTCGACGCCGTCGAAGCCCGCCTCGATCGCGTTGCGGGCGGCGGCGGCGAAGTCGGTGACGGTCGCGCGTATCTCGTCGGAGGTCAGTTCGCGCGGGACGACGTAGTCGGCGGGACCCGTGTGCAGATAGATCTGGCCGGGCGCGGCGACGGGTGAGACGCCGACCGGGACCAGGCCGTCCGGGTACAGGTCCGGGTGGCCGATCCGGCCGCCGTGCATGAGCTGGGCGAAGATCCGGCCGCCCGCGGCGTGCACGGCGTCGGTGACCCGGCGCCAGGCCGCGACCTGCTCCCGGCTGTGCAGCCCTGGGGTGTCCGGGTAGCCCTGGCCGAGGACGGAGGGCTGGATCGCCTCGGTGATCAGCAGCCCGGCCGAGGCCCGCTGCCGGTAGTACTCCACCGTCGAATCGGTGGGCGAGTTCCCCGGGCCGAAGGCACGGCTGCGGGTCATGGGGGCGAGCGCGACACGGTTGGCGAGCTGCGTACCCGAGAGGTCGATCGGGTCGAACGCGGTGGTCATGAGGTCTCCTGGGGTCGGGGACGGCCGAACCGGAACAGGGCTGCGGCGCCCGGCCGTACATGGCCGGCCGATGTGTCAACCCCCGCTCGCCCCGGCTCATTCCGTCACGACCGCGGGCGCTGGCCGGACGGCCCATGCGGCGGGACGTCCTGCGCGACGGGACTGCCCATGCGGCCGGACGACCCATGCCGACGGACGACCCGCACGGCCGGACGGCCCACGCGGCCGGACGACCCACGCGGCGGATCAGCTCTCAGCCCAGTCGGCCGGCCGACGCCGACGCCGCCAGCGCGATCAGCGCGGCCGTCTCGTCGAGCGCCGCCTCGTCGTCCGTGAGCCTGCTCGTGGCGATCCGTACGTGCGGCAGGGCGTACGCGACACAGAAGCGGCTGCCCGGGGAGACCGTGACGCCCCGCGCGGCCAGGGTGACCAGCGCGGACGCCTCGTCCGCCACCGGCACCCACAGCATCAGCCCGTCCCGGTTCGCGGTGTGCACCCCGCGCCGGGCGAGCCGCCCGGCGAGCGCCTCGCGCCGCAGGTCGTAGCGGTGGGCGGCGGCCCTTACCGTCCGGGTCGCGCCGTCGTCGGTGAGGAGGTGGGCGAGGGCGTCCTGGAGGATGCGGCTGGTCCAGCCGGTGCCGAACGTCCGCAGCACCCGGGCTCGTTCGACCACCTCGCGCGGCCCGCCGATCACCGCGATGCGCAGGTCGGGGCCGTACGCCTTGGAGTACGAGCGCACCAGGACCGTACGGTCGGGCAGGTGGGTGCCGATACTGGCCACCGGGTCCGCGGCGAGCGGGCCGATGCCGTCGTCCTCCAGCACCATGACGTTCGGGGCGGTCTCCAGCACCCTCGCCAGCTCCGCCGCGCGCTCCTCGCCGACCGTCCAGCCGCACGGCGCCTGCGCCCTGGACTGGTGGAGGAAGAGCGCGGGCCGCCGCTCCAGCGCCTGGGCGAGGGAGCCGGGCAGCGGTCCCTCGCCGTCGCAGGCCACGGGCACGATCTGCGCGTCGAGCGCCTCCAGGATGTCCAGCAGCCGCGCCGCCGTCGGGTCCTCCACGGCGACCCGGTCGCCGGGCACGATCAGGGCCTGGCAGAGCAGTTGCACCCCCTCGTAGCCGCCGCCCACCGCCGTCCACGCCGCCGCCTCGAACGGCCAGGTGTCCCGTACGGCGTCCAGCAGACCGTCCGTGATCGCCGTACGCGAGTAGTCGTTGAGCCGCGGGGTGCGCGCCCCGGCGAGGAGCGCGTCCGCCAGTCCGGGCAGCAGCGCCGGGTCGGGGGCCGCGACCGCGAGGTCCAGGGTGAGATGACTGCCGAGATCGCCGACCCGTTCGAACCGCGCCGGGTGCGGGACGCTCGGCGGGCCGCTGACCACGCTGCCGCGCCGGCCCAGCGTCGTGATCATCCGGTGTCTGCGCAGGACCGCCCACGCCTCCGCGACGGTGCCGGGGCTGACCCCCAGCGCGACGGCGAGCGCGCGCACGGTCGGCAGGGCGCTGCCCGGGGCCAGTTCACCGGAGCGTATGAGGTCGGTCATGGCCGCCGCGACCCCCCGCGCGCTGGGGTCGGGGATGCGCCCGGCCAGTCTGACCGCGCCCTGCGGCCCCGCCGCCCATGCCTTGTCCACCGTTTCGCTCTCCCGCCTCGCCGACACGCTCCGTAGATTACGGCACGGAAAATTTATGTTCGGACACAAAACACATCTTGTTTGACCTATCGCTGAACAATATTGTTCCAGCCATCGCACGGCCGAATATTGCTTATTCGGCTTGATTGTGAACCATGCGAGAAGTGCACCGAAAAGCAAGGAGCGTCCGCTGTGTCATCTCCCGTGATCCATCTGGGGCTACGTGACTGGGACCACCTCGTACCACTGGCCTCCGGCCTGGTGGACGTGGCGGGCTTCACGGTCCGGGTCGACTCGCGGGACGTCACCCCCGATGTGCTCGCCGAGCCGGGACTCGACGGCGGCGAGACCTCGTTCAGCCGCTATGTGCAGGCCCGCGCGGCGGGGGACGACCGGCTCGTCGGGCTCCCCGCGTTCATCATGCGGGGGTTCCGCCACCGCTGCGTCCTGGTACGGGCGGACAGCCCGTTCCGTACCCTCGCCCAGCTCGCCGGGGCCCGGATCGGGCTCACCGGCTGGCCCGACTCGGGCAACACCTGGACCCGGGCGCTGCTGCGCGGCGCCGGGGTGGATCTCACGGGGGTGGAGTGGCGGGTGGGGCCGCTGACCGCCGGGGAGTCGGGCAAGGACCGGGTGGGCGGGCGGCCCCTCCCGGCGAATGTCTCCGTCCTGGCCGAGGGCGACTCGCTGGAGGAGGAGCTGGCCGCGGGCCGGCTGGACGCGGTCCTCACCCCGTTCATGCCGGCGGAGCTGTTCACCTCCGCCAGCCGCTTCCGGCATCTCCTCGACGACCATCCGGCCGCGGAGCGCGCGTACTGGGAGACCACCGGATTCGTCCCCGGCATCCATCTCGTCACGCTCAAGAAGGAGACGGTCGAGGCCCATCCCGCCCTGCCGGCCGCGCTGCTCTCGGCGCTGGAGCGCTCCAAGCACCGCTGGGTCGCCCGGCGCCGGCTGCTCACCGACACCACCCCCTGGCTGCTCCACGAACTCACCGAGTCCGCCCGGCTGTTCGGCGACGACTGGATGCCGTACGGGGCCGATCCCAACGCGGCGATGACCCGCGCCTTCTGCGAGGAGCTGCACGCCCAGGGGATCTGGCCGGAGCCGATAGACCCGCGGGTGGTCTTCCCCGACCCGGCGCTCGCCACCGCCCGCTGACTCGTCACCGCCCGCCGACTTCCCGTCGCCCGCCGACTCCCTGTCGTCCAGCGCCTTCCCGTCGCCCACCGCCTTTCCCCCGCCGGTCCACCGATCCACTTCCGGAGCCCACACCATGCGTATCGCCGTCGGACAGTTCGCCGCCACCCCCGACTGGAAGGACAACCTGACCGCCTGCCAGGAACTCACCGCCGAGGCGGAGCGGGGCGGCGCGGACCTGCTCGTCCTCCCCGAGGGGGTCCTGGCCCGCTTCACCGAGGACCGCCACCGCATCCGCGAGGTCGCCCAGCCGCTGGACGGCCCGTTCGTCACCGAGCTGCGCGCGGCCACCGCCGGGGGGCGCGCCACCGTCGTCGTCGGGATCCACGAACCGTCCGACGACGGCCGCGTGTTCAACACACTGGTGGCGCTGCGCGACGGCGAGCTGATCGCCCGCTACCGGAAGATCCATCTGTACGACGCCTTCGGCGACCAGGAGTCCGCCCACGTGCGCCCGGCGGACGAGCCGCCCGTGATCGTCGAGGTCGCGGGCACCAAGGTCGGCCTGATGACCTGCTACGACGTGCGCTTCCCCGAGCTGGCCCGGCTGCTCGTGGACGCCGGCGCCGAGGTGCTCGCGCTCCCGGCGGCCTGGGTGCGCGGCCCGGCCAAGGAGCGGCACTGGGAGGTCATGACCGCGGCGCGCGCCCTGGAGAACACCTGCTGGGTCGCGGCGAGCGGGGAGTGCGGGCCCCGCAACATCGGCAACAGCCTGATCGTGGACCCGCTCGGCACCGTCCGCTCCCGGCTCGCCGCCGTCCGCGGCCTGGCCTGGGCCGAGGCCGATCCCGACATGACGGCCGCGGCCCGCCGGACGCTGCCCGTCCTCGCCAACCGGCGGTTCGCCGTCGACCCCACCGTCCTTCCCCTCGGAGCCCACTGATGCGCCTGACGCGATCCCCCAAGAGCGTGGCCCTGCTGGCCACCACCGCCCTCACCTGCTGTCTCGTCCTCACGGGCTGCGGCAGCAACCCGCCCCAGGCCGAGGGCGCCAAGGACAGCGCCGCCGGCGGCACGGCCGAGGCCGCCGGGGCCCGGCTCACCGAGGACACGGCGCTGCACGCGCTGCTGCCGGAGAAGAACCGCAAGTCCGGCACGCTGGTCTCGGTCAACAACGGCTCCTTCCCGCCGTACGAGATCGCCGGTTCGGACGGTCACAGCCTCACCGGCGCCTCCGCCGACCTCGCCACCTCGCTCGAACAGCTCCTCGGCGTGAAGATCGAGCACGTCACCGCCGACGGTCTGCCCAGCGAGCTGACCGGCATCAAGGCGGGCCGCTACGACCTCGCCATCGGCCCCGTCGGCGACTTCAAGGAACGTCAGGGCGCCAACGACTTCGTCGACTGGGTGAAGGAGTTCGTCGTCTTCGCGGTGCCCAAGGGGAACCCGCGCGCCATCAACGCCCTCGACGACACCTGCGGCCGGCGGATCGCCGTCATGGGCGGCGGCTCCGCCGAAGGCGTGATCAAGACGCAGTCCGAGAAGTGCGTCAAGGACGGCAAGGCGGCGGTACAGGTCCAGTCCTACAAGGACCAGCCGGGCTCCATCCTGGCGGTGCGCTCCGGCCGGGCCGACGCCTTCTTCTCCTCGCGGGCACCGCTCACGTACTTCGTGTCGCAGGCCAAGGGCGACCTCGAACTCGCCGGGACCGGACAGCCCAACGGCTTCGGCGATCTCTACCAGGGCGCCGTCGTCGCCAAGGACTCGCCGCTGCGCGATGTGCTCCTGAAAGCGATCCAGAAGCTGATCGACAACGGCACCTACGGACAGATCATGAAGAAGTGGGGCCTGTCCGCCAACCAGCTCGACAAGCCCGGCGTCAACCTCGGCGGCGCCGCCTGATCACCGTGAGGAGGTGCGCCGCCCATGGCCACCACTGACGCTCCCCCGCCCATGACCGGCGAGGACCCGGCGCGGCCCGGCTCCCGTACCGGTTCCGGCAGCCCGTCCGACGCGGTCCCCGCCGTGGACGTCGCCGGGGCCACCCCGGTCCGGCATCCCCTGCGCTGGCTCTCGGTCCTGGTCCTCGCGGTCCTCGCCGCCCAGCTCACGCACTTCCTGGTGACCAACGCCAACTTCGAATGGTCCACGGTCGGCAGCTACTTCGGCGCCCAGGTGATCGGCCAGGGCATCGCCACGACCGTCGAACTGACCGTGGTGGCCATGCTCATCGGCATCGTCGGCGGTGTGCTCGTCGCGGTCGGCCGGATGTCGGAGAACCGCGTGCTGAGCGCGGTCTGCGGCGCGTACGTCTGGTTCTTCCGCGGCATCCCGGTCCTGGTCCAGCTGGTGTTCTGGTACAACCTGTCCGCGCTGCTGCCCAGGATCTCCTTCGGGGTGCCGTTCGGCCCCGAGTTCGTCAGCGGGCAGACCAACTCCCTCATCACCCCGCTGCTCGCCGCCATCCTCGGCCTCGGGCTCAACGAGGCCGCGTACATGGCGGAGATCGTGCGCGGCGGGCTGCTCGGCGTCGACCAGGGCCAGTCGGAGGCCGCGGCGGCGCTCGGCATGGGCCGGGCGCGGATCCTGCGGCGGGTGGTGCTTCCCCAGGCGATGCGGTTCATCGTGCCGCCCACCGGCAGCCAGGTCATCAACATGATGAAGGCCACCTCGCTGGTGAGCGTCATCGCGCTGGCCGATCTGCTCTACACCGTGCAGTCGATCTACAACCGCACCTTCGAGACCATCCCGCTGCTGATCGTCGCCTGCCTCTGGTACCTGGTGATGACGTCCGTGCTGTACGTCGGACAGTCGTTCATCGAGCGGTACTACGCGCGCGGGGCGACCCGTAACGCCCCACAGGGCTTCTGGGACTTCGCCTTCTTCCGGCGCCGGGCCGCCGCCGGGGCGCCCCTCGCCGAGGAGCGGGACGCACGGCACGAGCAGGAGGAGAGGACCCCATGACGGAGGACAGCCTGACCAAGGTCCCGGCGCCCGCGACCGCGCCCGGGCCGGCGACCGTGCCCGCTCCCGGGCCTGCTCCCGCTCCTCCGGACGCGGCCGGCCCGCCGCTCGTCATGGCGCGGAACGTCCACAAGAAGTTCGGCCATCTGGAGGTGCTGCGCGGCATCGACCTCGACGTCCGCGCGGGCGAGGTCGTGGTGCTGCTGGGCCCGTCCGGCTCCGGGAAGTCGACGTTCCTGCGGTGCGTCAACCACCTCGAACAGATCGACTCGGGCTCCGTCCACGTCGGCGGCCAGTTGATCGGCTACCGCCGCTCGGGCGCCCGGGTCCACCATCTGCGCCCCGGCGAGGTGACCCGCCAGCGCCGCGACATCGGGATGGTCTTCCAGCACTTCAACCTCTTCCCGCACCTGACGATCCTCGGGAATGTCACGGAGGCGCCGGTGGGCGTGCTCCGCGTGCCGAAGGCGCAGGCGCGCAGGACCGCGCTGGAACTGCTGGAGCGGGTCGGTCTGTCGGACAAGGCCGACGCCTATCCGCGCCAGTTGTCCGGCGGGCAGCAGCAGCGGGTGGCGATCGCCCGCGCCCTGGCGATGCGGCCGAAGCTGATGCTCTTCGACGAGCCGACCAGCGCCCTGGACCCGGAGCTCGTCGGCGAGGTCCTGGCCACCATGCGGGATCTGGCGCGTGACGGGCTCACCATGCTGGTGGTGACGCACGAGATCGGCTTCGCGCGGGAGGTGGCGGACCGGGTGGTGTTCATGGACGGCGGCCGGGTGCTGGAGAGCGGCACTCCGGAGGAGGTGCTCGACCACCCGTCCAACCCGCGGACCAGGGCGTTCCTGGCCCGCTTCCTCTGACCGCCGCGCCCCGCCCCTCCGGCGATGTCCGGCCGCCTGGGCCGCCTGGGCCGCCTAGGCGGCCGGACCGAGGGCCTCCAGCGCCCGGTCCACGTCCTCGGTGGTGTTGTAGAGGTGGAAGGCGGTACGCAGCGAGCCCGCGCGGACCGCGACCGCCACCCGGGCCTGCTGGAGACCGGCGTGGCGGTGGGCCAGTCCCGGCAGTGCGACGACGGCGGAGTCCCCGGCGTCCACCGGCACATGCCCGAGGGCGGCCAGCCCCTTGCGGAAACGGGCGGCGAGGGCGGTGTCATGGGCGTGGATCCGCTCGACGCCGATCTCCTCCAGGAGGGCGAGGGACCGCGCGGCCCCGCAATAGGCGAGGAGGGCCGGCGACTCGTCGTAACGGCGTGCCGAGCGCGCCAGTTCGCCGACGGGCCCGTAGGTGCTGGCCCAGGGGTCCTCGCCCGCGACCCAGCCCGCGTGCAGCGGCACCAGCGACTCCTGCGCCTCCTCGGTCACGGTGAGGAACGAGGTGCCGCGCGGGGAGCACAGGTACTTGTAGCCGGCGGTGACGGTGTAGTCGTACGCCCCCGCCGCCAGCGGCAGCCAGCCGGCCGACTGACTGGCGTCCAGCAGCGTACGGGCGCCGTGCGCCGCGGCGGCGGCCCGCACCCCCGCCAGGTCGGCGATCCTGCCGTCCGCGGACTGCACGGCGGAGAAGGCGACGAGCGCGGTCTCCGGCCGGACCTCCTCGGCCAGCCGGTCCAGCGCGACATAGCGGGGCCGGAGGTCGCCGCGGATCGCGAACGGGGTCGGGACGGAGCTGAACTCCCCCTCGGGCAGCAGGACTTCGGCGCCGGGCCGGAGCGAGGCCGCGATCACCGCGATGTGCACGGCGACCGAGCCGCCGACGGCGACCCGGTCGGCCGGCACCCCGGCGAGCCGGGCGAAGGAGGCACGGGCGGCGTTCACGATCTCGAAGCCGCCGTCCCCCAGCCCGCCCCGCCCGGTCGCGTTGGCTCCTGCCATCTCCTGGACGGCGGCGACGGCCCGGCGGGGCAGCAGGCCACAGGTCGAGGTGTTCAGATACGTCATGTCCGGCGCGAACTCGGCGCCCACCAGGGTGTCCATGCGTGCCACCCTGTGGGCCCGCTCACGCCCGGTCAATCACGCATGTCCGACGGCTGTACCGAAGCGGTGCTCACGCATGCGCCCCGGCCTGCGCACGGCTGTCCCACGCCTGCTCCAGCGCCTGCGTGAAAACCTCGGCGGGCTGGCCGCCGGAGACGCCGTACCGCCGGTCGAGCACGAAGAACGGCACCCCGTTCGCGCCCAGTTCGGCGGCCTCGCGCTGGTCGGCCCGTACCTCGGCGGCGTACGCCTCCGGGTCGGCGAGCACCGCGCGCGCCTCGGCCTCCTCGATCCCCGCCTCGACCGCGAGCCCCACCAGCGTGTCCTCGTCGTAGACGGAGCGCTCCTCGGCGAAGTTGGCCCGGTAGACGAGGTCGAGCAGCGCGTCCTGGCGGCCGCGGGCCTTGGCGAGATGGAGCAGGCGGTGGATATCGAAGGTGCTGCCGTAGTCCCGACCGTCGAGGAGGTAACCGAGTCCTTCCGAGCGCGCGTTGGAGGCGACGTGCTCCTCCATCTCGCGCACCTCCGCCGGGGTGCGCCCCGTCTTGGCCACCAGCATGTCGAGGACCGTCCCGGTGTCCGCCTTGGTCAGCCGGGGGTCCAGCTCGAACGACCGGTGCACGACCTCCACCTCGTCCCGGTGCGCGAATCCGGCCAGCCCCTTCTCGAAGCGGGCCTTGCCGATGTAGCACCAGGGACAGGCGATGTCGCTCCAGATCTCCACGCGCATGTGTCTGATTCCTCCAGGTCACGTCCGCCGCGTTCGCGCCCCGTACGGGCATGGCGACGGCGCTCAGCCGGTACGGAGGCACCCTCCGCCCCCAGCGGCAACGCGCCCGGGCGGCGGCTCATTCCCCACGGCTCATTCCCCGCGCAGGCCGTGGTGGGGAACCTGGTGGATGTAGGAGGCGCCGCACGCGTGGCAGAGCGGCTGCCCGGCGGGGGTGCCCCACAGGTCGGCCGACTGGGTGACGGCCGCCGGGTCGAGGTCACGTCCGCAGAGGGCGGTCGCCTCGTCGGCCCGTGCCATGTGCCAGACGTAGAACCGGGGCTCGGGGTCGCGGGGCGAGGCGCCCTCCTCGTACTCCGCGCGCATTTCGTAGTCCATGGGGTATCTCCTGACCTGCGTCATGACCGGGGAACCGAGGCGGAGACGGAAATGCCCCGTCCGGCGCAGCGGGCCGGACGGGGCGGGAGTGCCGTCCTCACCGGGCGGGATCACCCGGGAGGGAGACCGGTCAGGAGCCCGGTCACAAGACCGGTCAGGAGCCCGGTCACGAGCCCGGTCGGGGCACCGGTCAGGAGAAGACCACCGAGCGCAGCTTGAGCCGCTCGGACGCGGAGCCGCCGGGGCGCAGCGAGTAGTGGTCGCCGTCGCACTCCGGGCCGGTGAAGACCGTGGCGGTGGAGTTGGTGCGGTTGCGCGGCGAGTGGGCGGGCGGTACGTACTCGCCGGCCGCCTGGGGGATCGTGATGCATACCCGGCTCTCGGGGTCCACGAGCTCGCCGGGGCGGGGCTCGCCCGCGATGTCCGTGTAGACGTAGCTGAAGGTGCCCTCGGCGGCCGAGGCCTGACCCGGGAGGGCGACGAGCAGAGTGAGGGCGCCGACGGCGGCGGCCAGAGTGGTGCGGAGGCGCATGCGGGAGAACTCCTTGTGTCGTGCTGGGCCTTGAGGCTCCACGACGCCGCCCCCGCGCGGCGGGCCCGTAGCCGCGGCGTCACCCGAAAGCGCTCGCGGAAACGTTCCACCCTCACCCGTACGGAGCAGTCGGGGCGCGGGTCCCGGAACGCGACCGCCCCACCGCACACGTGTGCGGTGGGGCGGCGGCGGAGCGAGGTGAGTGGGGGCTCAGCTCAGCTCTCGGGGCGGCCGTCGACGCGGCGCGGCAGGTCCAGCGGGTTCTCGTCGCGCAGCTCCGGCGGGAGCAGCGCGGCCGGCGTGGACTGGTAGGAGACCGGGCGCAGCCAGCGCTCGATCGCCGTGGCGCCGACCGAGGTGGAGGTGGAGGTCGTCGCCGGGTAGGGGCCGCCGTGCTGCTGGGCGGGGGCGACCGCGACGCCGGTGGGCCAGCCGTTGACGAGGACGCGGCCGGCCAGCGGGGTCAGCTCGGCAAGGAGCTCGGCGGCGCCGGGCTCGGTGCCGTCGGCCTCCTCGCCCGCGAGGTGGAGGGTGGCGGTGAGGTTGCCGGGGAGGCGGGAGAGGATCGAGGTGACCTCGTCCGTGGAGGTGTAGCGGGCGACGACCGCGACCGGGCCGAAGCACTCCTCCAGCAGCAGGTCGTGCGGTCCCTCCGCGGTGAGCAGTTCGGCGGGCAGGGTGAGGAAGCCCGCGCTGACGGTGTGCTCGCCGCCCGCGCCGGGGGTGACGGGGGCGTCCACGCCGGGGAGCTCGGCCCGTTCGGCCACGCCCGCGACGAAGGCGTCACGCATCCGGTGGTCGAGCATCACGCCGGGCTCGGTCTCGCTGACCGCGGTGGTCAGGGACTTGACCAGCCGGTCGCCGGGCTCGCCGGCCGGGGCGAGCACGAAGCCGGGCTTGGTGCAGAACTGGCCGACGCCCAGTGTCATCGAACCGGCGAGGCCGGCGCCGATCTCCTCGGCGCGTCCGGCCGCGGCGGCCTCGGTGATCACGACGGGGTTGAGGGAGCCCAGTTCGCCGTGGAAGGGGATGGGCGCGGGCCGGGCCGCGGCCGCGTCGAAGAGGGCGCGCCCGCCGCGTACGGAGCCGGTGAAGCCGGCCGCCGACACCAGCGGGTGCTTGACCAGCTCGACACCGGCCTCGAAGCCGTGGACGAGGGAGACGACGTCCTCGGGCAGCCCGACCTGGACGGCGGCCCTGCGCAGCACGGAGACGCACAGCTCGGAGGTGGCCGGGTGGTCGGGGTGCCCCTTGACGACGACCGGGCAGCCGGCCGCGAGCGCGCTCGCGGTGTCGCCGCCGGGTACGGAGAAGGCGAACGGGAAGTTGCTCGCGGAGTAGACGGCGACGACGCCGAGCGGCACCTTGTAGCGGCGCAGGTCGGGCCAGGGCGGCGTACGGTCGGCGTCGGCGTGGTCGATGCGTACGTCGAGGAAGGCGCCCTCGTCGACGACCTCGGCGAAGGCCCGCAGCTGGGCGGTGGTGCGGGCGAGCTCGCCGGTGAGCCGGACGGGCCCGAGGGCGGTCTCGGCGTCCGCCGCCTCGATGACGTGCTCACCCGCGGCGTCGAGCAGGTCGGCCGCCGTCCGGAGCAGGGCCGCGCGCACCGTACGGTCGGCGAGCGCTCCCCTGGCCGCGTGCGCGCCCCGTACCGCGCTGTCCACTTCCTCGGCGGTGGCCTCCCGCGCGACCTGCTCGCGCTGCTTCCCCGTTCGGGGGTCGACACTCCAGACTGGTGCTGCTGCCACCACGGCTTCCTTCCCGACTCACGACGTACGGACCACTCGCCATTCACCGTCGGGCTCCCCGCCCCGGAAGTTGTTCGGTATTCTGAACAGGATTCCTGATAGTGAATGTGCAAGGACTCTATTTCCGCACGTTCTGTGTGGTCAAGAGCGGTCAAGTGGGCAAGGCGAGCGGGCCAGAAGAGGCGAGGGACGATGTCGGCTGCGGAAACCGGTGGAGCACAAGTCAAGTCCGCGGTACGGACGGTCGAGTTGCTCGAATACTTCGCGGGACGCCCCGGCATGCACTCCCTCGCCACCGTCCAGGAGGCCGTCGGCTACCCCAAGTCGAGCCTCTACATGCTGCTGCGCACGCTGGTCGAGCTGGGCTGGGTGGAGACGGACGCGACGGGGACGCGGTACGGCATCGGCGTACGGGCGCTGCTCGTCGGCACGTCGTACATCGACGGGGACGAGGTCGTGGCCGCCGCCCGGCCGACGCTGGACCGGCTCTCGGACGACACCAGTGAGACCATCCACCTCGCGCGGCTCGACGGCACCAATGTGGTCTATCTCGCCACCCGCCAGTCCCAGCACTATCTGCGGCCCTTCACCCGCGTCGGCCGCCGGCTGCCCGCCCACTCGACCTCGCTCGGCAAGGCGCTGCTCGCGACGCACAGCGACGAGCAGGTGCGCAAGCTGCTGCCGGAGACGCTGCCCGCGCTGACCGAGCACACGATCACGGACCGCGAGAAGCTCATCGAGGAGCTGCACACGGTGCGCGAGCAGGGGTACGCCGTGGACCGCGAGGAGAACACCCTCGGGCTGCGCTGCTTCGGGATCGCGATCCCGTACCGGACGCCCGCGCGGGACGCGATCAGCTGCTCGGTGCCGGTGGCCCGGCTCACGCCCGCGCACGAGCAGATGATCAAGGACACCCTGTTCGACGCGCGCGACCGGCTCACGCTCGCGACCCGGCGGCTCTGAGCGCCAGGATGAAGAGTTCCTGAGAAGCGCCTTCCGGGGGAACGCGGCGCCCTCCCCCGCTCGTCCCTCATACGGGATGAACAAGACGATCAGACACACAGCGGTCATCTGCCTCTCCCTGGTGCTCGCCCTCCTCGTACGGGCGACCTGGCTCCAGGTGTACGAGGCCAAGGCGCTCGCGGACGACACGCACAACCGTCGTACCGTCATCGCGCAGTACGCGCAGCCCCTGGGCGACATCGTCGTGGCGGGTTCGCCGGTCACCGGCTCCAGAAGGACGACCGGCGGCGATCTGGCGTACGAGCGCACCTACCGGGACGGCGCCCTCTACGCGCCCGTCACCGGCTACAGCTCGCAGGTGTACGGCTCCACCCAGCTGGAGGGCATCTACGCGGACGTCCTCGACGGGACCGACAGCCGGCTCCGGAACCCGGTCGACGCGCTCATGGGCAAGCAGGCGAAGCCCGGCGACGTGCTGACGACGATCGACCCCGCCGTGCAGCGCGCCGGATACGCCGCGCTGGGCTCCACCAAGGGCGCCGCCGTCGCGATCGACCCGAAGACCGGCCGCGTCCTCGCCGTGGTCAGCACGCCCGGGTACGACCCGACGCGGATCAGCGGGACCACGGACGGCGCGGCGTGGACCCAGCTCACCGAGGACCCGGACAAGCCCATGGTCAACCGCGCCCTGCGGCAGCCGCTGCCGCCGGGTTCGACGTTCAAGCTGGTCGTCGCGGCGGCGGCGCTGGAGGACGGGCTCTACAGCTCGGTGGACGAGGCGACGGACAGCCCCGATCCGTACACACTGCCCACGACGAGCCAGGAGCTGGGCAACGAGAACGCCTCCGCGCCCTGCGCGAACGCGACGATCCGCACCGCGCTGCGGTACTCCTGCAACACCGTCTTCGCGAAGATGGCCGTCGATCTCGGGCAGGACAAGGTCCGGGCCATGGCGGAGAAGTTCGGGTTCAACGACACTACGCAGGACATGCCGGTGCGCGCCTCGGCGAGCGTCTACCCGTCCGGTATGGACAAGGCGCAGACGGCGCTGACCGGCATCGGCCAGTTCGATGTGACGGCGACGCCGCTCCAGATGGCGATGGTCTCGGCGGCGCTGGCCGACGACGGGCTGATGGCCGCGCCCCACATGGTGTCGAAGGTCGTGGACGCGGACGGGGACACCCTCCAGGAGTACCCGGACGGGGACACGACCCGGATCGTCTCGTCCGCCACGGCGGAACAGCTGCGCAGCGCGATGGTGACGGTCGTCCAGGACGGCACCGGGACCAACGCGCGGATCGACGGCGCGGAGGTGGGCGGCAAGACGGGCACCGCGCAGCACGGCGTGGAGAACAGCCGCACCCCGTACGCCTGGTTCACGTCGTACGCGAAGGACGCGACCGGCGGCAAGCAGGTGGCGGTCGCGGTGATCGTGGAGGACTCGGGCGCGGCGCGCTCGGAGGTCAGCGGCAACGGACTGGCCGCGCCGATCGCGCAGAAGATGATGAAGGCGGCGCTGAAGTGACCCGTGCGGCCGGTGCGGCGGGTGCCGCCTGCACCGCCGGTCCTGTCTGTGCCGCCGGTGCTGTCCGTGCCGCCCGCGTCGCCCGGATCTGAGGATCCTCAGCTCCCTCGGCTCCCCCGGCGAGGCGGGAAGTAGGTCTTTCTCCCCATGCGGCGGCCCGCTCCTCAGCCGCCACACTGACGCCCGGTGCGCCGCGGCGGAAGGGGTGGGTGGAGACCATGGGGTCGACGCGTGGGGGCGTGGTACGGGACCGGAACGCGGCGCTCTACCTCGCCGGGATCGTGGTCTCCGGGTTCGGCACGTCCGCGATGTGGCTGGTGTCGGGGGTCTGGGTCAAGTCGCTGACGGGGTCGGACAGTCTGGCCGCGCTCACGGTCTTCGCGATGTGGGCGCCGGTCCTGGTGGGCCCGCTGCTGGGGGTGGTGGCCGACCGGGTGCGGCGGCGCCCGCTGCTGATCGGCTGCCAGCTCGCGATGGCGGCGCTGCTCACGGCGCTGCCCGCGGTGGACTCGGCGGACCGGGTCTGGATCCTGTTCTGCGTGCTGTTCGTGTACGGCGCGAGCGGCGTCGTCCAGGACGCGGCGGAGGCGGCCCTGGTCGCCGCCGCCGTCGACCGGCGGCTGCTGGGCGACTTCAACGGGCTGCGGATGACCGCCAGCGAGGGCATGAAGCTGCTGGCGCCGCTCGCGGGCGCCGCGCTCTACGCGCGGTACGGCGGCGGCCCCGTCGCGCTCCTCGACGCGGCGACGTTCGTCCTGGCCGCGGGCCTCTTCGCGCTGCTGCGGGTACGGGAGGACCGGCCGGACCCGGCGCCGCCGGGCGCCTGGCGGACCGGGCTCGTGGCGGGCGTCCGGCGGCTGCGGGACTCGCCGGCCGTCCGCCCGCTCGTCCGCGCCGCGTCGGTCACGATGCTGCTCGCGGGGGTCAACGGGGCGGTCGTCTACGCCGTGATCGACCGGGGACTGGGCCACGCCCCGGCGTACGCGGGGGTGCTGTACGCGGCGCAGGGGGCCGGATCCGTACTGACCGGGATCCTCGCCGGTCCCCTGCTGCGGCGGCTGCCCGAGCGGGGGTACGCCGCGGCCGGGATCGCGCTGTTCGCGGTGTCGGTCGCGGCGCGGGCGCTGCCGTACGACGCGGTGGTGCTGGCGAGCGCCGTGGGGGTGGGCCTGGGGCTGCCGTGTGTGCTGATCGCCGCGCTCACCGCCGTCCAGCGGGAGACACCGGACGCGGTGCTCGGCCGGACGGCGGCGACCGCCAACACGCTGATCCACGTCCCGAACGCGGTGGCGCTGGGGCTCGGCGCGGGGCTGGTGGCCGTCGTCGACCACACCGTGCTGCTGGCGGTGGCCGGTGTGGCCGGGCTGCTGACGGCCGGAGGGCTCCTGCGGGCGGCGCCGGGGACGGCGGCAGGGGCGGGCGGGAGTGCGGACCCGGCAGGAGGGGCCGCGGGCCCGGCGGGCGCGGGGGAAGGATCCGCCGGCTCATCCGCCCAGTTGTGAGAGCGCCGCCCTGACCGCCGCCAGGTCCGCGTCGGAGGCGAGTCCCGCGTGGTAGAGGCGCAGTTCGGTCGCGCCGAGTTCCGCCGCGCGCACCGCGTCGTCGGCGAGGGTGGCCGGGCCCCCGCCCATGCCGCTCACGACGCCGAAGTTGGCGGCCAGCACGGAGGTTCCGGTGCGGTGGTCCGCGAACGGGCCGAGCATCGCCGGTGCCGCGCCGCCCCCGCAGGGCAGGACCACGCCGTCCGCGACGCCGAGGATGTGCGCCGGGTCCACGCCGGTGTTGGCGCCGACCCGGTACGAGGCCGGGTCGGCGTGGAGCAGCACCTGGAAGCCGGGGGGCGCCTCCGCCCGTACGGCCGCGACGGCCGCCTCCTGGAACCCGCGGGCGACGCCGCCGCGCCACGCGTCGACGAGGGCCGCGAGATCCGCGCCGAGCAGCTTCTCGACGGCGGGCCATCCGCTCTCCTGGGAGCCGGTGGCCCACACGGGCTCCAGGGAGCGGCGGACGCCCGCGGCCACCTCGTCCGGGTCGGCCCCGAGAGCCGCGTACCCCTCCCGGCAGACCGTGCAGAAGCAGAGCGACATCAGGTACTGCGCGGCGTCCCCGAGGGCGACGCCGGCGGTCTTGTCGTGGGCGTGCAGATGGCCGAATCCGTACCAGCCGCAGGATTCCAGCTCGGTGCCGCCCGTGCCGGGGCGGACGCCTGCCTCGGCGGCCAGCTCCGTCAGGTACGCGGCGACGTCGGGGCGCGCCACGCACGGCGCCCAGGGGTAGCGGTCGCCGTAGGCGTTGACCACGGAGGTGTCGGGGCGCTCCGCGCCGAGCCGGGAGTTGTGCGCGAGGACGACCCAGCTGTGCACGTCGAGCCCCGCCCCGGCGAGCGCCTCGGCGGCCGCCCGGTAGGCGTCGCCCGGGGCCCAGTCGCCCGCGGGGTACGGACGCGGCTCGCGGCCCGCCCAGCGGGCGGCGTCCGGCGGGTAGAGGACGGCGGCGTGCTCGGCGGTGACGATCCGGTGGCGCGGGTGGCGGGGGGTCAGGGCGCGGGTGGAGTGATAGGCCGCGGCGAGGGTGACCTGCCGGACGCCGAGGTCAGCGATCCTGGCGGGGGCGTCGGGGTCGCCCACGACGTCCCAGGGGTAGACGAAGGTGGAAGTCCTCACGCGTCCTCCTCACGGGTGCCGCCGGTGCCGCCGGTCGGGCCGAAGTCGCCGGTCGGGCCGTCGGGGAGCAGCGTACGGCCGTGCTCGATGAGTTCGGCGAGGACCTTGAGGTGGTCGGCGCCCGGTTCGCGCAGCGGTGGCCGTACCTCTCCGACGTCCAGGCCGCCGAGCCGTACCCCCGCCTTGACGAGCGAGACGGCATAGCCGCGGCCCAGGTTGCGCAGTTCGACCAGGGGTACGAAGAAGCCGTCGAGCAGCCGGGTGGCCGTCGCGTCGTCCCCGGTGGTCAGCGCCCGGTGGAAGGCGAGCGCGATGTCGGGCGCGAAGGCGAAGACCGCGGAGGAGTAGAGGGTGACGCCGATGCCCCGGTAGGCGAGCCCGGTGAGTTCGGCGGTGGGCAGCCCGTTGAAGTACAGGAACTCCCGCCCGGGGAGTTCCCGGCGGACGGTGCTGACGATGCGCTGGAGCAGATCGAGGTCGCCGTAGCCGTCCTTCAACCCGATGATCTTCTCGACCCGCGCCAGGGCGACCACGGTCGCGGGGGTGAAGACCACGTTGTCGCGCTGGTAGACGATGGTCTCCAGGGAGGTGGCGGCGGCCAGCGCGGTGTAGTGGCGGACCAGCCCCTCCTGGTCGGCGACGACCAGATAGGGCGGCAGGGCGAGCAGCCCGTCCGCGCCCGCCTCCTCGGCGATCCGCGCGTACCGGACGGCGAGCGCCGTGCCGTAGCCGGCGCCCGCCACGACGGGGACGCGGCCCGCGGTCTCCTCGACGGCGGCGGCGACGCACTGCCGGAACTCGTCCGGGTCCAGCGCGTGGAACTCACCCGTGCCGCAGCACGCGAAGACGGCGGCGGCGCCCGCGTCGACACCGGCGCGCACATGCGCGCGGTAGGCGTCGAGGTCGAGACCGCCGTCCGGTCCGTACGCGGTGACGGGGAAGAACAACGGCCCGGCCACTTCGGTGAGGCGGGCGGCGAGCGGGGCTGAGGTCACGGGCGCTCCCTGGCCGTGCGGCGAGCGGCCGACCGCTCGTGCACCAATATGATCGACGTCCACGTTTCTGAACGCCGCCACGCTAGGCCAGCCCTGAGGCGCCGGTCAAGACGGTGCACGGCAACCCGGGGACGGAATGGCCACCTTCGGGCGACACTTGACGATGCCCGGCCAGACTCCCTATTTTGTCCATGCATGTGAATTCCGTCTACGAATCTGAGTGCGTTCCAAACCGTCGAGATCTGAACCATCGAGAACGGTCGAGAACGGTCGAGCACCGTCGAGATCCGAACCGCCGAGAACCGTCGAGGAGATTCCGCCCATGCCCGCACCCCGCACCGTCCTGCTCACCGGCGCCGCCGGCGGCCTCGGCACCCTGATGCGGGGCCTGCTGCCCGCGTACGGCTACGAGCTGCGGCTTTTCGACGCCACGCCCATCGAGGGCGAGCCGGACGCGATCACGGCGGACCTGGCGGACAAGGCGGCGCTGCGCGAGGCGGTGACGGGTGTCGACGCGATCATCCACCTCGCGGGCATCTCGCTGGAAGCCTCCTTCGACAAGATCCTGCGCGCCAACATCGAAGGCACGTACAACCTGTACGAGGCGGCGCACGCGGCGGGAGTACGGCGCACGGTGTTCGCCTCCAGCAACCACACCGTCGGCTTCACCCCGCGCCCCGAGCCCGGCGAGCCGCTGATTCCGATCGACACGCCGCGCCGCCCCGACACCTTCTACGGGCTCTCCAAGTGCTTCGGCGAGGACCTGGCGCAGCTCTACTGGGAACTGCACGGCCAGGAGACCGTCTCCGTACGCATCGGCTCCTGCTTCCTGGAGCCCACCACGGTCCGGATGCTCTCCATCTGGCTGAGCCCCGGCGACTGCGCCCGGCTCTTCCACGCGGCGCTCACCGCCGAGGACGTCGGCCACACCACCGTCTACGGCTCGTCCGCCAACACCCGGCTGTGGTGGGACCTGACGACCGCGCGGGCGCTGGGGTACGAGCCGCAGGACGACTCGGAGCAGTACGCCGAGAAGCTCATCGCGGAGCAGGGCGAGGCGGATCCGGCCAACCCCGCGCACACGCGGCTGGGCGGCGCCTTCACCACCGACCCGCCGCAGTGGCCGTACTGACCGGGGCGTCCGAGGGGGCGTCCGAAGGGGCAGGAAGCCTTCGAAGGTAAGGGAACGGCAAAGCGGGGTCGTTCGTTACGCCTGGCATGACAGCTATGACCCCCGGCTCGAACATCCCTCTCCCCACCGCTCACATCGCGGTGGACGTCGCCGCTCCGGTGCGGCTCGACGTATCGGGCCTGCTGCTCACCGCCGACGGCAAGGTGCGCTCAGACGACGACTTCATCTTCTACAACCAGCCGACGGGCCCCGGCGTGAGCTACCGCTCCGGCGGGGGTTCGGCGCCCGACGCGATCGTCGTCGACACCACCGCCGTCCCGGCCGGCATCGAGAAGATCGTCGTCACGGCGAGCCCGGACGCCGCGGGCCAGAGCTTCCAGGGCATCGAGCCCACGGCCACGATCCGTGACGCCGCCGGCACCGCGCTGGCCACCTTCACCCCGCCCCGGCTGGGCGCGGAGACGGCCCTCGTGATCGTGGAGATCTATCTGCGCAACGGCGCCTGGAAGGCCCGCGCGGTCGGCCAGGGGTACGCCGACGGGCTGGCCGGGATCGCCACCGACTTCGGCGTCTCCGTCGAGGAGCCCGCCCCGGCCGCGCCCCCGGCGCCCGCCGCCGCCCCCGTCGCCGACCCGCGGGTCGCCGCTCCCCCGGTCCCGGCCACGCCGCCCGCGGCCCCCGCGGCGCCGGCGCCCGGCAGCGGGAAGATCAACCTGGACAAGGGCCGGATCAGCCTCCAGAAGAACCAGACGGTGTCCCTGGTCAAGGGCGGCGCCCCGCTGCTCAGCCGGGTGAAGATGGGGCTCGGCTGGGAGCCGGCGTTCCGGGGCAAGGACATCGACCTCGACGCGTCCGTGATCGCCTACGGCCCGAACCGGAACCACATCGAGAGCTGCTACTTCGGCAAGCTCTCCATCCTGAACGGAGCGATCAAGCACTCCGGCGACAATCTCACCGGCGAGGGCGGCGGGGACGACGAGGTGATCGTCGTCGACCTCGGGAAGATCCCCACCGAGGTGAGCGGCCTGGTCTTCACGGTCAACTCATTCTCCGGGCAGAAGTTCACCGAGGTCGCCAAGGCGTACTGCCGGCTGGTCGACGCGGCGAGCGGCGAGGAGCTGGTGCGCTTCGACCTGACCACCGCCGAGCCGCAGACGGGCGTGATGATGGCGAAGCTGATCCGCCAGTTCTCCGGCGAGTGGGAGATGACCGGCCTCGGGGAGTTCGCGAAGTCCCGGACGGTGCGCGGCATGGTCAAGCCCGCCGCGAAGATCCTCTGAGCCGGACGGCTGGACGGCTGGACGGTACGCGGGACGGCCCGCGGGGCAGCGCGAAGCCCCCGGGCCGCCGCGGGTCCTGAAGGTCCGCCGCGGGCCCGGGGGCCGGGGCAACGCGCTCCGAAGACCGGCTTCAGAGCTTGGTGAGCTTGGCGAAGGGGCTCAGAATCCGCCCCTGTCGACCCGAGAAATCGATGAGCACTGCGTGTTCGCCCTCGACTCCGATGACTCTTCCCAATCCGAACTGATCATGGGAAACCCGGTCTCCCACGTCGAACTGCTCGGGCGGAGGTGAGGCCGGGGCCTGGCGGTTGAAGGGACTGGACGGCAGGTGGCGCCGGGATCCGGCTGACTTTGTCATTACGTGGAGTATGCGCCCAAGGGGCCCCGCCGCGCCATGCCCGACCACGGACGAAGCCACCGGATCGCGCGCCCCGGGCCCGTACGCGCCCCTTCCCGCTCCCCTGTGCCGGCCCCTTTTTTTCCGCGTCAGCGGCGCGGTGAGCGGCGCCAGGGGCCGGTGATGGCCAGCATGATGCCCGGTTCCTGGATGTTGGCGAACAGGGTGCGGCCGTCGGGCGAGAACACGACACCCGTGAACTCGCTGTCGTTGAGATCATTGCGCGCGATGGGGTACGTCCGGCCGCGCTCCGTCGCGCCGAAGAGGTGCTGAAGCCCCTCGCCGTCCTCCGCGATGACCAGACCGCCGTACGGCGAGACGGTGATGTTGTCGGGGCCGTCGAAGCCGCCGTCCTCCGTGGGATCCGGGTTGACGCCGAGCAGCACCTTGAGGGTGAGCGTGCGGCGCCGCGGGTGGTAGAACCACACCTGGCCGTCGTGCGGGGTCCCGGGGCTCTCGGCACGGGCGTACGAGGACACGAGGTACGCGCCGCCGTCCCCCCACCACATGCCCTCCAGCTTCCTGGCCCGGGTGACGTCCCCGGTGCCGAACTGCTCCCGTACGTCGACGGTCCGCGCGTCCCGTTCCGGTACGTCCACCCAGTCGACGCCGTAGACGGTGCCGATCCGGGTGGCACGCGAGAGGTCGTCGACGAACGAACCGCCCGCGTCGAAGCAGCGCGGCGCCTGGAGCGCGCCCGCGTCGTCGGCGAGCCGGGCGAACTGCCCGCGGCCGTGCTTGAACCCGTGCGGCGGGACCCACCGGTAGAACAGGCCGTTGGGACCCGAGGCGTCCTCCGTCAGATACGCGTATCCGGTGCGGGGGTCGATGACGACGGCCTCGTGGTCGTACCGGCCGAGTGCCTTGATCGGCCGGGGGTCGCGGTTGGCGCGCCGGTCGTACGGGTCGACCTCGAAGACATAGCCGTGGTCCTTGGTCATCCCGTTCTCGCCGGCGCGGTCGGTGTTCTCCTCGCAGGTCAGCCAGGTGCCCCAGGGGGTGCGTCCGCCCGCGCAGTTGGTCGACGTACCGGCGATGCCGACCCACTCGGCGGTCCGGCCGCCGGGGCGCGTCTCCACGACCGTGCAGCCGCCGGCCGCGGCGGGGTCGTAGACCAGGCCCTCGGTGAGCGGCACGGGGTGGGGCCAGCCGGACCGGGGGCCCTTCAGCTCGTGGTTGTTGACGAGCAGGGTGACCCCGCGGGAGCCCTCGAACGTCGCCGTTCCGTCGTGGTTCGAGGGGGTGTACTCGCCGGTCTCCAGCTTGGTGACCCCGCTGTGGGTGACGACCCGGTACGAGAATCCGGCCGGCAGGGCGAGCATGCCGCGCGGATCGGCGACGAGGGGCCCGTATCCCGGCTCGGGCACGGGACCTGACGCGACGTCGGGCACGTCGTCGGCGGCGAGCGCGCCGGGCGCGGTGGCGAACGCCCCCGCGGCGCCGGTGAGGACGAGTCCCGCGCCCGTGAGCGCGGAACTTCCGGTGAATTCCCTGCGGGTCAGCGGCATCGGGGCTCCTCGGGGCGGCGGAAGGAGGTGCGGCGGCGGTGGAGGTGCGGAGGTGCGGAGATACGCTCCCGGCACTGCCGCGGAGGTACGCTCCCCGACGCTGCCGCCCGTGCCTGAACGGCGGCTGAACACCGTCCGACGACGAGAGGCCCCGATCCGTGAATCTCCCCACCGCGAAGCTCGCCGCGACCGGTCGCGGCGTCCTCGTCAGCGGCGCGTCGCGCGGTCTCGGCCGGGCCGTCTGCCGGGCGTTCGCCGCCCAGGGCGACCGGGTCGCCGTCCACTACGGCAGCCGTGCCGCCGACGCCCGCGCCACCCTGGAGTCACTGACCGGCACGGGCCACGTGCTGGTCGGCGGTGATCTCTCCGACCCGGTGGAGGCGGCCCGGGTCGCGGACGGGGCGGCGGAGGCGCTCGGCGGGATCGACGTCCTCGTCAACAACGCGGCGGTGAACGAGGCCCACCCGCCGGCCACGACGGACTACGAGGAATGGACGGCGGTCTGGCAGCGCCACCTCTCCGTCAACCTCCTGGCGACGGCGCTGCTCAGCCACCGTGCCGCGCACGGCATGATCGCCCGTGCGACGGCCGGCCGGATCATCAACATCGGGTCCCGCGGCGCCTTCCGCGGCGAACCGGACCACCCGGCGTACGGGGCCACGAAGGCCGCGGTGCACGCCCTGGGGCAGTCCCTGGCAGTCTCCCTGGCTCCGTACGGCATCGGTGTCGCGTCGGTGGCGCCGGGCTTCTTCGAAACGGAGCGGGTGGCGAGCCGGCTGGCGGGCGAGGAGGGCGAGAGGATCCGCGCCCAGAGCCCGTTCGGCCGGGTGGCCTCGGCGGACGAGATCGCGGAGGCGGTGCGCTGGCTGGCCTCGCCGGGGGCGGTGTGGTCGTC
Source organism: Streptomyces sp. NPDC088124 (assembly GCF_040685895.1). NCBI lineage: Bacteria > Bacillati > Actinomycetota > Actinomycetes > Kitasatosporales > Streptomycetaceae > Streptomyces > Streptomyces sp. NPDC088124. The sequence goes on along the minus strand of NZ_JBFBJB010000007.1, from coordinate 155,007 downwards.
CGGCGCGGTTCTGGACCTCAACGGAGCGTCGTATCTCCGGTGACCGTCCGCACGGTCCGCCGCACCCGTCATCACACCCGTCGTCGCACCCGCCACCACACCGTCCGCCCCACCCGCCGCGCGGTCAACTGCCGCGCGGTCAACTGCCGCCGCGCGACCGTGCCTTGAACGCCGCCTTGCGCGCGTCCTTCGACACGCCCCGGTCCCGGTGCAGCCGGCCCATCGCCTCCAGGACGTCCGCCGTCGCCGGGTGGTCCACCCGCCAGGCCACCTCGAAGAACCCGCTGTGCTGGCCCACCAGCCCCTCCACCAGTTCCTGGAGCTCGTCCGGCTCGCCCTCCGCGTCGAGCTGTGCGGCGATCGTGTCGACCGCCAGCCAGAAGATCATCGACTCCGGCGGCGGCGGTACGTCCCCGGCCCCCAGCTCCGCGAGCCAGACTCGCGCCAGACCGCCCAGTTCCGCGTCGTCCAGGACCTCGCGGACCGCCGCCTCGGCCTCCGCCCCGACGAGGGAGAGCGCCTGCTGGCACTGGAGGCGGCGCAGCGGTGCGCCGGTGTCCCTGCCGCGCGCGGCGGCGAGGAGTTCGCGTACGGCGTCGAGCGGCGCGCGCCCGGCGAGCCACTGCTCCGTCTCGGCGCGGGCCGCCGCCTCGGGGAAGTGCGCGACGCCGTCGAGGAGCGCGTGGGCGTCCTTGCCGGCCAGTTCGCCGACGACGGGCGCCGCGACGCCCGCCTCCAGCATCCGGGACCTGATCCCGTAGAGCCCGAGCGGCGTCAGCCGGACCATGCCGTACCGGGAGACGTCGTCGTCACCGACCGGTCGCTCCGGGTCGGGTGCGCCCGCGAAGTGGGCGTCCTCCGGGTCGGCGTCCTCCGCCATGAGCGCCTCGTCCACCGGTACGTACGAGACGAGCCCGATCGGCTCCAGCACCCGGAACTGCTCGTCCAGCCGCATCATCGCCTCGGACACCTGCTCCAGGATGTCGTCGGTGGGCTCGCCCATGTCGTCGGGGATGATCATCGACGCGGCGAGTACGGGCAGCGGGACGGCACTGTCCGCGCCGCCGCCCTCCGCGACGGTGAGCAGGTAGAGGTTGCCGAGGACGCCTTCGAGGAACTCCGCCTCCTCCTCCGGGTCCCAGTCGAGCGCGTCGAAGTCGATCTCGCCGTCGTCGTCGATGGCCGCCGCGAGATCGTCGAGTACGGGCACGGTGGCATCCGCGAAGGCGACGTCCAGGGCGTCCAGCCAGAGGGAGAGGACGTCCTGGGGGGCGCCGGACGTGACCAGGGCGAGCTGCTCGCCGTGTGTGACGCGCCCGGTGCGCTCCTCCTCGTCGCCTTCCTCGGCGGACCCGGCGCCCGCCTCGGCGGACCCGTCGCGCCGGTCGGGGTACTCGACGTCCAGCAGTCCGGTGTCGACCGCGACCCGCCACGCCTCGCTCGCGTACGCCTCGCCGTCTCCCTCCGAGAGCTCGTCGCCGAGGCCGAGCTGCTCCGCCGCGGCGGGCAGTTGCTCGTCGACCAGCTCGCCCCCGGCGCTCACCCGGGTCTCCGGGCCCGCCCAGCGGGCAAGGCGCACGGCCCGGGCGAACAGCGGCGCGGCCAGCGCCTCCCGGGCCAGTTCGGCGTCCGGGAGCAGCCGAACCGGCGGCAGGATGGGGTGGTCTACGGGCATCTGGTGGGTCTCCTTGTGGGGTACGGAGGCTGGATGAGTGAGTCCGGACGGTCCCCCAGCGTAGACGCTTTGGACCCTTCCCACCCGGTTCATGTACCCGACAACCACCGTCCCCCGGACCTCGCTTGACCCGGGAACCGCGCCGCGCCGGTTCCGTCCGCCGACAGGGCGGGTCAGCCCGCGGCGTCCGCTCCGGAGGACAGGCTGATCGCGGGCGTCCAGCGGGACACGGTGCTGCCCTTCACCCCCGGGTGGTCCCGGACCGCGCGCCACTGCTCCGTGTCCGACCCGACGCCCCGGCCGGGCGCCGCGAGGGCGTCGGCATGGGCCTGCTCGCTCTCCCACCCGGCGAGGTTGAGGACCCGGGTCCCGTCCGTGGAGACGTGGAAGTACGCGGAGATCCCGCCCGGCGGCAGGGCCGGGTCGGTCTCGATCGCGTGGCGGACGGTGTCCACCCAGCCGCGGGCGCGCGCCGGGTCGGGGCCCTCGAACTCCACGTCGACGGTGACGAAGCAGCCGGGCACCGGAGGCTCGCCGCCGGGGGCTGTGGTCGTCCGCTCGTCGCGGTAGAGGGTGTACGGGCGCAGCCCCATCCGCTCGATGCCGGGCACGGCGGCGTCGATCTCCGCGACGCGCTCGTCCCGGCCCGTGGCGGCGAACGCCCGGTACGCGGCCTGGTCACGCCACTGGGAGTAGTGGAGCAGCGTCTGCTCGTCGTTCCCGGTGAGAACGGTGTACGAGAACAGCCCGACCGCCGGCCATTCCCGGCTCCGCCAGGCCCGGGCGATGGCCTCGACCGCCGCCCGCTGCCGCTCGGGCGTGCCGACGCGCCAGGTGCTGATCGTGACGGAGCCCACGCCGGGGCGGGTGACATCAGGAAGGGTGCTCAGTCGCACGGACATGGTGGTTTCTCCTCGCGGCACGCCCCCGCGGCGCGCCCACGACCAGCATGCTCGGAGCTGAAGCGCGGTTGAGGTCAACCCAGGGCCGGGGGCGTCGTCCCGAGCCCCCGCCGGGCGCCCTCCGGTACACCGGGTCCGTTCGACCCCGTCACCGCGTGTCCCGGTTCACCCTGTGTCCCGGTTCACCCCGTAACCCCGTTATCCCCGTAACCCCGTTCACCCCGTAACCCCGTTCACCCCGTATCCCCGTTGTCCCGTACTCGCTTCCCCGTCGCACGTCGCGGTGTTCGGACCACCCGGTGTTCGGACCACGCGGCGCCGGGTCCTGCGCTGTCAGACCACCACGTCGAACCACGGCCGGCGTGTGGTGGCCCAGTGCGCCACCCAGCCGGCGAGGCCGGCCCCCGCCGCCGGGTGGCCGAAAGTCGTCCCGAACGGCGCCGCTCCCACGTCGCTGATGTTCCATATCCGGCCACGGTGCGCGCCGGTGACGACGAGGTGCCAGTACATGCCGCAGCCGTCCGAACCCAGCACCACACTGCCGTGATTGCTGACCTCGTCGATGAGCGGCTCTATCTCCTCGTACGGCCGGGGGTCGTCCTCCCACACCCACGCCTCCGTGAGAGGGAAGGGCTTCGACAGCACCCGCTGGGTCTGGTCGCACCCCCAGTCCTCGGGCAGCGCGGCCACCGGCAGCAGCCCGTCGATGTCGGCGGGACCCTCGGCGGAGCCGTCGCACACCTCCGCGACGAGCGTGCGGTACGGCTCGGGCAGGACGATGCCCTGCTCGCGCTCGAAGGCGCGTACCGCGTCCCAGCCCAGCGGCGGCAGGCGCCGCTCCGGCGGGAAGACCGCGCGCAGCGTGTCGAGTTCGCCCAGGTCGGCGCTTTCGGTGTTTCCGGCGTCCATGCTCTTCATGCCTTCCATGCCTTCCATGCCTTCCATGCCCTCCATGCCCCTTGCTGCGTCAGCACCCGCTGGCACTTCGCCCCCTGCTACCCCGGAGCGCCCCGCGGCACGCTGATGTCGGGGGCGCGGTCATGGGTGTGCCGAACGATATGGCCCCCTTCTGCCCGCACCTACGCATCCGAACGTCCGGGGGCGCGATACCAGGCCACGGCTCGGTAGGAGGAACCGATGCCGACGAACGGGGGCAAGGTGGTACGGGCCGCGCCCGCGCCGACGCGGCCACGGCCCACGCGCCGGGCTCGCGGGCGTGCATCATTGGCCAGAACTTCGGCATCCGGGTCACCGCCGACGCGACAGGGCCGCCGGCCGCCGTTCACGGGCGCGACGGCCACGGCCCGCACCCTTCCCGGGCGCCTGCGGGCTCTCCCTGTTCGACGCGTACGCGGCACGCGATCCCCTCCCCCGTTCGGCCACCCGAACAAAGCGGCGGCCTGCGCCGATCATGCCAGACCGACGCACCCCAGAATCTTCAGTGTTGCTTCGCGTTCACCCGAAGCAGATCTAAGTGGACCTTCACAGTCCGGCGGGCGGAGACTCACGGTATGACGACATCACGCCCCTTCGGACGAGCACTTTGCGCCATGGTCACGCCGTTCACTCCGGACGGGAAGCTGGATCACTCCGGCGCGCGGGCGCTCGCCCGCCGGCTCGTGGACAGCGGCTGCGACGGACTCGTCCTGAACGGCACCTCGGGAGAGTCCCCCACCACGACGGACGCCGAGAAGACCGCTCTGGTCGAGACCGTGTGCGCGGAGGTCGGCGACCGGGCGCACATCGTCGCGGGCGTCGGCAGCGCGGACACCCGTCACACCCTCGCGCTGGCGCGCGCGGCCGAACGCGCGGGAGCGCACGGCCTGCTGGTGGTCGCGCCGTACTACAGCCGCCCTCCGCAGGCGGACGTCGAGGCACACTTCCTGCGGATCGCGGACACCGCGCGCGTCCCGCTGATGCTGTACGACATCCCGGCGCGCACCGGCACCCGGATCGAACCGGCGACGCTGGTCCGGCTCGCCGCGCACCCGCGCGTCGTCGCCGTGAAGGACTGCGCGTACGACCTGATGGGCAGCTCGAAGGTGATCGCCCGCACCTCGCTCGCGTACTACTCCGGCTGTGAGGAGCTGAACCTCCCGCTGTACGCGGTGGGCGGCGCGGGCTTCGTCAGTACGGTGGCCAATGTCGCGCCCGGTGCACTCCGCTCCGTCCTGGACGCCTACGACTCCGGCGCCCGCGGGCGTACCGACTCCGTACGGCTGCATCAGCGCGTGCTGCCGCTGACCGAGGCGATGATGGCGGCCGGGCTGCCCGGCACGGTCACCGCGAAGGCGCTGCTCGGCCGGCTCGGGCTGCCGGGCGGGCCGGTCCGCGAGCCGCTGCGGCCCGCCGGCCGGGAGACGGCCGACGGGCTGCTGCGGCTGTACGGCGCACTCGTAGGGGTCCCCACGGAGACCGCCGCGGAGGCCACCACAGCGGTCGCCGCGCCATGATCAGCTGACCGGTCGATTCAGCTTGACCGGTTGATCAGTTGTGGCTGTGCAGGACGTCGTTGAGGCCGCCCCACACCGCGTTGTTCGGGCGGGCCTCGACGGCGCCGGTGACCGAGTTGCGGCGGAAGAGGATGTTGCTCGCGCCGGACAGCTCGCGCGCCTTGACGATCTGGCCGTCCGGCAGCGTGACACGGCTGCCGGCCGTGACGTACAGCCCGGCCTCGACGACGCACTCGTCACCGAGGGCGATCCCGACGCCCGCCTCCGCACCGATCAGGCAGCGCTCGCCGATGACGATGCGCTCCTTGCCGCCGCCCGAGAGGGTGCCCATGGTGGAGGCGCCGCCGCCGACGTCGGAGCCGTCGCCGATGACGACGCCCGCGGAGACCCGGCCCTCGATCATGGAGGTGCCGAGGGTGCCCGCGTTGAAGTTGACGAAGCCCTCGTGCATCACGGTGGTGCCCGCGGCGAGGTGCGCGCCCAGGCGCACCCGGTCGGCGTCGGCGATCCGGACGCCGGCCGGCGCCACGTAGTCCGTCATCCTCGGGAACTTGTCGACCGAGGTCACCTGGAGGTGCAGCCCCTCGGCGCGGGCGTTGAGCCGTACGGTCTCCAGCGAGTCCACGGCGACCGGGCCGAGCGACGTCCAGGCGACGTTGGCGAGCAGCCCGAAAATGCCGTCCAGGTTCTGGCCGTGCGGCTGCACCAGCCGGTGGCTGAGGAGGTGCAGCCGCAGGTAGACGTCGTGGGTGTCGAGCGGCTTGTCGTCGAGGGAGGCGATGACCGTACGGACCGCGATGGTCTCGACCCCGCGGCGGGCGTCGGTCCCGATGGCCTTCGCCGCGCCTTCACCGAGCAGTTCCACGGCACGCTCGGCGGAGAGCCGCTCGGTGCCGGCCGGGCCGGGCTCGGCGGTGAGTTCGGGGGCGGGGAACCAGGTGTCGAGGACGGTGCCGTCCTCGGTGAGGGTGGCGAGGCCGGCGGCGACGGCGCCGGTGGTGCGGGAGGAACTGGGGGAACCTTGGGAAGACGTGTCGGTCATGCCCCGAACCTAACGTTCCCGACGCCGCCCGGGCCAACCGGTCTCAGGTGCCGGGCGCGCGCCACCCGTACGCGCTCCGCCCCACCCCCGCGTGCACCCCGGCCGGAGCCTCGCTCAGCTCAGGCGGTTGCCCGCGGCCCCGCGCGTCCGGTGGTCGGCGTCGTCCTCCGCGCGGGGCAGCGCGCGGTGTCCCTCGGAGTGGTGGTTGACCCAGCCGCAGACACCGCAGCTGTAGCGGCCGTCGAGTCCGGCGATGAGGGTGCCGCACTGCCGGCACTCGGCGTAGGTGATCTCGGGCCCCGGAGGCTGGTCGTTCATCCCGTCAACCTACGGCGGGCGGGATGAGCCGCGCCAGCGCCCGCCGGGCGTACTTCTCGTCGTACGCCCCGTCCGTCAGCAGCACCTGGAGGCAGATCCCGTCCACCAACGCGATCAGCGCCCGCGCGGTCAGGGGGTCGGTGTGCGGGCGGAGCACCTCGGCGACGCCGTCGCTCCACTCCGCGGCGACCTGGCGCAGCGCGGGCCGGCGCAGGGCCGCCAGGTACAGCTCGTACTCCAACTCGACGCCGGTACGGTCCCGGGCCAGCCACTGCCCGGTGATCCGGGCCAGCTCGCCCGCGATGTCGCACCCCGGCCGGGCGAAGGCGGCGCTCTCCCGTACCTCGCGCGCGAACCCCTCGTTGGCCTGCCGGAGAGCGGCGACCAGCAGTTCGTCCAGCGAGGCGAAGTGGTACGTGGTCGAGCCGAGCGGCACATCGGCCTCGGCGGCGACCGTACGGTGGCTCAGCCCGGCGATACCGACGCGGCCGACCACGCGCAGCGCGGCGTCGATGATGCGCTGGCGGCGCTCGGGGTCGTAGCGGCGGGCCATCAGTGGGCCCCTCCGAGGTTGAGCACGACGACGCCCGCGATCACCAGGGCGATGCCCAGCAGCTTGAGCGCGCCGGCGGACTCGCCCAGGAAGACCATCCCGATGGCGGCGACCAGCGCCGTACCCGCTCCGGCCCAGATCGCGTACGCCGTCCCGATGGAGAGCGTCTTGAGCGTCTGGGCGAGGAGGAGGAACGCGACGACGTACCCCGCCACGGTCAGCACCGAGGGCCACAGCCGGGTGAAACCCTCGCTGTACTTCATGGCGGTCGTCGCGCCCACCTCGGCCGCGATGGCGACGGCCAGCAGTCCGTATCCCGTTCCCATGCGTACGAGTGTACACATCGATGCGTACGACCGTACGCATCACTGGGCTCGGCAGGTCTGCTGCCGGTCTGCTGCCGGTCTGCTGCCGGTCTGCTCGTCAGGACTGCTGCCGGCCGAACGCGGTCACGACCTCACCGGCCAGCCGCACCGCGAGGGCACGGGCCAGCAGGACCGGGCGGTCCGCCGCGCGCGCCGCGGCCCGCCGCATCTCCTCGGTGTAGCCGATGCAGTCCAGGACGAGCCACGAACTGCCGCCGTCCGCGAGCGTCCGGGCGGCCTCGGCGACCTCGTCCAGGGCGTGTTCGCGCGGTGCGTACGGATTGGCGCCCGCGGCCAGGACGCGGCCCGGCAGGACCTCGGAGAACCGCCGGGCCACGTCCTCGGCCTGGTCGGGGTGGGGGCAGACGACGCCGACCGGGTCGGTGCCGACGATGGCCGCGACCGCCTGCTGCACCAGCGGTTCGGCGAAGAGCAGCGGCCCCGTCGCCCGCACGGCGGGGAAGTGGCCGGTGCACAGCAGCAGGGTCGCGGCGGCGCCGTCGCGTTCCGCGCGGGCGACGGCCTCTTCCATCCGGGGGATGAGTGCCGCGTGCCCGAGCACCACGGAGCCGCCGTCCCGCAGCCGGGTGACGAGCGGCGCCTCACCGGGCTCCGGGGCCAGCAGACGGCGGGTCTCCTGCCCGGCCTCACCGTCGAACCGGTCGTTGTCGAGCGCGCCGTGCTCGACCAGGCGTACGCCCGGCAGCAGCGGTTCGGCGTCCGGCCGCAGATCGGAGCGCGGGGCCTGGCCGATGGTGACCAGTCCGAGAGCGGGCGGGGCCGGCGAATTCGCGGCGCTGTCCGGGACGTCCATGTGTCACTCCTTCAAAGAGACCTGGAGGGAAGTCGGCGGGAAATCCGGAGAGGAGTCGGCGGGGAGCCGCAGAGTGCCAGAGGGTGCCGGGCGGAGTTCCCCGCCGGGGTCACATGACCTTGGTCAGCTGACCCACGTCGTTCAGCGAGCTGCCCGCGACCAGTCCGGCGCCGACCAGGGAGAGATCGTTCTCGGCCTGCTCGTCGGACTCCCTGCGCGCGGCACGGTCGGTCAGCCCGCGGCGGCGCCACAGCGTGTAGCCCCGGCGGACGACGAGCGCCCCGAGCACCATCCAGCCGGCGTTGGGCGTGGCCACGAGCAACCCGGTGGCCAGCAGGACACCCATCTGCCGGGACGAGCCGCCGATGAGCTGGATCAGCGCGCCCGGGATGGCCCACAGCAGCATGGTCCGCAAGGTGTCGGGGTCGAGGCCGGTCTTGATGGTGGTGACATAGACCTCGGAGACCGGCGGTATCCGGCCGTCCGCGAAGAAGGACTTCCAGGCGATGGCGACCACGACGAGCGCGACGCCGAAACCGACGAGCTGGGCCAGGTACTGCTGGCGCCGCCCTTCCAACTCGAAGGGGAGCCACGGGGCGGCGTCCTTGCGCAGCAGCCACCCGGCCTTGAAGTCGTAGCCGAGGTCGGCGAAGGCGGGGCCGGTGGAGGCGGTGTACCCCACCAGCAGGGCGAGCGGCACGGTGGGAATGTGCAGGACCAGGCCGACGATCAGCACGATCAGGGTGACGGCGAAGGCGGGGAACCAGCCGGAGTGCATCGCCGCCAGCCCCACGATGAGCTGGTGCACGAGGGCGGCGGCACCGGCCAGCGCCACCCAGCCGATCAGTGCGGGCAGGGACATCCCGGCCACCACACCGCCCGCGACGGCGACCACGACCGCGCCGCAGAGGAAGAGCACCATGCCTTCCAGCAGCCCGCGGCGCAGCCGGGCGGCCCCGACCGTGGGTCCGTGCTCGGCGTCGGCCGCCGGGCTGCCCACCACGGCGTCCGTGGCGTCCGTGATGGCTGTGTGGTCCGAGCTGTCGGTACGGCCCGCGCCCTTACGGCCCCGGCCCCTCATCAGCAGCAGGGCCTGCACGAGGGCGACCAGCCCGGCGCCGATCATCAGGCCGTGCGGCACCCGGTCGGCGGTGAGGTTCACATCGAGCAGCTCGGGGGCGTACTGGGCGACGGTCAGCCCGATGCCGAACATCAGCAGCGCCCATATGTTGCCCAGGAAGCCGACACCGGCGGCGCTGGTGGGGAGCTTGAACAGGGCGCCGACCAGGCCGACCACCGCGCTCACCCCGAGCACCGCGGCCTTGCGTCCGCCGCTGTCCCCGGCCTTGATCGTCTCGGCGGCGGCGATGCCCGCGGGCCAGGAGTTGGTGGCCGGCAGCAGCTTGGAGTCGAAGACCCGGTACAGCACCCAGCTGTCGACGGCCAGCCCGATGGCGGCGCCGCCCAGCATGGGCCACACCAGGTCGGTGCGGCCCAGCGCGAAGGGCACCGCGATCGGGGTGAGCAGCGAGTTCGCGGCGGCGAACGTGGAGCCGGAGATCGCCGACTGCACCAGGTTCTGCCGGTGCTGGGAACGCATCCGCATCAGCGCGCCGAGCGGGATACGGCCGATCATCATCGCGATCAGGGCGCCGATCACCGCCGTGTTGGGGGAGATGCCGAGCGAGGTGATCAGCACGATGCCGATCAGGGCGCCGAGGACCGACATCACGAGGGTGATGAGGAGCGTGATCGGCTCGAAGGCTCGGGGGTGCCGTTCCGTCGGCGCCGCCGTGGCCGGCGCGGCGGTCGAAGCTCTCGGGTTCAAGGGGGACTCCTGGGTGGGGACGACGCGACGCGACGGGACGGGTGGCGGGGAGGAGCGGAGGGAGCGGAACGGCCGGGCGCGGGTCGGCCCTGTCGAGGGTTGAGCCGGTCCGGGCGGGGCCCGCCCGGACCGGCTCCGGGTCACTGCGCCGGGGCGGGCGCCTGCAGCCGGGTCATGGGTCCGTACAGCTCCACCAGCCGCGCGAACTCGTCGGCGTCGTGGAACCGGGCGGCCCCGCGGCCGAACTCCTTGGCGGTCTCGATCGCGAACCGGGCGGCGGCCGCGATGTCGGTCTCGTGGCTGGCGCCGGTGGCGCAGCCCGCCACCGGCGTGGCCGCGGTGATCGCGAGGCCGACCACCGGCGCCTCGGTGGCGACGGCGGGCTGGAGGATGGAGTTGATGTGGTGCACCCCGTTGCCGTACGGGGTGATGTCCTGCGTGGTGACGGGCAGCACCCGCGCGGGCTCGCCGGTCACGGTCTCCAGGACCGACAGCAGGTCCTCACTGACCCGCAGGATCCAGCCCTGGAGGATGGTCGGCGACAGCGCGATCCCGCGGTGGCTGAGCAGCCGGTTGCCCTTGGTGGTGTCGATGGACACGACCGCGTCCATCTCGGGCGAGATCTCCTCGCGGTTGCACACAAGCGTGTCCACCGGGGAGTCCATGAACGGTACCGGGTCGTGCGGTTGGGTGGGGGCCCAGCCACACACATGTGTGGAGATCATCACATCGCCGTCCAGGACATCGCCGCGGGCGTGCATGTCCAGCAGCTTCGCCGCGGCCGACAGCGCCGCGACGGCACCGTCGGCGTCGGAGACCAGGCCGATGCGCTCGGGCCGGGCGCCGACTCCGCCGAGCCGGCCGAGCACACCGAGGGTCGGCGCGTCACCGCCGGCAAGCCGTCCGTTACGGCCGGGGACGGTCACGGAGACGAAGTCCGTGCTGCCCTTGTCGCCCTCGACCGTACGTACCTCGATCCGCGGCGCCGTGCTCGCGTCGGCGCCCGCCGCGGCCTGGACGGCCCGCAGGTGCTCGGCGAGCAGTTCCCCACTGGTCTGGGGACGGTCGAGGAGTTCGATGATCTCAAGGACGTGCTTCAGCAAGGGAGGGCCTTCCAACGGTGTTCAGGCGGGTGCGGCGGTCTGATGCGGGGAGTTCCACGCGGGACACGGCCGTCAGGGGTGGGACGGCCCGTCAAAGACTCGGCGAATCGGCGAACGGGCGAATCGGCGAATCGAAAGCTCCCGGTCGCATGGGTTTCACGCCGAGATGGCTCAGAGTCCGCCTCATGGCATGCAGGGCGCAATGGTTTCTCGATATCCGGGATTGTTTACGATTCAGCCATGACTGACAGAACGCCGGTAACGGAAACACCGCCCCTCCAGACCGCGGACCGCGTCCTCAGCCTGCTGCTCTCCTTCGACCGCGAGCACGCGGAGTGGGGCGTCACCGAGGTCGCGACCGAGTTCGGCCTGGACAAATCCGTGGCCCAGCGGCTGCTGGCCGCGCTGGCCTACCGCGGGTTCCTGGTCTCCGACAAGCGCTCGCGCCGCTACCGGCTCGGCCCCGCCGTGTGGCACCTCGCCCGGGTGTGGGAGCGGGACGGCGGGCTGGCCAGCCTGGTCCGCCCCCCGCTGCGCGCGGTGGCCGAGTCGGTGGGGGTCGGCGCGCTGTTCGCCGTGCCCGACGGGGTGCACATGCGCTGTGTCACGGCCGTGGACGGCGCGACGGGCCCCCTGCGCATCTACGGCCTCGCGGGCGAGCTGTACCCGGCGCACGCCGGGGCCACCTCCCGCGCCTACTTCGGTATGCTCCCGCCGGGCGACCGGGCGGCGCTGCTGTACGGTCGCCCCATGGCGCGGTTCAGCGACCGTACGCTGACCGATCCCGTACAGCTGGAGGAGCTCTTCGCCGAGGTCCGGCGCAAGGGTTACGCGTACTCCGAGGGCGAGTACGATCCGGAAACCGCGGCGCTCGCCGCCCCGGTGACGGTGGGCAGACGCGCGGTGGGCACCCTGTCCCTGGCCGCTCCCCTCGACGTGTTCCGCACCCGCAAGGCGGAACTGGTCGCGCCGCTCCTCCAGTGCGCGGCGGATCTGGGCCGGCTGCTGACCCCCGTACGGCCACGGCGCGACGGAGCGTCCGGCGCCCGCTGACACCAGCCCCCCCGAACTCCCTCTTCCTCCCTCTTCCCCAGGAAAGGCCAAGGCCACCATGCGGTTGCTGCTGCTCTCGAACTCCACGGCCCCCGGACGCGGTTACCTCGACCACGCACAGGAGGAGATCCGCGCGGCGCTCGACGGCGGGCGCCGGCTGGTCTTCGTGCCGTACGCCCTCGCCGACCACGACGGTTACACCGCGCGCGTCGCCGAGGCGCTCGCGCCCCTGGGGGTGGAGGTGACCGGCGCCCACACGGCGTCGGACCCGGCGGAACTGGTGCGGGGCGCGGAAGCGGTGTTCGTCGGCGGCGGCAACAGCTTCCGGCTGCTCAAGGCGCTGCACGAACGTGACCTGGTCCGGGCGATCCGCGAACGGACCGGCGCCGGCGCGCTCTACATGGGGTCGAGCGCGGGCACCAACATGGCCTGCCCGACGCTGCGCACCACCAACGACATGCCCATCGTCCAGCCGCCGGCCTTCGAGGCGCTGGGCCTGCTGCCGTTCCAGATCAACCCCCACTATCTGGACGGCAGCCCCGCCACCGCGCACATGGGCGAGACCCGGGCCGAGCGGCTGGAGCAGTTCCTGGAGGAGAACGACGTCCCCGTGGTCGGCCTGCGCGAGGGCACCTGGCTGCGCCGGGAGGGCGACCGGCTCACCCTCGGCGGTATCGAGGCCGGAGCCGTGGTCTTCCGGCGGGGCGAGCAGCCCTCGGAGATCCGTCCGGGTCACGACCTGAGCGCGCTGCTCCGGGAGCGGCCACGGTTCGACACCCCGTACCCGGCGTGAGTGGGGTGATGAGGGTGGCGTGCGGTGCGGGTTCCGAACCAGGGGTAACAGCGGTGCCCAGGCAGGATGGCCCCAGTGCACCACCTACGACGCCCAGGCCCCTGGGCCCGCGCAGGTGCTGCCGGAGCGCACGGCGCTGGGCAGTGTCGACGAGTTCCGGCGGTGTGGTTCCGGTCAGGCAGGGGTTCGTTTCGGGACAGAGTCAGAGGATGTCGGGGTTTGGACGGGTGCGGGCTGCTTACTGTCGATGGGGGCTGTTGGCAACTATTCCCGGACTGGGCGCGCGGCTTCAAAAGATCTGAACGGACCTGGCAAATGCCCCGGCTTCACCGCGCGTCTTCTGCCGCATCGTGTGAACCACCGAGGTAGGGGGTCCTTAGCGTGCCGTCCCTGCTCCATTATGAGATCCTCACGGATCCGACATCGCTTCAAGCCTCGCGTCCTGGTGCGCCGTCCGTGGGGACGGTGTACCTGATCGTCTCCAATCCGCACCTGGCCAACGTGAAATGGCAGCACATCGATGTGCTGATACCGATCGGCAGTGGCAGCGGTGACCTGACGGACAACGCCGCAGCGATCACCGCGAGTATCCCCAAGAGCTACCAGCCGCTGCCCGGTGAGGACGCCCCGGCTTTCACTTGGCGCGGCGGAGACCGCTTCCGGGCCGCAGCCGCCTCGGGGCAGGATATGACGCTGCCCGGACAGGAGCACTTGGTCCTGAAGCTGGAGAACATCCCTGTCTCCGAGCATGCGGGCCTGGCCGTCGTGTCGATCCATGAGCTTGCCTACGGCGGCGACAACAACGCGCCGGCGTACAACCCGCAACACCCTTACTACTACGGCACCACGCTCGGGCTGGTGAAGCAGACGCCGCAGGTCCCGCAGAACTTCCGCGCGGAACTGTCCCTGGTGGGCGAGAGCCAGAACGTCGTCCTGCACTGGGACGGGCCGAACAGCCTCACGTACTGGATTCGCCATCCGGACGGGGCCCTGGAAGACGTTCCGCCGGTGCAGCCCGGTCCGACACCGTACGGGCACCACACCCACACACCCCGACGCCCCCTGAAGCGGGGCACCACCTACACCCTCGTAGCCGGGACCATCGGCGCCAACGGGCAGGCGCAGGAGGGGTACTTCCTCACCACCACCGTCCACGCGCTCATCCCCGAGTTCGAGAGCGGGACGCGCGCCCCATGGATCGAGGGGACGACGGATCGAGGCCGGGTCACCTTCACCAGGGACGGCGCGAGGGTCGACGACTTCAACAATGCCCTGGGGACGATCGAAGCCGCGACCGCCGACGTCCACGACGTGAGGACCGGGACGGTCAAGGGACGGAGCGCCGGCTCCGGCTGGATCGACTTCCCCGACACCGGCATCACCGTTCACCACGGCCCCAACCAGGACCTCGGCGTCGTCACCGCCGAGCACATCGACGTCACGGGCGTCAACACCACGTGGGTCGGTGATCGCGACGGTGGCAAGGGCTGGATCGGGTTCCCCCAGTCGGGCATCGACGTCCGCAAGGACGGCGGCCAGGCATGGGGCTCCGTCTCGGCCGACACAGCGGACCTGAACAGCGTGACCACACAGTGGGTCGAGGGACCCAACGATATGAAGAGCCGCCTTGCCTTCACCGACACGGGAGTGAAGATCACCGACCCCGACCGCCACAGGGGCACCATCGTGGCGGGCGAGACCAACGTTCGCAGTGTCGTCACCCCCTGGGTGTCAGGGCCCATGCCCGGAGCGGGATGGATCGCTTTCCGAGTGGAGGGGGTGGATGTGATGCGGGACAGCGAGGTCTCCTTCGGCACGATCCGAGCCGCCTCGTACGAGGACAAGCAAGGGGGGACCGGACGCCCCCTGCACCGAAGGCTCCCCCCTTATGAATGGCCGCCGAAGTCGAACAAGCAGGCACCCTCCGCCGAAAGCCACCTGCGCGAGGATCCGGAATAGGTATGCCGCTGGTCGGCATGCACATCACCTCCTCATCCGGCGTGACTCAAAGGGCGGGCCCACGGCGATCAATGCACCACCGGCCCGCCTCGACGCCGGCCAGGAACGCCTGAGCACCGGGCCGAGTGACCACTACCGGGCGCCGCTCGGGGCACTTGGAGTCACGAATGGCGACCCGGCCACCAAATGTGGCGAGCTCAACGCAGTCGTTGTCTCCACCGCTGTACGAACTCCTGCGCCACTGGGCCCCGGTGAAATCGATCAGGTCCATTGACCCGCCTGAATACCGTCGATGAACGCTCGGGCATCGGCACGCTCGACGACGAGCGGAGCCCTGTCGGGGTACTTGGAGTCACGTATGGCAATCCGCCCACCGAGCACGGCGAGTTCGACGCAGTTGTTGGCGCCGCCGCTGTACGAACTCTTGCACCACTGGGTCTCGGTGAGATCGAGGTCTTTCACTTCGGCAGCTCCTTGATCAGTCGCTCGATGCGGGCACGTGTCTCGGGCGGGCCGAGCGCCCGCGCGCGCAGGTGGTCGAAGGAGTCCGCGTACGCGTCCACATCCTCCCGAGCTTCAAGGTAGACGGAGTTCTGGGGGTTCTCCAGCCATACCAGATCCGCCGAAGGGTCGGAGAAACCCATGAGCACGAACGGGCCATAGAGCCCGGGATGCGCCCCGATTGCCATCGGCAGCAACTGCACTGTGATGTGCGGCGTCTCCTCAATGTCGATCAACCTTGTGAGCTGCTCCCGCATCACTTCAGGAGGGCCGATCCGACGCATGAGAACGCTCTCCTCGACAACCGCCCAGAGCTTGGTCGGGCACTCACCGACAAGACGCTCCTTCTGACGCTCCAAGCGCACTTCGACCAGCGCCTTGATCTGCCGTGGCGTCAGGTCGGGCCTCATGCCGGTGATCACCGCCTCCGCATAAGCAGGTGTCTGCAACAGCCCTGGCAGCAGCAACGGTTCGTAGCTGCGCAGCGAGACCGCGTTGGCCTCAAGCGTCAGATAGCCGTCGTAGCGGGTGGGGCTGAGCACCGCTGAATACTTCCGCCACCACGGCTTGCTCTGCGCCCGGTCGGCGCGAACAAGATCAAGAACGTCATCACGTATGGCCGGATCCTGGACGCCGTAGCAGTCGAGCAACGCGTTCACCAGGACAGGCGTGGTGCCACGCTCGCCGCTCTCGATGCGGCTCAACGACCCCTGGTTGATCTCGATCTGTGCCGCCGCGTCGGCCAGGCTGAGCCCCACACCGTCCCGCAACTCACGTAGCCGGACCGAGAGCTGGCGTCGATAGACGGACTGAGGAGTCGCGTTCTTCTTCCATGCCATGCCGACATTCTCCCCACCGCTCAAGCGTAGCCGCAACCCGATCAGGTGCAATTCACCAGACAAGGTTGCCTAACTCTGCCCCCATGGGCACTCTGCTGAAAGGCCCAACGTCGCGGCCCACTCCAAAGACACGGAGGCAGCAATGGCACACCCCACCCCCCGGACCAGCGCACCCCCCGCCCTCAACCTGCTCATCCCGGACCCCGCCGACCTGCAACCGATCTGCGGTCGCGAGGAGTTCACCGCCCTCCTCCGTGGCATCGTCACCGACACCGCGCCCCGCCTCTTCGCCGTCGTCCAGGAGTACGGCGACCGCGTCGACGGCCGGGTCGCCGCCTGGGGCATGGCGTTCGAGGAGCACGCCGACGTGATCAGCGTCGAGGGGCACCGGCGGACCCGCGCCGCGTCGCCCGAGCAGGCGCTGCGTGCCTACCGGCTCGGGACACGGGCCGTACCGCGACTGATGTGGCCGTAGCCGCTGCGCTTCACCACCGGCAACGGGCCAACGCCGAAGGCCCCTCGACCGGTTACCGGTCGAGGGGCCTTCGGGAACGCCAATGGGACAGCGCCAGTGGGGCGGAACGCTCAGACGTTGAAGCCCAGCGCGCGCAGCTGCTCGCGGCCGTCGTCCGTGATCTTGTCCGGGCCCCACGGGGGCATCCAGACCCAGTTGATCTTCAGCTCGTTGACGATGCCGTCCGTCGCCGCCTTGGCCTGGTCCTCGATCACGTCGGTCAGCGGGCAGGCCGCCGACGTCAGGGTCATGTCGAGGGTGGCGATGTTCGCGTCGTCGATGTGAATGCCGTAGATCAGCCCGAGGTTGACGACATCGATGCCCAGTTCGGGGTCGACGACGTCGTACAGGGCCTCACGGACCTCGTCCTCCGAGGCCGGCTTCATGGTCAGGGTCTCGTTCTCGCTCATGCCGTCTCCTTCGTCGCGCTGTCGCCCAGGGCCTGGGCCGTCGCGTCCTTCCACGCCATCCAGCTCAGCAGGGCGCACTTCACGCGGGCGGGGTACTTCGAGACACCGGAGAACGCGACCGCGTCCTCCAGCAGCTCCTCCATCGCGTCGTCCGGCTCCAGCTGGCCCTTGGACTGCATCAGTTCCAGGAAGGCGCCCTGGATCTTCCGCGCCTCCGCCAGCTCCTTGCCCACCAGCAGATCGTTGAGCACGGACGCGCTGGCCTGGCTGATCGAGCAGCCCTGCCCCTCGTACGAGACGTCCGCGATCAGCGAGCCCTCGTACCGCACCCGCAGTGTGATCTCGTCGCCGCACGTCGGATTGACGTGGTGCACCTCGGCGTCGCCGTCCCGCAGGCCGCGCCCATGGGGGTGCTTGTAGTGGTCCAGGATGACGTCCTGGTACATGGAATCCAGCTTCACGGACAGCCAGCCCTTCTTGTCCTCATCCGAAGAAGTTACGGACGTGCTCCAGCCCCTCGACCAGGGCGTCGACCTCGGCCGGAGTGGAGTACAGATAGAAAGACGCCCGTGTGGTCGCGGGAATTCCGTACCGCAGGCAGACCGGCCGCGCGCAGTGGTGGCCGACCCGGACCGCGATGCCCTGCTCGTCCAGGACCTGGCCCACGTCGTGCGGGTGGATGTCACCCAGCGTGAACGATATCGTGGCGCCCCGGTCCTCGGCCGTCGTCGGGCCGATGATCCGCAGGTCGGGGACTTCCAGCAGCCGCTGGACCGCGTACTCGGTGATCGCGTGCTCATGCGCGGCGATCTTGTCCATGCCGATCGCGGCGAGGTAGTCCACGGCCGCGCCGAGGCCGACGGCCTGGGCGATCGGGGGCGTACCCGCCTCGAACTTGTGCGGCGCGGGGGCGTACGTCGACGAGTGCATCGAGACGGTCTCGATCATCTCGCCGCCGCCGAGGAACGGCGGCAGGTCCTCCAGCAGCTCCTGCCGGCCCCAGAGCACGCCGATGCCGGTCGGGCCGACCATCTTGTGGCCGGTGAAGGCCACGAAGTCCGCCTGGAGCGCCTGGACGTCCAGCACCTGGTGCGGGGCGGCCTGCGAGGCGTCAATGCAGACCAGCGCGCCGACCTCCTGGGCGCGGCGGACGATCGCCTCGACCGGGTTCTGGGTGCCCAGGATGTTGGAGACCAGCACGAAGGAGACGATCTTCGTCTTCTCGGTGATGATCTCGTTGATGTTGGAGAGGTCGAGACGGCCCTCGTCGGTGATGCCGAACCACTTCAGCTTCGCGCCGGTGCGCTGCGCGAGCAGCTGCCACGGCACGATGTTGGAGTGGTGCTCCATCTCCGTGATGACGATCTCGGTCTCGTGGTCGACCCGGTAGGGCTCGTCGGCCCAGCCGAGCATGTTGGCCACGAGGTTCAGCGACTCGGAGGCGTTCTTGGTGAAGATCACCTCGTCGCGGCTGGGTGCGTTGATGAAGGCGGCGATCCGGTCGCGGGCGCCTTCGTACAGCGCCGTGGCCTCCTCGGCGATGGTGTACACGCCGCGGTGGACGTTCGCGTTGTGCCGCTCGTAGTACTGGCTCAGCGCGTCGAGTACCTGCCGCGGCTTCTGCGAGGTCGCGGCGGAGTCCAGGTACACGAGCTTCTTGCCGTCATGGATCACCCGGTCCAGGATCGGGAAGTCCTTACGGATCGCCTCGGTGTCGAGAAGGCCCGGCAACTGTGTCACGCGGTGACGCCACCCTTCACGTATGCCTCGTAGCCCTCGTTCTCCAGCTTGTCGGCCAGCTCCGCACCGCCGGACTCGGCGATCCGGCCCTGTGCGAAGACATGCACGAAGTCGGGCTTGATGTAGCGGAGAATCCGCGTGTAGTGCGTGATCAGCAGGGTGCCGACCTCGCCGGTCTCCCGGACGCGGTTGACGCCCTCGGAGACGACCCGCAGCGCGTCCACGTCGAGGCCGGAGTCGGTCTCGTCCAGGACGGCGATCTTGGGCTTGAGCAGTTCGAGCTGGAGGATCTCGTGGCGCTTCTTCTCGCCGCCGGAGAAGCCCTCGTTGACGTTGCGCTCGGCGAAGGCGGGGTCCATCTGGAGACGCTCCATGGTCTCCCGGACCTCCTTCACCCAGGTACGGAGCTTGGGCGCCTCGCCGCGCACCGCGGTGGCGGACGTGCGCAGGAAGTTGGAGACCGAGACGCCGGGGACCTCGACGGGGTACTGCATCGCGAGGAAGAGACCGGCGCGGGCGCGCTCGTCGGCGGTCATCTCCAGCAGGTTCTCGCCGTCCAGCGTGGCGGTGCCCCCGGTGATCGTGTACTTGGGGTGGCCCGCGAGGGAGTACGCGAGAGTCGACTTGCCGGAGCCGTTGGGGCCCATGATGGCGTGCGTCTCGCCCTGCTTGACGGTCAGGTCGACGCCCTTGAGGATCTCGCGGGCGCCGTTCTCCGCCTCGACGGAGACGTGCAGGTCGTGGATTTCAAGCGTTGCCATGGGTGACTCAGGACTCCTGGGTGACGGAGACGAGCACATCGTCCCCTTGGATCTGTACGGGGTATACGGGGACGGGGCGCGTCGCGGGAAGACCGGACGGCTTTCCGGTACGGAGGTCGAAGCGGGAACCGTGCAGCCAGCACTCGATCGTGCAGTCGTCCACCTCGCCCTCGGAAAGGGAGACGTTCGCGTGCGAGCAGATGTCGTTGACCGCGAACACCTCGCCCTCGGTGCGTACGAGAGCGACCGGCGTGCCGTCGAGTTCCACCCTCTTGGGGGTGTCCTCCTCCAGCTCGCCGAGCGCACAGACACGGACGAAGGTCATCAGACGGACGCCTCCAGTTCGGCCTCGATCTTGGCCAGCAGGCGCTCCTCGACGTCCGGCAGTCCGATCTGCTGGACCAGCTCGGCGAAGAAGCCGCGGACGACGAGGCGGCGGGCCTCGGTCTCCGGGATGCCGCGGGCCATCAGGTAGAAGAGCTGCTCGTCGTCGAACCGGCCGGTGGCCGAGGCGTGACCGGCGCCGGCGATCTCGCCGGTCTCGATCTCCAGGTTCGGTACGGAGTCGACCCGCGCGCCGTCCGTGAGGACCAGGTTGCGGTTCATCTCGTACGTGTCGGTGCCCACGGCCTGGTTGCGGATGACGACGTCACCGATCCAGACGGCGTGGGCGTCGGCGCCCTGGAGCGCTCCCTTGTAGACGGCGTTGGACTTGCAGTGCGGGGCGTTGTGGTCGACCAGGAGGCGGTGCTCCTGGTGCTGGCCCTGGTCGGTGAAGTAGAGGCCGAACAGCTCGGCCTCGCCGCCGGGGCCCGCGTACTGGACGCGCGGGTGGAGCCGTACGACATCGCCGCCGAAGGTGACGACGATGGACTTGAACGAGGCGTCGCGGCCGACCAGCGCGTTGTGCTGGCCGACGTGGACGGCCTTGTCGTCCCAGTCCTGGACGGAGACGACGGTGAGCTTGGCGCCGTCGCCGATCAGGTAGTCGACGTTGGCGGCGAGCACCGCGTCGCCGGTGTGGTCGATGACCACGACCGCCTCGGCGAAGGCGCCCAGCTCGACGACCTGGTGGCCGTAGGCGGTGCCGCCCGCGCCGTGCACGGCGATCCGGATCGGCTCGGCGACGACGGTCTCCTTGGGCACCGAGACGACGGACGCCTTCTCGAACGAGGAGTACGCCTGGGCGGCGACCCGGTCCACCGGGGTGCCCGCCCTGCCGATCCGCGCGTCGTCGCGGCCCACGGTCTCGACGGTGACGCCCTCGGGGGCGGTCACCTCGACCGTGACGCCGCCGTCCACCGCGACGGCGGTGCCGTCGTGCAGCCCGCGCAGCCGCTCCAGCGGCGTGAACCGCCACTCCTCCTCGCGGCCGTGCGGGACGGGGAAGTCCGCCACGTCGAAGGACGGGGGCGCACTCATGCGCGTGGCGACGGTCGACTCGGCGGCCACCGCGATCGAACCGGCAGTCGTGGAGCCCGCCGGAATGTTCTGAGCCTCAGCCATGGCTGTCGTCGTGCTCTCTCTCTGCCTCTGCGTAAGGAAATCGGTCCGCTGCTCCGGTACGCCGATCCGGTCGTACGGGCCGCGCGGGGTCCTGCTCCGTCGGGCCGGCCGGCCCGACGGGTGACCCGGACTGGTGGGCGGCTAGCCGACGGAGCCTTCCATCTGGAGC
Organism: Streptomyces sp. NPDC088124; assembly: GCF_040685895.1. Lineage (NCBI taxonomy): Bacteria > Bacillati > Actinomycetota > Actinomycetes > Kitasatosporales > Streptomycetaceae > Streptomyces > Streptomyces sp. NPDC088124. The sequence continues at coordinate 133,709 of NZ_JBFBJB010000007.1, read as the reverse complement.
TCGATCAGCCGGTTCAGTTCCAGCGCGTACTCCATGGGCAGCTCCTTGGCGATCGGCTCGACGAAGCCGCGCACGATCATCGCCATGGCCTCGAACTCGGAGAGACCGCGGCTCATCAGGTAGAAGAGCTGGTCCTCGGAGACCTTGGAGACGGTCGCCTCGTGGCCCATCGACACATCGTCCTCGCGGACGTCGACGTACGGGTACGTGTCGGAGCGCGAGATGGTGTCGACGAGCAGCGCGTCGCAGAGCACGTTGGACTTGGAGCCCTCGGCGCCCTCGCCGATCTCGATCAGACCGCGGTAGGAGGTACGGCCGCCGCCGCGCGCCACCGACTTGGAGACGATGTTCGACGAGGTGTTGGGGGCCATGTGGACCATCTTGGCGCCCGCGTCCTGGTGCTGGCCCTCGCCCGCGAAGGCGATGGAGAGCGTCTCGCCCTTGGCGTGCTCGCCCATCAGGTAGACGGCCGGGTACTTCATGGTGACCTTGGAGCCGATGTTGCCGTCGACCCACTCCATGGTCGCGCCCTCGTATGCCACGGCGCGCTTGGTGACCAGGTTGTAGACGTTGTTCGACCAGTTCTGGATCGTCGTGTAGCGGCAGCGGCCGCCCTTCTTGACGATGATCTCGACGACGGCGCTGTGCAGCGAGTCCGAGGAGTAGATCGGGGCGGTGCAGCCCTCGACGTAGTGGACGTAGGCGTCCTCGTCGACGATGATCAGCGTCCGCTCGAACTGGCCCATGTTCTCCGTGTTGATACGGAAGTAGGCCTGCAGCGGGATGTCGACGTGCACGCCCTTCGGCACGTAGATGAACGATCCGCCGGACCACACGGCCGAGTTCAGCGAGGCGAACTTGTTGTCGCCGACCGGGATGACCGTGCCGAAGTACTCCTGGAAGAGCTCCGGGTGCTCCTTCAGCGCGGTGTCGGTGTCGAGGAAGATGACGCCCTGCTCCTCCAGGTCCTCACGGATCTGGTGGTAGACGACCTCCGACTCGTACTGGGCGGCGACACCGGCCACGAGGCGCTGCTTCTCCGCCTCCGGGATGCCGAGCTTGTCGTACGTGTTCTTGATGTCCTCCGGCAGTTCCTCCCACGAGGCGGCCTGCTTCTCGGTGGAGCGCACGAAGTACTTGATGTTGTCGAAGTCGATGCCCGACAGGTCGGAGCCCCAGTTCGGCATGGGCTTCTTGTCGAACAGCCGCAGACCCTTGAGCCGCAGCTTCAGCATCCACTCCGGCTCGTTCTTCTTCTCCGAGATGTCGCGCACGACAGCCTCGGAGAGGCCGCGCTTGGCGGCGGCACCGGCGGCGTCGGAGTCCGCCCAGCCGAATTCGTACGTACCCAGGCCTTCGAGCTCAGGATGGGCAGTCTCGGTGGGGAGCGTCATGCGGGGTTCCTCCCGGCTGTGCTTTCGGATGCGTGATCGGTGGTCTGTGGGGTGACTGTCTGGGGGGCGGCTGCCTGGGGGGCGGCGCCCGGAATGAAGGTCGTGCACACGCCGTCGCCATGGGCGATGGTGGCGAGCCGTTGCACATGTGTCCCGAGAAGCTGGGAGAAGAACTCCGTCTCCGCCTCGCAGAGCTGCGGGAACTTCTGGGCGACATGCGCGACCGGGCAGTGGTGCTGGCAGAGCTGCTCGCCCTGCTGGCCGGGAGCGCCGCGCGCCGTAGCAGCGTACCCGTCGGCGCTCAGCGCCTTGGCGAGCGCCTCGGTGCGCCCGCCGGGCCCGGCGTCGTCGACCGACTTCCGGTAGCTCTCGGCCTGGGCGGCGATCCGGGCGCGGGCGAAGGCGGCGACGGCCGCCTCACCCTGCGCCCCGCCGCCGGCGGAGGCCGCGATCCACTTCAGCGCGTCGGCGGCGAGCTGGTCGTAGGACTGGTCGAAGGCGTCCCGGCCGCAGTCGGTCAGGGCGAACACCTTGGCGGGCCTGCCGCGACCGCGCGAGCCGTAGACCCGCTGGTCGCGCGGCTCCACCACGGAATCGGCGGCCAGCGCGTCGAGGTGCCTGCGGACGGCCGCCTGGGTGAGCCCGAGGCGCTTCGCCAGGTCGGAGACGGTGGAAGGGCCGTGGTCCAGGATGGAGCGCGCGACCCGGTTGCGAGTGGAGTGCTCACCGGTCGCGAGTTCCTCCTGCGGAGCCTCGCCCACGTATTTCACAACGCCATTGTTGCGTAATTCCTTCGGTACTGACAACCGAGGTGACGGGCGACCTCCGGTGCCCTTCATCACTTAGGGTTACCTAAGCGAGGTTGTTTCCGGTCCTCCTGGCGCCCTTTTCACCCACCTCACGCCCCGCCGGGCAGCGGCGCCCACCGCCCTGCCTACACTTCCCGGCATGCGCAGCGTCTTCCCGGGCGGCCCCCTGCCCGACAGCGGCACGACCTCGGGCCCGCCCCCGGGAACACCCCTCGTGGAGGTCCGTGGCCTGGTCAAACGGTACGGCACCACCACCGCCGTGAACGGCCTCGACCTGGTGGTACGCACCGGTACGGTCACCGCGGTCCTCGGTCCCAACGGCGCCGGCAAGACCACCACCGTCGAGACCTGCGAGGGGTACCGGGTGCCCGACGCGGGCTCGGTACGGGTCCTCGGACTCGACCCGGTCGCGGACGCCGCCGCGCTGCGCCCGCGCATCGGCGTGATGCTTCAGTCGGGCGGCGTGTACTCCGGCGCACGCGCCGGCGAGATGCTCCGCCACATGGCCCGGCTGCACGCCCACCCGCTCGACGTGGACGCCCTGATCGAACGGCTCGGCCTCGGCGGCTGCGGCCGTACGACGTACCGGCGGCTCTCCGGCGGCCAGCAGCAGCGGCTCGCACTGGCGCTGGCCGTCGTCGGCCGCCCCGAGCTGGTCTTCCTGGACGAGCCGACCGCCGGACTCGACCCGCAGGCCCGCCGCGCCACCTGGGAACTGGTCCGCGAGCTGCGCGCCGACGGCGTCGGCGTGGTGCTGACCACACACTTCATGGACGAGGCCGAGGAACTCGCCGACGATGTCGTGATCATCGACGCGGGCCGGGTCATCGCCCAGGGCAGCCCGGAGGAGCTGTGCCGCGGCGGCGCGGAGAACACCCTGCGCTTCACCGGGCGCCCCGGGCTCGACCTCGGCTCGCTGCTGAAGGCGCTGCCCGACGGCTCCGAGGCCGCCGAGCTGTCGCCGGGCGCGTACCGCATCAGCGGCTCGGTCGACCCGCAGCTCCTGGCGACGGTGGCGTCCTGGTGCGCACAGCACGGCGTCATGGCGGACGGGATCTCCGTCGAGCGCCACACCCTGGAGGACGTCTTCCTCGAACTGACCGGCAAGGAGCTGCGGCCATGAGCACGAGCACGGACCGCGCCGCGGGCGGGGGCGCGGGTACGTACGCCCCGGCCCCCGGCGCGGCGCCGCTGGCGCGCATGATCGCGGCGCAGACGGCGTTCGAGACGAAGCTGCTGCTGCGCAACGGCGAGCAGCTGCTGCTGACCGTGATCATCCCCTCGCTGCTGCTGGTGCTCTTCTCCACGGTCGACGTGGTCGACACGGGGAAGGGCGAGGCGGTCGACTTCCTCGCGCCGGGGGTGCTGGCGCTCGCGGTGATGTCCACGGCGTTCACCGGGCAGGCCATCGCCACCGGCTTCGAACGGCGGTACGGGGTGCTCAAGCGGCTCGCGGTGTCGCCGCTGCCTCGCTGGGCGCTGATGACCGCGAAGACGTTCTCCGTGCTGGTCACGGAGGTTCTCCAGGTCGTGCTGCTGGCGGTGATCGCGCTGGGGCTGGGCTGGTCGCCGCAGGGCAATCCGCTCGGCGTGCTGCTGCTGCTCGTGCTCGGCACCGCCGCGTTCTCCGGGCTCGGGCTGCTGATGGCGGGCACGCTCAAGGCGGAGGCGACGCTGGCCGCCGCCAATCTGGTCTTCCTGCTGCTCCTGGTCGGCGGCGGGGTGATCGTGCCGCTGGACAAGTTCCCCGACGCGGCGCGCGCGGCGCTGGAGCTGTTGCCGATCTCGGCGCTCTCGGGCGGACTGCGCGACATCCTGCAGCACGGTGCGGGGCTGGACTGGGGCGGTGTCGGGGTGCTGGCCGTCTGGGCCGTGCTCGGCCTGGGCGCGGCGGGCCGGCTCTTCCGCTGGGAGTAGCGGCGGGAAGCGCGGGCGGCGGTTCCGGGAGCGTCGACGGCGGCCCGCCGGGGCGCCTCGGGCAGCCCCCGGAAGCGGCGTCCACCCGAGTGAATGAGGCATACGTACCCCTCGTGAAATCCTGCACAAGCTCCGTCCTACGATGGTGGCCGTGTTGAACCCCCTCGCGTACATCGCCCAGCGCTGGACCCCCTCACCCCGTATGCTCCGGCGGGCCGCGCTCAGCGCCGTCGTGATGAGCGTGGTGATCATCGTGACCGGCGGCGCGGTCCGGCTGACCGGGTCCGGCCTCGGCTGCGACACCTGGCCCAAGTGCACGGACGAAAGCCTCATCGCCACCCCCGAGCAGGGGCTGCACGGGGCGATCGAGTTCGGCAACCGGATGCTGACGTACGTGCTGAGCGCGGCGGTCGGCTGGGCGATCATCGCGGCGCGCTCCGTCAAGCCCCGGCGGCGGGGTCTGAGCAGGCTGGCCTGGTCGCAGTTCTGGCTCGTCATGTTCAACGGCGTCCTCGGCGGCATCACCGTGCTCACGGAGCTCAACCCGTGGACCGTGGCCGGCCACTTCCTGGCCGCCAGCGCCCTGCTCACGGTCACCACCCTCACCTGGCTGCGCACCCGCGAGGGCGACGGCACGCCGCGCCCGCGCGTGCCGCGTCCGGTGCGCAAGCTCTCCTGGGCCCTGGTCGTCTCGTCGGGGGTGCTGATCGCCGCGGGCACGCTGGTGACGGGCTCCGGGCGGCACGCGGGCGACAGCAGCGATGTGCCGCGGATGCCCTTCGACTACGTCACCGTCGCCCATGTGCACGCGGTGTTCGCCTGGGTCGTCTGCGCGCTGGCGGTCGCGATGTGGCTGGTGCTGCGGGTGGTGGACGCCCCGGCCGACACCCGGGCGCGCGCCCGCGATCTGCTGCTGGTGCTGCTCGCGCAGGGCGCCATCGGTTATGTGCAGTACTTCACCGACACCCCTGAGCTCCTGGTCGGCGCCCACATGCTCGGCTCGTGCGCGGTGTGGATCGCCGTGCTGCGGGTCGCGGTCGGCATGCGGGAGCGGCCCCGTACGACGGCGGAGATCCCCGCTCAGGCGGACCAGACGCCCGCGACCGTCTGAGGCCGGTGGCCCGGTCGCCCCGTTACAGGGCCGGGCTCAGCCGTCCGCGAGGCCGTGGACGCGGCGGGCGTTGCCCGCCGCGATCAGCCCGGCCACCCGCCGGGCGTCCGCCACCGACCAGGCCCCGTCGCGCACCCAGCCGCCGAGGACCCGCTCCACCGCCACCCGGAAGACCCGGGCCCCCACCAGATGCAGCTCGGGCAGGCCCCGCGCACCGGTCGAGAAGAGCAGCTTCCCGAACGGCGCGCTCTCCAGCAGCTCGGCCAGCACGCTCGCGGCGCCGGCCCCCGTACGGGTGAGGACGGAGCCCAGGTCGACGTGGACCTGCGGAAAGAGGCCGGCGAGCAGGGCCGCGTCACGGTGGTACGGATACGTGTCCCGCAGCACGAGCGCGCCGCCGGTCCCGGCCGTGGCGGCGGCGAAGGGGTACGGGTCGGCCCCGCCGCCCGCGCCGAGGTGCAGCGGCAGTCCCGTGCGGACGGCGCTCCAGTGGAGATGGCGCAGGAGTACGGGGTCGGTGAGCCCCCCGTCGCCGGGGCCGCCGCGGGCGCGGGCGGAGAGCCAGCGGCCGGCCGCGCCGCGTACCTCCCCGGGCCCCGGCGGCTCGGGGTCGAGCGCGTGGCCCGGGTGGGTCGTGGCGGCGGCGCTGAGGGCGACGGCCGAGGCGGCGGCAGTGTGGACGGCCTCGGCGAGCCCGGTGAGGAAGGCGCCCACGCCGCCCGCGGTGACGGCGACCCGCGCGGCGAGGGGTTCGAGCCGGACGATCTCCCGGCCGCGGGCCGCCCCCGCCGCGGCGGTCTCGGCGGCGCCGGTCAGCTCGCCCGCCGGGGCCGCGCCCCCGGGGCCGGTGTCGGTGTCGGTGTCGACCAGATAGGTGGAGATCCCCGTGGCGCGCAGCAGCCGTCGGGAGACCTCCGGGGTGCCGAGTTCCCGGCGGCGGGCGAGATAGCGGGCCGGTGTGCAGTGCGGCTCCAGGCCGAGCAGCGGCGGGCACCAGCGCCGTACCGCCGCCCCGAGCTGGGTGTCGAAGAAGGTGGTGCCGGGGGCGGGCGGGGCGGCCGCCCCGCCGAGCCGGGCCTCGAAGGCGCCGAGCCCCAGCTCCGTGGTGAGTACGCCGTGGCAGTACTGGTCCACGAGGGACGCTGTCTCGATCATCGGGATTCCCGTCGTGGACCGTGGATCATGGACCGCATGACCGACTGAACCGGTGACCGACGGTCTGACGACCTGGTGCGCGACAACGCACGGGCTCGCGACGCCCAGGCCGTACTCCTACAGTCCTAACGGGTGAACCCGGGTTCCGGTGGCGTCTCCGGGATCTCTCCGGGAGCGCGCGGGGAGCATTTCAGGGGCGCACCCCTGGATCAGGGGCGCACCGCCCGGTCAGGGGCGCGCTTCAGGTGGGCCGGCCGTCGTCGGGCCGGCCGCCGAGCTGGAGTCCGGCCATCCGTCGCCACTCGTACGGTCCGGTGCGCACCTTGGCCGCGAACTCGCCGTCGAAGGAGTCGTGCACGGTGAGCCCGGCCCGCTCGGCCGCGGCGCTCGCGACCGCGTGCGTGGGGGCGACGAGATCGCCCCAGGCGCCGTCCTCGCCGACGAGTACGATCCGGGTGCCGGCCTGTCCCAGGTACGCGAGCTGGCCCTCGGCACCGCCGTGCTTCCCCGCGAAGGCGCCGATCTGCTTCGCGAGCCGGGCGGCCGTACGCGCGGCGCGCGCCTCGTGCCGGCTCCGCGCGCGCTTATCGACAGTCCCGCCGGTCCCACTGGTCCCGCCGGTCCCGCCGCTGCCGCCGCTCTGCTCTGCCTGCTGGGTCTCTGCCATGCACGGGATGCTACCGACGGGTAGATCAACTGGCGACGGGCGGGCCACGTGGCCTTGACCACGTACCCGCCCGTTACCGGAGAGTCTTTTCCGCCCCGCGCGAAGGCCGGGGGCGTCTCAACGGAGGAACCAAGGACGTCTCAGCGGAGGAAGGGGTCCACCGCGACGGCCACGAAGAGCAGCGACACATAGGTGATGGACCAGTGGAACAGCCGCATCTCCTTGAGCTTGGCGCCCGACTCCCCGGCCTTGGCGCGCGACTGGAGTCCGTGCGCCTCCCAGAGCCAGAAGCCGCCGGACAGCAGCGCCACCACCGTGTAGAACCACCCGGTGTACCCCAGCGGCGTCAGCAGCAGCGAGACGCCGACCATCACCCAGCTGTAGAGGACGATCTGGCGGGCCACCACGCGGTTGCTCGCGACGACCGGCAGCATGGGGACGCCGACCCGCTCGTAGTCCGCCTTCACCCGCATCGACAGCGGCCAGTAGTGCGGCGGCGTCCAGAAGAACATGACCAGGAAGAGGATGACCGCGGCCCAGGACATCGAGTTCGTCACGGCCGACCAGCCGATGAGCACCGGCATGCAGCCCGCGATCCCGCCCCAGACGATGTTCTGGGCGGTACGGCGCTTGAGGATCATCGTGTAGACGACGACGTAGAGAAGGGCCGCGCCCAACGAGAGTGCCGCGGACAGCCAGTTGACGAGAAAGCCGAACCAGAGAGTCGAGACGACCGTCAACGTCAGGCCGAAGACGAGTCCCTCACGCGGCGAGACCATTCCCGTGACAAGAGGGCGCTGCGACGTCCGGTCCATCAGCGCGTCGATGTCGCGGTCGATATACATGTTGAGCGCATTCGCGCCACCGGCGGAGAGGTAACCGCCAATACACGTAGTGAGCACCAGCAGCAGATTCGGTACGCCCTGCTGCGCCAGGAACATCACCGGAACGGTGGTGATCAGCAGCAGTTCGATGATCCGCGGCTTGGTCAGCATCACGAACGCCTTGACGCGGGCACCGAACGGCCGGTGGCCCCCCGAGCTCGGAGTCAAGGCGACCCCTGCGGGTCGGGACTCGACGGCCGTCACGCACACCCCTGACAGAGAAATCCCAGCAAGCATCCGGGCGTGAAGGCCCCGTAAAGACTTGCGCTTACCACGCCACTCTAGACGTTGCCCATATCGCGATTGCCGCCGGGGTCGGAGCACGCGGAGGTGTGTCGAACGCCGGGTTGAACGCGGTCCCGACCTGTCCCGTACACCCTGCCGACAGCCAGCCGAGAGGCGAAGTCCCCGCACGCACCGCACCCTGGAAAGACGCTCGGAAAGATGTCGGTTGCTGCGGGTAGGCTCGACAATGAACCGGTGCGCCCTCAGACACCGGGATTCGAACATGTGGAGAGGAGCCCTGACTCAGGGTGAGCACCAAGCCGACCACCACAGACCTTGAATGGACCGAATTGGACCGTCGGGCTGTAGACACCGCCCGCGTCCTGGCCATGGATTCCGTACAGAAGGTCGGCAACGGCCATCCGGGTACGGCCATGAGCCTGGCTCCCGCCGCGTACGTGCTGTTCCAGAAGCTGATGCGGCACGACCCCTCCGACGCGCAGTGGACCGGCCGTGACCGGTTCGTCCTCTCCGTGGGCCACTCCTCGCTGACGCTGTACATCCAGCTCTACCTGGCCGGATACGGCCTGGAGCTGAACGACCTGGAGTCCTTCCGCACCTGGGGTTCGAAGACCCCGGGCCACCCGGAGTACGGACACACGGTCGGCGTGGAGACCACGACGGGCCCCCTCGGCCAGGGTGTCGCGAACGCGGTGGGCATGGCGATGGCCGCCCGGTACGAGCGCGGGCTGTACGACCCGGACGCCGCGGCGGGCACGTCGCCGTTCGACCACACCATCTACGCGCTCGCGGGCGACGGCTGCCTCCAGGAGGGCATCTCCGCCGAGGCGTCCTCGCTGGCCGGGCACCAGAAGCTCGGCAACCTGATCCTGCTGTGGGACGACAACCACATCTCGATCGAGGGTGACACGGAGACCGCGGTCTCCGAGGACACCATGAAGCGGTACGAGGCGTACGGCTGGCACGTCCAGCGCGTCGAGCAGTCCCCCGACGGCGACCTCGACCCCCAGGCGCTGTACGCGGCGCTGGAGGCGGCCAAGGCCGAGACGGAGCGCCCGTCGTTCATCGCGGCGCGCTCGATCATCGCCTGGCCCGCGCCGCACGCGCAGAACACCGAGGCGGCGCACGGCTCGGCGCTCGGCGCCGAGGAGGTCGCCGCGACGAAGAAGGTCCTCGGCTTCGACCCCGAGAAGTCCTTCGACGTCGCCGACGAGGTCATCGCGCACACGCGTGAGGCGCTCGACCGGGGCCGTGAGGCCCGTACGGCGTGGGAGAAGACCTTCGCCGCGTGGCGCACCGCCAACCCGGAGCGCGCGGCCACGTTCGACCGCGTGCGGGCGGGCGAGCTGCCCGAGGGGTGGCAGGACAAGCTGCCCGCGTTCGAGACCGGCAAGGCCGTCGCCACGCGCGCCGCGTCCGGCAAGGTCCTCCAGGCGCTGGGCGAGGTCATCCCCGAGCTGTGGGGCGGCTCCGCCGACCTCGCGGGCTCGAACAACACCACGATCGACAAGACGTCGTCGTTCCTGCCCGTGGGCAACCCGCTGCCGGAGGCGTCGCCCTACGGCCGGACGGTGCACTACGGCATCCGCGAGCACGCCATGGGCTCGACGATGAACGGCATCGCGCTGCACGGCAACACCCGTATCTACGGCGGCACGTTCCTCGTGTTCTCCGACTACATGCGCCCCGCCGTCCGGCTCGCCGCGCTGATGCGGGTCCCCGTCACGTACGTGTGGACGCACGACTCCATCGGCCTCGGCGAGGACGGCCCGACGCACCAGCCGGTCGAGCACCTGTCGGCGCTGCGCGCCATCCCGGGGCTGAACATCGTCCGCCCGGCCGACGCCAACGAGACGGCGATCGCCTGGGGCGAGATCCTCAAGCGCCACGACAAGGGCGCCCCGCACGGCCTGGCGCTGACCCGCCAGGGTGTGCCGACGTACGAGGCCAACGAGGACGCGGCCAAGGGCGGTTACGTCCTGTTCGAGGCGGCGGACGCGGACGGCCGGGCCACGGCCCCCGAGGTCGTGCTGATCGGCACGGGCTCCGAGGTGCAGCTCGCGGTGGAGGCGCGCGAGCAGCTCCAGGCGTCCGGGGTGCCGGCGCGGGTCGTCTCGATGCCGTCGGTCGAGTGGTTCGACGAGCAGGACCAGGCGTACAAGGACAGCGTTCTGCCGCCGTCGGTGAAGGCGCGGGTGGCGGTCGAGGCCGGCATCGGGCTCACCTGGCACCGTTTCGTGGGCGACGCGGGCCGCATCGTGTCGCTGGAGCACTTCGGGGCTTCGGCGGACGCCAAGGTCCTCTTCCGCGAGTTCGGTTTCACCGCCGACGCGGTGGCCGCCGCCGCGCGGGAATCTCTTGAGGCCTCGGCGCGCTGACGCCCATATACGAACTGTAGGAGATGCAAACCTCATGACAGACGCACTCAAGCGCCTCTCCGACGAAGGCGTCGCGATCTGGCTCGACGACCTGTCGCGCAAGAGGATCACGTCCGGGAACCTGGCCGAGCTCCTCGACCAATCCCACGTGGTCGGTGTGACGACCAACCCGTCGATCTTCCAGAAGGCCATTTCCGGCGGCGACGGGTACGAGACCCAGCTGACCGACCTGGCGGCCCGGAAGGTCACCGTCGAGGAAGCCGTCCGCATGATCACGACGGCGGACGTCCGGGACGCCGCCGACATCCTGCGCCCCGTCTTCGACGCGACGCAGGGCCAGGACGGCCGGGTCTCCATCGAGGTCGACCCCCGTCTGGCGCACAACACCACGGCGACCATCGCCGAGGCGAAGCAGCTGGCCTGGCTGGTGGACCGCCCGAACACCCTCATCAAGATCCCGGCGACGAAGGCGGGGCTGCCCGCGATCACCGAGACCATCGGCCGGGGCATCAGCGTGAACGTGACGCTGATCTTCTCGCTGGAGCGGTACCGCGAGGTCATGGACGCCTACCTGACGGGCCTGGAGAAGGCGAAGGCCGCCGGCCTCGACCTCTCCACGATCCACTCGGTGGCGTCCTTCTTCGTGTCCCGTGTGGACACGGAGATCGACAAGCGGCTCGACGCGCTGGGCACGCCGGAGGCCAAGGAGGCCCGCGGCAAGGCGGCGCTGGCCAACGCGCGGCTCGCGTACGAGGCGTACGAGGAGGTCTTCTCCTCCGACCGCTGGGCCGCCCTGGACCGCGCGCAGGCCAACAAGCAGCGTCCGCTGTGGGCCTCGACGGGCGTCAAGGACCCCGCGTACAAGGACACGCTGTACGTGGACGAGCTGGTCGCGCCCAACACGGTGAACACCATGCCGGAGGCCACGCTGGAGGCCACGGCGGACCACGGGCAGATCACCGGTGACACGGTGCGCGGCACGTACGACCAGGCGCGCGCCGAGCTGGAGGCCGTCGAGAAGCTGGGCGTCTCGTACGACGACGTCGTCCAGCTCCTGGAGGACGAGGGCGTCGAGAAGTTCGAGGCGTCCTGGAACGATCTGCTCAAGTCGACCGAGGCGGAGCTCAAGCGCCTCGCTCCTTCGGAGGGCTGAACCCTTGACCGCAACCCACGGAGCGAACCCGCTCCGTGACGCCGCGGACCGACGGCTCCCGCGTATCGCGGGGCCGTCGGGCCTGGTCATCTTTGGCGTCACGGGCGATTTGTCCCGCAAGAAGCTGATGCCTGCGGTGTACGACCTCGCCAACCGTGGTCTGCTGCCGCCGGGCTTCTCCCTCATCGGCTTCGCCCGCCGCGAATGGCAGGACGAGGACTTCGCGCAGGAGGTGCACGACGCGGTCAAGGAGCACGCGCGTACACCGTTCCGCGAGGAGGTCTGGCAGCAGCTCGTCCAGGGCATGCGCTTCGTCCAGGGCGACTTCGACGACGACGACGCGTTCGAGAACCTGAAGACGACCATCGCCGAGCTGGACAAGGCCCAGGGCACGGGCGGGAACTTCGCGTTCTACCTCTCCGTGCCGCCGAAGTTCTTCCCGCAGGTCGTCCAGCAGCTCAAGAAGCACGGGCTGGCCGACCAGAAGGAGGGCTCCTGGCGCCGCGCGGTCATCGAGAAGCCCTTCGGTCACGACCTGGCCTCCGCCAAGGAGCTGAACAAGGTCGTCCACGAGGTCTTCCCGTCCAACGAGGTCTTCCGGATCGACCACTACCTGGGCAAGGAGACCGTCCAGAACATCCTGGCGCTGCGGTTCGCCAACACCCTCTTCGAGCCGATCTGGAACCGGTCGTACGTGGACCACGTGCAGATCACCATGGCCGAGGACATCGGCATCGGCGGCCGGGCCGGCTACTACGACGGCATCGGCGCCGCCCGTGACGTCATCCAGAACCACCTCCTCCAGCTGCTCGCGCTGACCGCGATGGAGGAGCCCGCCTCCTTCGACGCGGACGCGCTGGCCGCGGAGAAGACCAAGGTGCTGGGCGCGGTGAAGCTGCCCAAGGACCTGGGCGCGGACACGGTCCGCGGGCAGTACGCCGCGGGCTGGCAGGGCGGCGAGCAGGCCGTCGGCTATCTCCAGGAGGACGGGATCGACGCCCGTTCGAAGACCGACACCTACGCCGCGGTGAAGCTGGAGATCGACAACCGCCGCTGGGCGGGCGTCCCCTTCTACCTCCGTACCGGCAAGCGACTCGGCCGCCGGGTCACGGAGATCGCGGTCGTCTTCCAGCGCGCGCCGCACTCCCCCTTCGACCACACGACCACGGAGGAGCTGGGGCAGAACGCCCTGGTCATCCGCGTCCAGCCGGACGAGGGCGTGACGATGAGGTTCGGTTCGAAGGTCCCCGGCACCTCGATGGAGGTCCGGGACGTCTCGATGGACTTCGCGTACGGCGAGTCCTTCACGGAGTCCAGCCCCGAGGCGTACGAGCGGCTCATCCTCGATGTGCTGCTCGGCGACTCGAACCTCTTCCCGCGGGTGGAGGAGGTCGAACTGTCCTGGAAGATCCTCGACCCGATCGAGAACTACTGGGACAAGCACGGCAAGCCCGCGCAGTACGAGTCCGGGACCTGGGGTCCGGTCGAGGCGGACGAAATGCTCGCACGAGACGGACGGAGCTGGCGCCGGCCATGAAGATCGACCTTACGGACACCACGTCCAGCAAGATCAACAAGGCACTCGTGCAGGGCCGCCGGGCGATCGGCACCCCCGCGGTCGGCATGGTCCTCACGCTGGTCATCGTCACCGACGAGGAGAACGCGTACGACGCGCTCAAGGCCGCCAACGAGGCGTCCCGCGAGCACCCGTCGCGCAAGCTCGTCGTCGTGAAGCGGATCTCGCGCTCGGCGCGCGACCGGGCCCAGGCCCGGCTCGACGCCGAGGTGCGGGTCGGCACGGACGCGGGCACCGGCGAGACGGTCGTCCTGCGGCTGTACGGCGAGGTGATGGACCACGCCCAGTCGGTGGTGCTGCCGCTGCTGCTGCCCGACGCCCCCGTGGTGGTGTGGTGGCCGGTCAACGCGCCGGTCAACCCGGCGAAGGACGCGCTGGGCAGGCTGGCACAGCGCCGGGTGACGGACACGTACGCCGCCGAGCACCCGGTGCAGGAGCTGACGGCCCGCGCCGACGCCTACACCCCGGGCGACACGGACCTGTCCTGGACGAGGATCACCCCGTGGCGCTCGATGGTCGCGGCGGCCCTGGACCAGGTGGACTGCTCGGTCACCTCGGTGGAGGTGGAGGGCGAGGAGCACAATCCGAGCGGTGAGCTGCTCGCGATGTGGCTGGCGAACCGGCTACGGGTGCCGGTGCGGCGCTCGGTCTCGTCGGGCCCCGGGCTCACGGCCGTACGGATGGAGACGACCTGCGGGCCGATCACGCTCGACCGGGCCGACGGCGCGCTCGCCACGCTCTCCATCCAGGGTCAGCCGGACCGCGCGGTCGCGCTGAAGCGCCGGGAGACCTCGGAGCTGATCGCGGAGGAGCTGCGCCGGCTGGACCCGGACGACATCTACGCCTCGGCGCTGAAGTTCGGTGTGCACCGGCTGGGGGAAGCGAAGTCGCCGCTGCCGACGCGGGAGGCGGGGTCGTCGGAGCACACGCCCGCGCATCCGGTCACGCCGGCGAGCATGCCGGTGAAGAAGGCGGCGTCGAAGTGAGCACTCCCCAGCTCGTCGTGCACCGCGACAAGGAGCTGATGGCGCAGGCCGCGGCAGCCCGGCTGATCACGAAGATCGTGGACGCCCAGGCCGCCCGCGGCTCTGCGTCGGTGGTCCTCACGGGCGGGCGTAACGGCAACGGTCTGCTGGCCGCGCTGTCTGCGGCGCCCGCCAGGGACGCGATCGACTGGTCGCGGCTCGATCTGTGGTGGGGCGACGAGCGCTTCCTCCCGGAGGGCGACCCGGAGCGCAATGTCACCCAGGCGCGGGAGGCGCTGCTCGACTCGGTGCCGCTGGACCCGAAGCGGGTGCACGCGATGGCCGCCTCGGACGGTCCGTACGGAAGCGATGTGGAGGCGGCGGCGGCCGCGTACGCCACGGAGCTGGCGGCGGCGGCCCGGCCCGAGGACCACGGCCCGGTGCCGACGTTCGACGTGCTGATGCTGGGGGTCGGCCCCGACACCCATGTCGCGTCGCTCTTCCCGGAGCTGCCGGGTGTCCGGGAGACCGAGCGCACGGTGGTCGCGGTGCATGGCGCGCCCAAGCCGCCGCCGCTGCGGATCTCCCTCACCCTGCCCGCGATCCGCGCGGCGCACGAGGTCTGGCTGCTGGCGGCGGGCGAGGACAAGGCGAAGGCGGCGGAGATCGCGCTGTCCGGCGCGGGAGAGATCCAGGCCCCGGCGGCGGGTGCGTACGGCCGCAGCCGCACCCTGTGGCTGCTCGACGCGGCGGCGGCCTCGGCCCTCCCCCGCGCCCTGTACCCCCCGGCCTCCGCCTGAGGTCACCCCTGCCCGCCCGTACCCGCGGCCCGGCTCGCCTCTCCGGCGGTCCGGGCCGCGCGTACGTGTGTACGGCCCGCCCCCGCAGGGCGGATCAGTGCTTCCGCGGTTCCACCGGCGCGGTCGACTCCGCCGGCTCCGTCGGCGCTGTCGGCTCCGTCGGCTCCAGGAACGGCGTCAGCAGGCCCGGGACCGCCGTCTCCGCGAAGGCCAGCGCCTCGCTCTCCGCGGCGTCGTACACGTGGTACGCGCCCTCTCCCGCGGCCGTCGTCGCCGTCAGGGTGACCAGCCCGGCCCGGCGCTGGAAGAGGGACTGCTTGACGGTCCAGCCGATCACCCCGGAGCGCTGGAGCGCCACCGTCGAGCGGCGGACCGTGCCCGAGCGGGCCACGAGATAGCCGCCGCCGAGTCCATGGCCGAGATTGCGGTAGGCGTCGAGCGCGAGCAGGACAGCCGCGGGGAGCAGCAGCACCGCGCAGGCCGCCGCCACCCGCAGGAGCACGTCGGTCAGCAGCAGGCCGAGCCCCGCGAGCAGCGCCACCGGGAGCAGGGCGGCGGCCAGGGCCCAGCGCAGTCTGCGGCCCCGGGCGGCGCGCGGGTGCCGGGTCAGCGGCGCCCCGCCCGCCGGGTCCGTCGGGGAGACGGCCTCGCGCAGCACGCGGGCGGCCACCGCGTGGGCCACGGCGCGGGGCGCGGCGGGCAGCAGCGCCTTGTTGTCGGCGTGCTCGTCCTCCTCGTCCTGGGTGAGGCCGGTGGCGACCGCGTCCACCCGCGCCGCACCGGCCAGCCGGACGCCGAGCGGTTCGACGAGTTCCACGCCGCGCAGCCGGCGTTCCTCGATGGAGACCGAGCGGGAGGTGAGCAGTCCACGGCGGACCCGCAGGGTGCCGCCCGGCTCGCGCTCCAGCCGGTAGTTCCACCACATCTCGACCCACAGGCCGAGCGCGCCGACGACGCCCGCGAGGGCCGCCGCGGCCACCAGGGCCAGGATCGTCCAGACGAGCGGGGTGGTCTCGAAGAGGTCCCACACCCAGTCGATGACCTGGGTCTGCGCGCCGAACCACTCGCTGATCTGGAGCAGTCCGCCGGCCGCGGCGCCGCCGAGCACCGGGGCGACGAAGGAGATCGGCGCGTACCGGATCCAGCCGGGGTCGAGGGCGGCGAGCATGCCCTCGGGGTGGGTGCCCGGCTCACCCGGTGGCCGGTCGAGCAGTTCCGTACGGAGCCGTTCGCCCTCGGCGCGGGTGACCGGGTCGAGTTCCAGTGTGGATTCGCCGCCGGAGTGCTCGCCGGTGCCGATACGGACCTTCACGAGGCCGAGGATCCGCAGCAGCGGATGCGCGGTCAGGTCGACGCTGCGGATCCGTTCCCGGGCCAGTGAGCGGCGCTTGACCAGGAACAGCCCCGTGTGGAGTTCGGCGCGCTCGGGCCCTATCCGGTAGCGGGTGCGGCGCCAGCGGATGTACTCGCCGCCCGTGCCGGCGACGACCAGCAGCGCGGCCCCGGCCACCACCCAGGCCACCGACTCCCACAGCGGCATCCGGCCGGCCATCCCGACGGCGGTGGGCAGCCCGGCGCCGAGGACGACCCCGGCCAGGACGAGGGCGGTGACCAGGAGAGTGCGCCGGTCGAGCCGCCGCCACTCCGCCCCGGAAGCCGGGGAATCAGCCGCGGAAGCCGGGGAATCAGCCCCAGGGGTCGGGACGGGACCCACGGCCTCCGCCTCGGGAGCGGTGACCGGAGCCGGGCCCACCGCCTCCGGCGCCGGTTCCGGAGGGCCGCTCATGTCGCGTCCCCGGGCGTGGCCTGGGTGATGTGGGTCAGCCGCTCGGCGAGGTCCGCCGCCAGCTCGTGGTCGAGGCCCCGGATGTGCACGGCGCCCTTGGACGAGGCGGTCGTGACGATGACCGTGGAGAGCCTGAAGAGCTGCTCCAGCGGGCCGCGCACGGTGTCCACGGTCTGGATCCGGGACATCGGCGCGATCCGCCACTCCTGCCGGAAGAAGCCGGTCCGGACGTAGACGGCCTCGTCCGTCACCTCCCAGCGGTGCACCCTGAACCACCACACGGGTATGAGCGCCGTACCGGCGAGGCCCAGCACCGCGAGGACGGCCGCCGGACCCAGCAGCCATCCCCGCGCGGGGGCGATGAACACGCCGAGCGCGGTCAGCACGGCCACCGGGACCAGGGTCGTCAGCAGGCACTGCGCGCGCCACCAGCCGACGGCACGCTCGTCCAGCGTGTTGTTCGGCGGCCGCAGCCTCCGCACCCCCTCCCCCATCGGCTCAGCGGCCCCGCAGCGAGCGGTACGTGGCGACGAGCGCCGCGGTCGAGGCGTCGAGCTGCCCGCCCGGGGCCTCTCCGGTGAGCACGGGCTCGATCTCCTTGGCGAGGACCTTGCCGAGTTCGACGCCCCACTGGTCGAAGGAGTCGATGTTCCACACGGCGCCCTGGACGAACACCTTGTGCTCGTACAGGGCGATCAACTGGCCCAGGACGGACGGGGTCAGCGTCTCCGCGAGGATCGTCGTGGTCGGGTGGTCGCCGCGGAACGTCTTGTGCGGCACCAGCTCCTCGGCCACCCCCTCGGCCCGTACCTCCTCGGGCGTCTTGCCGAAGGCGAGCGCCTGGGTCTGGGCGAAGAAGTTGGCCATCAGCAGGTCGTGCTGGGCGACCAGGCCCGGCAGCAGATCGTCCACGGGCCGGGCGAAGCCGATGAAGTCGGCCGGGATGACCTTCGTCCCCTGGTGGATGAGCTGGTAGTACGCGTGCTGGCCGTTGGTGCCCGGGGTGCCCCAGACGACGGGCCCTGTCTGCCATTCCACCGGATTGCCGTCCCGGTCCACGGACTTGCCGTTGGACTCCATGTCGAGCTGCTGGAGGTAGGCCGTGAACTTCGACAAGTAGTGGCTGTACGGCAGGACGGCGTGCGACTGGGCGTCGAAGAACGCTCCGTACCAGACCCCCAGCAGCCCGAGCAGCAGCGGCGCGTTCTCCTCGGGGGGCGCGGTGCGGAAGTGCTCGTCGACGAGGTGGAAGCCGTCCAGCATCTCGCGGAACCGGCGGGGGCCGATCGCGATCATCAGCGAGAGCCCGATGGCCGAGTCGTACGAGTAGCGTCCGCCGACCCAGTCCCAGAACTCGAACATGTTCGCCGTGTCGATGCCGAAGTCGGCGACCTTCTCGGCGTTCGTGGAGAGCGCCACGAAGTGCTTGGCGATCGCCTCGGGACCGACCCGCAGCTCCGTCAGCAGCCAGTTGCGGGCCGAGGTGGCGTTGGTGATGGTCTCGATCGTGGTGAACGTCTTGGACGCGACGATGAAGAGCGTCTGGGCCGGGTCCAGGTCCCGTACCGCCTCGTGCAGGTCCGCGCCGTCCACGTTCGAGACGAAACGGACCGTCAGGTCGCGGTCGGTGAAGGAGCGCAGCGTCTCGTAGGCCATGGCGGGGCCGAGGTCGGAGCCGCCGATGCCGATGTTGACGATGTTCCTGATGGGCAGGCCCGTGTGGCCCGTCCACTCGCCGTGCCTGACCTGGTCGGCGAAGGCTGCCATCCGGTCGAGGACTGCGTGCACCGCCGGGACGACGTTCTCCCCGTCGACCTCGATCACGGCGTCGCGCGGGGCGCGGAGCGCGGTGTGCAGGACGGCGCGGTCCTCCGTGGTGTTGATCTTCTCGCCGCAGAACATCGCGTCCCGCAGCTCCGTGACCCCGGTGGACGCGGCCAGTTCGCGCAGGAGCGCCAGCGTCTCGTCCGTCACCAGGTGCTTGGAGTAGTCCAGGTACAGGTCACCCACCTGGAGGGTGTAGCCGGTGCCGCGCGCCGGGTCGGCGGCGAACAGCTCCCGGAGGGAGGTCCCCGCCAGCTGCTCCCGGTGCTTGCCCAGGGCGCTCCACTCGGGCGTCCGGTTGAGCCTGGTACGGCTTTCCGCGTTCATCTCGGACATCAGCCCACTTCTTCTCGTGCCTGTGTGCGTGCGTGTCTGTGTACGCCTGCGAGTCTGTCTGCCCCCACTGCCGGTCCCAACTTAATTGATCAGAGTGCCGAGCGAGGCGACAGCCAGTACGAAGAGCCCGGCGGCGAGCAGGGCGGGGGTGTTCAGTCCCCAGCCGGCTGCCGCGGCCCCCGCCAGCAGCGCGCCGAGCGGCGCCCCGGCGAGCGAGAGCGTACGGAAGGCCGAGCTGATCCGGCCCAGCATCTCGCGGGGGCTGCGCTCCTGCATCAGGGTGGTCTGGCTGACGTTCCACACCATGTTCATCGTGCCGAACACCCCGAGGCAGAGGGCGGGCACCCAGATCTCCCGCACCGAGCCCAGCGCCACCAGACAGCAGATTTGCAGGGCCCCGGCCAGGAATATCGCCCGGAGGCGCCCGATCCGCTCGGTGAGCCGCCCGGCTATGAGACCGCCCACCACGCTCCCCGCGCCGAAGGCCGTGAGCGTCAGCGCGTACGCCCGGTCACCGCCGTCCAGCCAGCCCGTGACGTGCAGCACCAGCGTGGCGATGAGTCCGCCCATCGCGACGTTGCAGAGCGTCGTGGCCAGGCACAGCCCGCGCAGCGTCCGGTCCGCCGCCAGGAACCGGATCCCCGCCGCGATCTCGGCGCGCAGGGTGGATCCCGATGTGCGGGGCGGCCGCTCCGGCGCCGCGATCCGCAGGGAGGCGATCAGCAGGGCCGCCACCCCGTACGTGAGGGCGTTGGCCGCGTGCGGGGCGGCCACCCCGACGACCAGCAGCACGGGGACCAGCGGGGCGGCGAGGAAACCGCTCGCTAGCTGCTGCCCGGTCATCAGCCGGGCGTTGGCACCGGCGAGGGCCGGCTGCGGCACGAGCGAGGGCAGCAGGGCGGTGGCCGCGTTGTCGAAGAGCGTCTGGAGCGTCGTGAGGAGAAAGGCGAGGGCGAGGAGGAGCGCGATCGACGCGTGGCCGAGGCCGACGGCCACGGCGAACGCCGCCATCAGCGCGCCGCGCACCAGGTCGACGCCCCACATCGCCCGCCGCTGGTCCACCCGGTCCGCGACCGCCCCGCCGACCAGCCCGAACAGCAGCCATGGCAGATAGCCGCAGGCCGTCACCGAGGCGATCAGCAACGGATCGTCGGTGAGCGAGGCGGCGAGCAGCGGCAGGGCCGCCGTCCGCAGCGCGTCGCCGAACCGCGAGACGACCGCGGCGGACCACAACCGCCCGAACCCCCCGCGCCAGGCGGGCGCCCGTACCTCCACCGTGCCGACAGATGTCATCACCGCTCCCCTCCGGTCGACTGCTACAGACCGTAAGGGGTGCCACTGACAATGCGGCCGGAGAGCGGCGGCGCCGAAAGGACGCGACGCGGGCAAAAACGGTTCGGCCGGACACGCGCCACGTGTCCGGCCGGAAAATCTCTCCCGTACCGGAAGCGGTACGGTCCTTAAAGTTCGCCGCGCAGTTTGGCGAGGGCTTCGGCGAGAATCGCCTCGCCGTCCGCGTCACTGCGCCGCTCCCGCACATAAGCGAGATGGGTCTTGTACGGCTCCGTGCGCGGCGGGTCCGGCGGATTGTCCCGGTCCTGACCGGCCGGGAATCCGCAGCGCGGGCAGTCCCACGTCTCCGGAACCTGTGCGTCACTGGCGAAGCTCGGCACCGTCTCGTGCCCGTTCGAGCACCAGAAGGAGATGCGCAGGCGGGGCGCGGACTCGCCGCGCTCGGCCTCACCCATCGGCCCCGCTCCGACCCGGCTTCCCCGGATCGCGTTGCCACTTGCCACGGTCGTAACTCCCTGCGTGATGGTGCCGCAATGCATCGGTAGGCAGCTCCGCTGCCGGGCGCCCCAGTCTACGTAAGGCCCAACGCGCGTCCAGTGAAGGGAGTTACCCTCCTGCAGCCGGTCGCGCAACCCATGATAGGCCGCGCCCGCGGCCCCGTACCGCGGCCGTACCCGGGGTCCGGGTCAGCTGTCCAGCTTGAGCACGAGGCCAAGCACGACAATGCACGCGAACCACAGCAGCCCGACCACGACGGTGATGCGGTCGAGGTTGCGCTCGGCGACCGAGGACCCGCCGACGGAGGACTGCATTCCGCCACCGAACATGTCGGAGAGGCCGCCGCCCTTTCCCTTGTGCATCAGCACCAGCAGCATCAGCAGCAGGCTGAAGACGATGAGGGCGATCGAGAACCCCATAACCACGGCTGGACCAACTTCCTCGGACTGGATCAACGGGACTGATTATCAGCAGAACGCATAAAGCATAAAGAACAGCGGGGGCCGGGTGGCATCTCCCGCGATTACGCACCGGAAATACCCACTCGACCCCCGCCAGGGTACGACGGATCCGCGCCCCCGCATACCGGGACCGACCGGGTCGGTCCTACTGGTCGCGGAACCTGACGATCTTGACGAACTCGTCGGCGTCCAGCGCCGCGCCGCCCACCAGAGCGCCGTCCACATCGGGCTGCGCCATGATCGCGGCGACGTTACCGGACTTCACCGAGCCGCCGTACTGGATCCGGACCCGGTCGGCCAGCTCCTGCGAGTACAGCTCGGCCAGCCGGCCGCGGATCGCGCCGCAGACCTCCTGCGCGTCCTCGGGGGTGGCGACCTCGCCGGTGCCGATGGCCCACACCGGCTCGTACGCGATCACCACGGACTCGGCCTGCTCGGCCGGGATGTCCTTGAGGCCGCCGTCGAGCTGGCTGAGCGTGTAGGAGACCTGGTCACCGGCCTTGCGGATGTCCAGGCCCTCGCCGACGCAGAGGATCGGGGTCAGGCCGTGCTTGTACGCGGCCTTCACCTTGGCGTTGCAGATCTCGTCCGTCTCGGCGTGGTACTGGCGTCGCTCGGAGTGACCGACGGCCACGAAGGTGCACTTCAGCTTGGCCAGCATGGGGCCGGAGATCTCGCCGGTGTACGCGCCGGAGTCGTGCGCCGAGATGTCCTGGGCACCGTATTTGATCTTGAGTTTGTCGCCGTCGACGAGCGTCTGTACGGAGCGCAGGTCGGTGAAGGGCGCCAGCACGGCGACCTCCACGGCGTCGTAGTCCTTGTCACTCAGGGCAAAGGCGAGCTTCTGGACGTGGGCGATGGCCTCAAGGTGGTTGAGGTTCATCTTCCAGTTGCCCGCCATCAGCGGGGTGCGGCCGGTCTTCTCGGTCGAAGCGGTCATGCGGGTTCAGTCCTCCAGTGCGGCGAGGCCGGGAAGCGTCTTGCCCTCGAGGTATTCGAGGCTCGCGCCGCCACCGGTCGAGATGTGGCCGAATGCCTTCTCGTCGAAGCCCAGGATCCGGACGGCGGCGGCGGAGTCCCCACCGCCGACGACCGAGAAGCCCGGGGAGTCGACGAGCGCCTGGGCGACGGCCTTGGTGCCCTCGGCGTAGTCGGGGTGTTCGAAGACGCCCATGGGACCGTTCCAGAAGACGGTCGCCGCGTCGGCGAGCTTCGAGGCGTACAGCCGGCCGGTCTCGGGGCCGATGTCCAGGCCCATCTGTCCGGCCGGGATGGCGTCCACGGCCACGGTCGCGGGGTGCGTGGGCGCCTTGGCCTTGAGGTCCGGGAACTCCGCGGAGACGAGGACGTCGACGGGGAGCACGAACTCCACGCCGCGCTCCTCGGCCCGCTTGAGGTAGCCCTGGACGGCCGGGATCTGGTCCTCCTGGAGGAGCGAGGTGCCGATCTCGTGGCCCTGCGCCTTCAGGAAGGTGTAGGCCATGCCGCCGCCGATCAGGATGCGGTCGGCCTTCTCCAGCAGGTGGTCGATGACGCCGAGCTTGTCGGAGACCTTGGCGCCGCCGAGCACGACGGCGTACGGCCGCCGCACGTCGTCGGTGAGCCGCTTGAGGACGCCGACCTCCGTGGCGATGAGGCCGCCCGCGGCGTGCGGCAGCCGGGCCGGGAGGTCGTAGACGGAGGCGTGCTTGCGGTGCACGGCGCCGAAGCCGTCGCCCACGTACAGATCGGCCAGCGAGGCGAGCTGGTCGGCGAAGGCGCCGCGCTCGGCGTCGTCCTTCGCGGTCTCGCCCGCGTTGAAGCGGAGGTTCTCGATGACGGCGACCTGGCCGTCGGCGAGGGCGGCGACGGTGGCGCGGGCGGAGTCGCCGACCGTGTCGGTCGCGAAGGCCACCTCGGCGCCGAGGAGTTCACCGAGGCGCGCGGCGGCGGGGGCGAGCGAGAAGGCCGGGTCGGGGGCGCCCTTGGGGCGGCCCAGGTGCGAGGCGACGACGACCCGGGCGCCGGCCTCGGCGAGCCGGGCGACCGTCGGCTGTACGGCGCGGATACGGCCGTCGTCGGTGATGGTCGTGCCGTCGAGCGGCACATTGAGGTCGGCACGGACGAATACGCGCCGGCCGGCGACCCCTTCTGCGAGGAGTTCGTCGATCGTCTTCACTGCTGCTGGGCTCCTTGGGATCTCTGGACAGACAGACCAACAGGGCTCGAACGGCGCCTCTCGTGCGCCGGCCGAGCCCTGTCACTCATATCGAGGTGCCCAGGGCGTGTCGCGAAAGTCCCGCCTGGCACGCGACGCCTGGCACGCACGCTCGCTGCGTTGTCGGAGTCGTCCAAGTACGTCCAGTACGAGGACGATCCTCCGCCTTGCGATCGCACGCACCAGACGCCGCGAGCCCCGCCCTGCGGGCGGACGGCGCTACTTTCGCAACGCGCCCTGGTGCGTGTCGCGGAGTGT
This sequence comes from Streptomyces sp. NPDC088124, assembly GCF_040685895.1. Lineage (NCBI taxonomy): Bacteria > Bacillati > Actinomycetota > Actinomycetes > Kitasatosporales > Streptomycetaceae > Streptomyces > Streptomyces sp. NPDC088124. The sequence goes on along the minus strand of NZ_JBFBJB010000007.1, from coordinate 110,001 downwards.
CCGTCAGAGCCGGGCGCCGACGAAGACGGTCAGGTCGACCAGGCGGTTGGAGTAGCCCCACTCGTTGTCGTACCAGCCGATGACCTTGACGCTCTTGCCCTGGACCATGGTCAGGGAGGAGTCGAAGGTGCAGGACGCCGGCCAGTTGACGATGTCCGAGGAGACGATCGGGTCCTCGGTGTAGTCCAGGTAGCCCTTGAGCTCGCCCTGGGCGGCCTTCTGGAACGCGGCGTTGACCTCGTCCTTGGTCACCACGCGCTCCGTCTCGACGACCAGGTCGGTGACGGACCCCGTCGGGACCGGCACGCGCATCGCCATGCCGTTGAGCTTGCCCGCCAGCTCCGGGATGACCAGGCCGAGGGCCTTGGCCGCGCCGGTGCTCGCCGGAATGATGTTCTCGGCGGCGGCGCGGGCCCGGCGCAGGTCCTTGTGCGGGAAGTCCTGGAGACGCTGGTCGCTGGTGTAGGCGTGGACCGTGGTCATCAGGCCGGAGACGATGCCGAAGTTCTCCAGGAGCACCTTGGCCATCGGCGCCACGCAGTTGGTGGTGCAGGAGGCGTTGGAGATGATGTGGTGGTTGGCCGCGTCGTACTTGTCCTCGTTGACACCCAGCACGATCGTGATGTCCTCGTCCGAGGCCGGAGCCGAGATGAGGACCTTCTTGGCGCCGCCCGCGATGTGCTTCTCGGCGTCGGCCTTCTTGGTGAAGATGCCGGTCGACTCGATGACGATGTCGACGCCCAGCTCACCCCAGGGGATGTCGGCCGGGTTGCGCTCGGAGAGCACCTTGATGGTGTGACCGTCGACAGTGATCGTGTCGGCGGTGTGGGTCACCTCGGCCTTGAGGCGGCCCAGGATCGTGTCGTACTTCAGCAGATGTGCCGTGGTCGCGGTGTCACCCAGGTCGTTGACAGCCACGATCTCGATGTCTGCACCCTGCTCCAGCAGCGCGCGGAAGTAGTTACGACCGATGCGGCCAAAGCCGTTGATGCCTACGCGGATCGTCACGAACCGATCTCCTCGTTAGGTACGCCGGGTTTCGACGCCGGCGAGTTGTATGGGATGTCCCCGACCGCTTACGACCCTACCTCTCCACGGCCCCGCCGGTGACATCGAGTGTCCCCGGAAACCGGCGGGGTCCGGGGACAGCCCGCACCCGGCCCCGTTCCCGTGCCGGCGCACGGCCGCCGGCACGGGTACGGGCGCGCGCGCCCGGCGCGCGACTGCGGAATCAGCGCCGGAGCGAGCGCAGCGCCTTGTCCAGGAGCGCGGCGCGCTCCCCCGCGTCGGTCAGGTGCTCCAGGCCGAATCCGAAGAGCACGGTGTCACGCGTGGTGACCGAGGCGTACGAGGCGAAGAGCGTCCGGGAGCGTGCCCAGTCCCCCGCGACCGCCGGGGAGCCGGCCGGCGGTCCCGGCACGGTCCACGCGCCCATCGAGGTCTCGAAGCCCTCGGTCTCCCGCTCCGCGCCGCCCACGACCAGGCGCGCGTCGTCCGCGAAGAGGCCGCGCCCGCCGCTGCCGGGGTCGGTGACGTAGCTCAGCGAGAGCTCGGCCTTGGTGCCCGCGTACGCGCTCAGATCGAAGGCGACCTGCTGCCAGCCGTCGGAGGCGCCGGTGAGGCTGTTCCAGGCGCCGCTGGTGCCGGTGGCGGTGCAGCCGTCGGCGCCGAGCGTCAGGTAGTGGCCGAGGAACGGGTGGCCCTGGAGGAAGAAGCCCGCCTCGCACTCGGCGGGTACGGCGGTGCTGCTCGCGCCGCCGGCCTCGGGCAGGGTGGTCCAGTCCTCGCCGCCGCTGGTGCGGGCCTCCAGGAGGGCGTGGTCGTACCCCTCCTCCGTGTTCCAGTTGAGCGCGAGGCGCAGCTCGGGCCGGTCGGCCGCGCTGACCCCGGTCAGGTCGACGGTGCGGGTGAGGCGGCGCCAGGCGTTGTCCTGGTGGGCGGTGGCGGCCATCCACTGGCCGGCGTAGGGCGCGTACGGGTTGCTCACGCCCGCGTACGAGCCCGTCTGGGCGCCGGCGAACTGCGGATACGCCGCCGGGTCCAGCGTGTCGGAGGTGACCGTGTACGCGCCCACCTGGTTCAGCGGGGTGCCGGGCAGATCGGTCAGGGCGCCGCCCGCGCCGGTGAGCGTCCCGGCGCCGGTGAAGCCGGTGGCGCCGGAGGTGGCGGTGCGGCCGTACGCGCCGAAGTAGTACTGGCTGATGTCGTCGGTGGCGGCGCGGCCGATCCGGGTGCTGCCGCCGGCGAGCCGGCCGGCCTCGATCAGCTTGCCGCCCTCGTTGAGGAAGGCGCGCAGCGCGAGCTGGGTGGCGCCGCCGGGGGCCGTGGCGCCGGTGTAGTGGACGGCGGCGGAGAAGTGGCCGAGGACGCCGAGCGGGTGCGGGGCGCCCTGGGTGGCGACGTCCCAGACGGCGGCGGTACGGCCGGTGGCGCGCAGCGCGTCGACGTAGGCGCCGGTCCGCTGGGCGGGCGCGCCCTCCTCGGCGATCACGAGGGTGTCGGCGCGGGGGCGTTCGGCCACGGTGTAGCTGAAGTGCTCGCTGGCGGTGGGCTTCCCGCTCGCCGTGCGCGCGGTGAACCAGACCTCGACCTTGTCACCCGTACGAGCGAGGCCGGTTGTCCCGCGGTACTCGTCGAAGTGGAGGTTGTCCTCGCCGCCGTAGGTCTTGCCGCCCTTCCAGGCGTGGAGTTTCCCGGTCTGGACGCGGCCGCCGTTGACGCGGTACTTCAGCTCCTTGTTCCGGAGCGCCTTGCGGGCGGTGACGGAGACCTCCTGGCCGGTGCCGCGCGCGTACGAGGTGGTGAAGGGGTCGGTGGTGAAGTCGGGTGCGGTCAGGCCGACCGCGGAGGACGGCTGGTCGGGGTGGGCGGCGGTCTCGGCGACGGAGAGCGCGAAGGGGATGTTCTTGGCGAACTCTCCCTGGATCAGCTTCTCGTCGTCGGGGAAGTTGAAGCCGGAGCGGCAGTCCTTGGCCTCCCAGGCGTCGTCCGGGTCGAGCGCGGACGCGGTCTGACAGGTCGTCATCTCCGGGGTGAACATCATCGTGCCGTTGACGTTCGCGGCATGCCCGTCGGCCTCGCCGTTGGTGGTGTACAGCTCGGAGGAGACCTGCGGGTAGTAGCCGGGGACCGCCGGGTTCTCCGGAGTGCCCGCGAGTGCCTTGTAGAGCACGTCGTCGGGGGTCGGGGTGGCCACCTGCCAGCCGACGCCGTAGAGGAGCAGTTCGGCGGCGGAGTGGTAGTTGATGCCGTAGTCGAAGCCGATGCGCTTCTGGAACCGGTCGATGGCCTGGGTCTCCGGCTCGGAGCCGGGGCCGTCGCCGCGGTAGGTCTCGCTCGCCGGGCGCGGCGACGAACCCTCGTCGTCGTAGCCCCACTTGTAGGCGAAGTTCCGGTTGAGGTCGACGCCGTCCCCGGAGGTGATCTGCCCGTCCCCGTTGACGTCACGGAGGTTCTTGCGCCACAGCCGGTTGCTGTCGGAGCTGTGGGTGAAGTCGTAGCCGTCGGGGTTGGCGGAGAGGACGAACCACAGCTCGGTGGAGTCGACGATCTTCGTGATCCGCCGGTCCTTGCCGTAGTTGTCGATGTAGTGGTGCATCAGCCGGCGGGTCATCTCGGGGGTGATCCACTCCCGGGCGTGCTGATTGGACATGTACAGCACGGACGGCTTGGCGCCGTCCTTGGTGGTCCGCGCGCCCTTGCTGAGCTTGAGGGCGAGGATGTCCTGGCCGCGCAGGGTCTTGCCGAGGGAGACGACCTTCGCGATCCGGGGGTTGGCCTGCCCGGCGCTGACGATCTCCTCCTGGAGGTTGCCCGGACCGCTGTACGGGCGGAACACCCCGTCCCCGGCGGCCCGGAGCCGTCCGGCGGCCCCGGCGGACACCGTGCGTTCGGTGACGGTGACGCCCTGCCGCTCCAGGTCGCGCGCCTGGGCGTCGGTGAGGAAGACCTCGACCTTCGCGGTGCCCTTCTCGGGGGCCCGTTCGCTCAGTTCGTGCGCGTCCTGGCCGGCCGCGAGGAGCAGGGGGACCTGCTCCTTGGTGACCTCGGCGTCGAAGACCTTCACCGCGTCGGCGGCGGTCCCCTCTCCGGCCGTCGCGCCGGGCGCCGGCTGTGCCTGGGCGGCGGTGGCCGCCGTCATTCCGCCCAGCAGCAGCGCGCCCGCCACCAGGATCGATCCCGCTCTTCGTCTCATGTGCCCCTCTTGCCGTCGACGTCGACTGCCATGTCCATGAACAGACGTCAGGCTGACCAGGCTTCATGATCATGTCAAGAGTGCCCCGAGGGGCCGCAAAATACCTGCTGCCGGCACCTTTCGGTACCGGCAGCGGTGGTGCGCGGGGGCAGGCCCGGGTGGTGCACCGGGGCACGGGCGGGGCCCGGCTACCCGACGAGGCCGTCGGCCAGCTCCTCGCTCAGATTGGACTCCGTACCCGGGATCCCGAGGTCCTGCGCCCGCTTGTCGGCCATCGCCAGCAGCCGCCGGATCCGGCCGGCCACCGCGTCCTTCGTCAGCGGCGGGTCGGCGAGCGCGCCCAGCTCCTCCAGCGACGCCTGCTTGTGCTCCATACGGAGCCGGCCCGCGGCGGCCAGATGCTCGGGCACCTCCTCGCCCAGGATCTCCAGCGCGCGCTGCACCCGGGCCCCCGCGGCCACCGCCGCGCGGGCGGAACGGCGCAGGTTCGCGTCGTCGAAGTTGGCGAGCCGGTTGGCCGTGGCCCGGACCTCGCGGCGCATCCGCCGCTCCTCCCAGGCCAGCACCGACTCGTGCGCGCCGAGCCGGGTGAGCAGCGCGCCGATGGCGTCACCGTCCCGCACGACCACGCGGTCCACCCCGCGCACCTCGCGCGCCTTGGCGGCGATCTGGAGCCTGCGGGCCGCGCCCACCAGTGCGAGCGCGGCCTCCGGGCCCGGGCAGGTCACCTCCAGCGAGGAGGAGCGGCCGGGTTCCGTGAGCGAGCCGTGCGCCAGGAACGCGCCACGCCAGGCGGCCTCCGCGTCACAGGTGGCCCCCGAGACCACCTGGGGCGGCAGCCCCCGGATCGGGCGGCCCCGGCCGTCGACCAGGCCGGTCTGACGGGCGAGCTGGTCACCGCCCGTAATCACCCGTACGACGTAACGGCTGCCGCGGCGCAGCCCGCCGGGTGCCATCACCACGAGCTCGGAATTGTGTCCGAAGATCTCCAGGATGTCCTTGCGGAGCCGGCGCGCGGCGATGCTGGTGTCCAGCTCCGCCTCGATCACGATGCGCCCGCTCACCAGGTGCAGCCCGCCCGCGAACCGAAGGATCGCCGAGACCTCCGCCTTCCTGCAGCACGTCCGGGTGACGGGGAGGCGGGCGATCTCGTCCTTCACCGCTGGCGTCATCGCCATGGGCCGATCCTTCCATGCATCCGAAAAATACGGTCGTACGCGGCTGCCAGCAGCTCCGGGTCGTGCTTGGGGGAACCGCCGGGCGCTGCCACCGGCGCCAGCTCGACGGCGGCACCGAACCGCCGGGCGGCATCGGAGAGCGATTCGCTGTCGGGCACGGCGGCCTCGTCGGCCAGCACCACGTCCAAGGCGAGTTTAGGGGCGTGTCGCCCCAAAACCTCCAAATGACGCTGCGGTGAGAAGCCATCGGTTTCGCCGGGTTGCGGTACGAGGTTCAGCGAGAGGACCCGGCGGGCCTTCGTCTCGACGAGCGCGTCGAGCAGTTCGGGCACCAGCAGATGCGGGATCACCGAGGAGAACCAGGAGCCGGGGCCGAGGACCACCCAGTCGGCGTCCAGGACCGCGGCGACCGCCTCGGGGACCGCCGGCGGGTCGTTCGGCACCAGGTGGACGGACTGCACCTCACCCGGGGTGAGCGCGACGGTCGCCTGGCCGCGCACCGTGTCGACCTCGTCCGGGCGCGCCGGGTCGTGGCCCCGTACCAGCGCCTGGAGCTCCAGGGGTACGGCCGACATGGGCAGCACCCGGCCGTGCGCGCCGAGGAGCTTGCCGACCAGGTCCAGCGCCTGGACATGGTCGCCCAGCTGCTCCCAGAGCGCGACGATCAGCAGATTGCCGACCGCGTGCTCGTGCAGGTCGCCCTGGGACTGGAAGCGGTGCTGGATCACCCTGGCCCAGGTCTGGCCCCAGTCGTCGTCACCGCAGAGCGCGGCGAGGGCCTTGCGCAGGTCGCCGGGGGGCAACACCCCCAGCTCCTCGCGGAGCCGGCCGCTGGAGCCTCCGTCGTCGGCCACCGTGACGACCGCCGTGAGATCGCCGGTGATCCGGCGGAGCGCGGCGAGGGACGCGGAGAGCCCCATGCCGCCGCCGAGCGCGACGACCTTGGGCTGGGCGGCCGCTCCGCGCCCCGACAGCGCGGGGATGCCCCGGCGCAGCCGGCGCATCCGGAAGGTGCGTCCGGTCACTCGCGCCCCATGTCCCGGTGGACGACGACGGTCTCCATGCCCTCGGCGACGAGACGGGCACCGAGCTTCTCGGACATGGCCACGGAGCGGTGCTTGCCGCCCGTGCAGCCGACGGCGACGGTCACGTACCGCTTGCCCTCACGCCGGTATCCGGCGGCGATGAGCTGCAGCAGCTCGGTGTAGCGGTCGAGGAACTCCTTGGCGCCCGGCTGGTTGAAGACGTACGCGGAGACCTCGTCGTTGAGCCCGGTGAAGGGGCGCAGCTCGGGGACCCAGTGCGGATTGGGCAGGAAGCGGCAGTCCACCACCAGGTCGGCGTCGACGGGCAGGCCGTACTTGTAGCCGAACGACATGACCGTGGCCCGCAGCTCCGGCTTCTCGTCGCCGGCGAACTGGGCGTCCATCTTGGCGCGCAGTTCGTGGACGTTGAGGCTGGAGGTGTCGATCACCAGGTCGGCGTCGCCGCGCAGCTCCCTGAGCAGATCGCGCTCGGCCTCGATGCCGTCGACGATCCGCCCGTCGCCCTGGAGGGGGTGCGGGCGGCGTACGGACTCGAAGCGGCGCACCAGCGCCTCGTCGGAGGACTCCAGGAAGACGATGCGCCGGGTGACCTGCTTGGCGTCGAGGTCCGCCAGCGACTCGCGGAGGTTGTCGAAGAAGCGCCGGCCGCGGACGTCCACGACGACGGCGATCCGCGCCACGTTGCCCTGCGAGCGGGCGCCCAGCTCCACCATGGTGGGGATCAGCGCGGGCGGCAGGTTGTCCACGACGAACCAGCCGAGGTCCTCCAGGCACTTGGCCGCGGTGCTGCGGCCCGCGCCGGACATGCCGGAGATGATCACCAGCTCGGGGATGGCCGCCTCGACGGCCTCGCCGTTCTCCTTCGTGGTGCCCGTACTCACGTGCCCTGCTCCGTCCCGGTCGTGCTCAGTCATGCGCCGTTCCCCCGTTGTCTTCCATGATCTCTCCTGTCGCCGTGTTCACGGCGGGTGCCGCGGGGGCCGCCGCGGCCAGGGCCACGGCTACGGACTCGGCCGTCTTGCGGCCCACGCCCGGCACCTCGCAGATCTGGTCGATTGTCGCCTGCCGGAGCCGCTTCACCGAGCCGAAATGCTTGATGAGCGCCTGTTTGCGGGACTCGCCGAGGCCCGCGACGTCATCGAGCGGGCTCGTCCTGACCCGTTTGGCCCGCTTCGCCCGCTGATAGGTGATGGCGAAGCGGTGCGCCTCGTCCCGGACCCGCTGAAGGAGGTAGAGGCCCTCGCTGGAGCGGGGCAGCACCACGGGGTCGCTCTCGTCGGGCAGCCAGACCTCTTCGAGGCGCTTGGCGAGACCGCAGACGGCGACGTCGTCGATGCCCAGCTCGTCCAGGGCCCGCTTGGCCGCCGCGACCTGGGGCTGTCCGCCGTCGACGACGAGCAGCTGGGGCGGGTAGGCGAAGCGCTTGGGCCGGCCGTCGTCCTCGGTGAGGAGCTCAGGCTGCTGGTCGGGCTGCGGCTCGGACCGCCGCTCGGACTGCTGCTCCGGCTGTTCCGACCACTCCCCGGTCTTCTCCTTCTCCAGGAGGTAGCGGCGGAAGCGGCGCGTGATCACCTCGTGCATCGACCGGACGTCGTCCTGGCCTTCGAACGTCTTGATCTGGAAGCGGCGGTACTCGCTCTTCCGGGCGAGGCCGTCCTCGAAGACCACCATCGACGCCACCACGTCGTCGCCCTGGAAGTGCGAGATGTCGTAGCACTCGACGCGCAGCGGCGCGCTGTCCAGGCCGAGCGCCTCGGAGATCTCCTCCAGGGCGCGGGAGCGGGTGGTGAGGTCGCTGGCGCGCTTGGTCTTGTGCAGGGCGAGGGACTGCTGCGCGTTCCGCCCGACGGTCGCCATCAGGTCCTTCTTGTCGCCGCGCTGCGGGATCCGCAGGGAGACCTGGGCGCCGCGCCGCTCGCTCAGCCACTCGGTGAGCGCCTCGGTCCCGGCGGGGTCCGCGGGCAGCGCGGGGACCAGCACCTCCTTGGGGACCGCGTCGCCGCGCTCCTCCCCGTAGAGCTGCTGGAGGGCGTGCTCGACGAGGCCGGCCGTGCTGACGGCCTCGACCTTGTCGGTGACCCAGCCGCGCTGGCCGCGGACCCGGCCGCCGCGTACGTGGAAGATCTGGACGGCGGCCTCCAGCTCGTCCTCGGCGACCGCTATCAGGTCGGCGTCGGTGGCGTCGGCGAGCACGACCGCGTTCTTCTCCATCGCGCGGCGCAGCGCGCCTATGTCGTCACGCAGCCGGGCGGCCTTCTCGTACTCCATCTCCTCGGCCGCCTCCGTCATCCGCCGCTCCAGACGGCGGATGTACGTGCCGGTGCGGCCGGCCATGAAGTCGCAGAAATCCTCCGCCAGTTCGCGGTGCTCCTGCGGGGTGACGCGGCCGACGCAGGGCGCCGAGCACTTGCCGATGTAGCCGAGGAGGCAGGGCCGGCCGGTACGTGCCGCGTTCTTGAACACCCCGGCGGAGCAGGTCCGTACGGGAAAGACACGGAGCATCAGGTCGACCGTCTCGCGGATGGCCCAGGCGTGTCCGTACGGTCCGAAGTAGCGCACGCCCTTCTTCTTGGCGCCGCGCATCACCTGGACGCGCGGGAACTCCTCGTTGAGCGTGACCGCGAGGGACGGATAGCTCTTGTCGTCGCGGTACTTGACGTTGAAGCGGGGGTCGAACTCCTTGATCCAGGAGTATTCGAGCTGCAGCGCCTCGACCTCGGTGGAGACGACGGTCCACTCGACGGAGGCGGCGGTGGTGACCATCGTGCGGGTGCGCGGATGCAGACCCGCCAGGTCCTGGAAGTAGCTGGCGAGCCGCTGCCGGAGGCTCTTCGCCTTCCCGACGTAGATCACCCGGCGGTGATCGTCGCGGAATTTGTAGACCCCCGGCGAGTCGGGGATCTGTCCCGGCTTGGGGCGGTAGCTGGAGGGGTCGGCCATACACTCCACCCTACTGTCGGGGACCGACAGCAGGACCTCCGCGCGGCCTCGGGCCGGGTGGCCCGACAGGCTCTCAGGCCTCGGGGCCCGCGACGAGCTTTCCGTCCCGCTCCGTGACGGGCACCTCGGGCAGCGGGACGGTGGCCGGGCCGCGCAGCACCTGCCCCGTCGTGACGTCGAACTTGCTGCCGTGGCACGGGCAGTCGCCCACCGTGCCCTCCAGCTCCCCGAGCAGACAGCCCGCGTGGGTGCACTGCGCGCTGAACGCCTTGTACCGGCCCTTCGCCGGGCAGCTCACCACGACGCGCTGCTTCTTGTAGAGCTTGGCGCCGCCGACGGGCACGTCGGACGCCGCGCCCAGTTCGACCGGGGTGGTGGGCGTGGGCGTCTCCGCGTGGCCGAGCTTCGACTCGGTGGAGCAGGCCGCCACCCCCAGCCCGGCGGCACCGGCGAGCGCGGCGCCCTTCAGCACGGTACGGCGGGGGGCGGGCGAGCCGGCCATGGTGTCTCCACTGTTCTGGGGGTCCGAACGGGTGCCCTCGGCACGGAGGGGTGTCGGTGACATACGTGACGATACCGGGGCCGTTCCGGCGGCCGTTCAGCGGCCGCCGACGAGTGGATCGCCCGGCCGTCGGGCGACCGAGATCCGGCGCAGTACCTCGATCGTGTGACCGATCCGGTCGGCGGGCACCCCTTCGAGGCTCTCGGCGAGCAGCGCCTGGGCCGCCCGGTCGAGCCGCGCGAGGGTGTCGAGCCCCTTGCCGGTGGGCGCCACCCGCTGGGCCCTCCGGTCCGCCGCCTCCGCCACCCGCACGAGGAGACCCTGCCGCTCCAACTCCCTGACCTGCCGGGTGACATGCGGGGCGCGGACGCCGAGCCGCTCCGCGATCCGGCCGATGCGCAGCGGCTCCCCCTCGTGCACCAGGACCCGCAGCAGCGCGACGCCCGCCCGGTCGACGGGGGCCCCGGCCATGCTCACGAGCAGTTCGTGGGAGCGGGGCCGGGTGATGTCGTACGCGAGGGCACTCAGCAGAACCTGCAGTTCGGCGATGCCGCCGGGGGCATCGCGCTCGCGGGCAGGGGGACCGTCCATCCGCCCCATCATGCCGGTTCCGGATGGCCGAAGAAGCACTTGCCCCATACACACACCTGGGGTAGAAAATGCTTTGGGTAACTAACATCCAGGCCTGTTCGTCCGGTCGCGGCACCGGGGACGGGCTCAGCCGAGGAACGCGGCGACCGCTGCGCGGAAGCCCTCCGGGTCCTCCGTCCAGGGCAGGTGGCCGGCACCGGCCAGGGTGGTCCTGGTCACCCGCGGCAGGGCGCGCTCCAGCGAGTCCACCGCCCAGCGGGGCCTGATGTCCCGCTCGCCGTCCACGATCAGTACGGGGACCTCCAGCGCCGCGCACCGCTCGCGCGGCGAGCCCGTGGCGAGGCTCTGCCGCATCTCCGCGACCAGGGCGGTGTTGCACGGGTGGTTGACGCCGAACCAGGGGGTCGCCATGGCCTCGGCGTACTCCCGCGCCCGGTCCGGTGCGGCCTCGAACTCCACCGACCACTGGAGGACGGCCAGTTCACGGCCCTCCTCCGGGGTGCGGTCCTCGCCCCGGTCGCTCAGCTCCTCCCAGCGCCGCCGGTGCGCGCCCAGCTTCCGGTGGAAGGCGTCCTTGTAGTGCGGGTGCCAGGTGGCGTCCTCGTCGATGCCCGTGCCCGAGACGTAGATCAGCGCGCTGACCCGGGCGGGGTGGGCCAGGGCGTAGCTCAGGGCGAGATGCGCGCCCCAGGAGTGGCCGAGCAGTGCCGTGCGCTCCAGGCCGAAGTGGCGCCGTACGGTGTCGAGATCGGCCACCGAGCGGTCGGCGCGGTACGGCCCGGAGCGCTGGGAGCGTCCGCAGCCCCGCTGGTCCCACCGGACGACGGGGCGGCCCCGTGTCCCCTCGCCGCCGCCGGTGCCGGCGAGCAGCGCGGCCGGGGCCTCCAGGGTGTCCCAGAGGCCCGGGCCGCCGTGGCAGAGGATCACGGGCTCGCCCGGCCCGTCCGCCGCTCGCGTGGCCCAGAGCCGTACCCCGTCGTCCGCCCGCACCGTCTCGTCCATCCTGCGGATTGTGCCGGATCCGGGCCGGACGGCACGGGCGTACGACGGAAGCCGGGGGGGGACCCGGCGCCGGTGTCAGGAGCGGCGCGAACCGGTGGCGGACTTCTTGGCCGGAGCCTTCTTCGCGACGGCCTTCTTCGCCGCGGCCGTCGTCGCGGTGACCGTCGTCCGCGCGGCGGCCGTCCTGGCCGCCGCCGTCGCCTTCTTGGCCGCCGTCTTCCTCGCCGGGGCCTTCTTCGCCGGGGTCGCCGCGTCGCTGATCCGCTCGGGGTCAAGGATCTCCCGCAGGAACTTGCCGGTGTGGCTGGCCGGGACCCCGGCCACCTGCTCCGGCGTGCCCTCCGCGATGACCAGCCCGCCCCCGTTGCCGCCTTCGGGTCCCATGTCGACCACCCAGTCCGCCGTCTTGATGACGTCCAGGTTGTGCTCGATGACGATCACCGAGTTGCCCTTCTCGACCAGCCCCGACAGCACCGCGATCAGCTTGCTGATGTCCTCGAAGTGCAGACCCGTCGTGGGCTCGTCCAGGACGTAGACCGTACGGCCCGTGGAACGCTTCTGCAGCTCGCTCGACAGCTTCACCCGCTGTGCCTCACCACCGGAGAGGGTCGGCGCGGACTGACCGAGCCGGACATAGCCGAGGCCCACCTCGTTGAGGGTCCTGAGGTGGCGCGAGATCGTCGGCACGGCCTCGAAGAAGTCCAGCGCCTCCTCGATCGGCATGTTCAGCACTTCGGCGATGGACTTGCCCTTGTAGTGGACCTCCAGCGTCTCCCTGTTGTAGCGGTCGCCGTGGCAGACCTCGCAGGGGACGTAGACGTCCGGCAGGAAGTTCATCTCGATCTTGATCGTGCCGTCGCCCGAGCAGTTCTCGCAGCGGCCGCCCTTGACGTTGAAGGAGAAGCGGCCCGGGAGGTAGCCGCGGACCTTCGCCTCCATCGTCTCCGCGAAGAGCTTGCGGACATGGTCGAAAACACCGGTGTACGTGGCCGGGTTGGAGCGGGGCGTACGGCCGATGGGCGACTGGTCGACATGGACCACCTTGTCGACCAGATCGTCGCCGTCGACCCGGGTGTGGCGCCCCGGCACCGACTTCGCGCCGTTCAGCTCCCGGGCAAGATGCGTGTACAGGATGTCGTTGACCAGCGTCGACTTGCCGGAGCCCGAGACGCCCGTGACCGCCGTGAACACCCCCAGCGGGAAGGACACGTCGATGTCCCGGAGATTGTTCTCCCGGGCGCCGTGCACCGTGAGCCGCCGTCCCGGGTCGACGGGCCGGCGCACGTCGGGGGTCGGGATGGACCGCTTGCCGGAGAGATACCGGCCGGTCATCGACTCCTTGTTGGCCAGCAGTCCCTTCAGGGGCCCCGAGTGGACGACCTTGCCGCCGTGCTCACCCGCGCCGGGGCCGATGTCGACCACCCAGTCGGCCACCTTGATCGTGTCCTCGTCGTGCTCCACAACGATCAGGGTGTTGCCCATGTCGCGCAGCCGGACGAGGGTCTCGATCAGCCGGTGGTTGTCCCGCTGGTGCAGTCCGATGGACGGCTCGTCCAGTACGTACAGCACCCCGACCAGACCGGAGCCGATCTGCGTGGCGAGCCGGATGCGCTGGGCCTCACCACCGGAGAGGGTCCCCGCGGCGCGGTTCAGCGAGAGGTAGTCGAGGCCGACGTCGACCAGGAACCTCAGCCGTTCGTTGACCTCCTTGAGGACCCGCTCGGCGATCTTCTTGTCGCGCGCGTTGAGCGTGAGCCTGGCGAGGAAGTCGGCACAGTCGCTGATCGAGAGCGCGGAGACCTCGGCGATGGACTTGTCCATGACCGTGACGGCCAGGACGATCGGCTTGAGCCTGGTGCCCTCGCAGGTCGGGCAGGGCACCTCGCGCATGTACCCCTCGAAGCGCTCCCTGCTGGTGTCGCTCTCGGCCTCGGTGTGGCGCCGCTTGACGAAGGAGACCGCCCCTTCGAAGGCGGGGGTGGTGTAGGCGCGCTCGCGGCCGTACCTGTTCCGGTAGCGGACCTCGACCTGTGTCCTGTGGCCGTGGAGCAGGGCCTTCTTGGCACGCTGCGGCAGCCCCGCCCAGGGGATGTCCGTACGGAACCCGAGGGCCTGGGAGAGGCCGCCGATCATCCGTCCGAAGTACTCCTTGGTGTGGCCGTGGGACCAGGGGTGGATCGCGCCCTCGTCGAGGGACTTCTCCTCGTCGGGGACGATCAGCTCCGGGTCGACCTCCATGCGCGTACCGATGCCGGTGCAGTCGGGGCAGGCGCCGAAGGGCGAGTTGAAGGAGAAGGAGCGGGGCTCCAGCTCCTCGAAGGACAGGTCGTCGTACGGGCAGTACAGGTGCTCGGAGTACATCCGCTCGCGCTCGGGGTCGTCCTCCGGGAGGTCGACGAAGTCGAGCACGACCATGCCGCCGGAGAGCCCGAGCGCGGTCTCGACCGAGTCGGTCAGCCGCCGCTTGGCGCTGTCCTTCACCGTGAGGCGGTCGACGACCACCTCGATGGTGTGCTTCTCCTGCTTCTTGAGCGTGGGCGGCTCGGTGAGCTGGATCGTCCGGCCGTCGACCCTGGCCCTGCTGTACCCCTTGGTCTGGAGGTCCGCGAAGAGGTCCACGAACTCGCCCTTGCGCTCGCGCACGAGGGGGGAGAGGACCTGGAAGCGGCTGCCCTCGGGCAGTTCGAGCACCCGGTCCACGATGGCCTGCGGAGACTGGCGGGAGATCGGCCGGGAGCACTCGGGGCAGTGCGGCTTGCCGATCCGGGCGAAGAGCAGCCGGAGGTAGTCGTAGACCTCGGTGATCGTGCCGACCGTCGAGCGCGGGTTGCGCGAGGTCGACTTCTGGTCGATGGAGACGGCCGGGGAGAGCCCCTCGATGAAGTCGACGTCCGGCTTGTCCATCTGACCGAGGAACTGCCGGGCGTACGAGGAGAGCGACTCGACGTACCGGCGCTGCCCCTCGGCGAAGATCGTGTCGAACGCGAGGGAGGACTTGCCCGATCCCGAGAGCCCGGTGAAGACGATGAGTGAGTCACGGGGCAGGTCGAGCGAGACGTTCTTGAGATTGTGCTCGCGCGCGCCACGGACGATGAGACGGTCGGCCACGCCGGTCCGCACCTTTCTGAAGAGAAGCAAGGGCAGAGCCCCCGTCCCAGAGTACGGGGGACCGCCAGAAGGATGAATTTGCGAGAGACGGAGCGCCCGGCGCGGGAGTGCCGGACGGGATTCTCCTCTTGGCCAGGTTGCCTCCGCCGAGCTTATAGCACGCGCATTCGATTTACGGCGGCTCTCCACCGACTTCACCCGATCGGGTGGCGGCGCTATCGTCGGCGCCATGATCGATCACGCGCGTGACCTGGCAGCAGTACGCGAAGCGACCGAGCGACTCCTCAGCGCGGCCGCCGCACTGGACAACGCGGCCGTCGCCGCACCGTCACGGCTCCCGGGGTGGAGTCGCGGCCATGTCCTGGCACATATCGCCAGGAACGCGGACGCACTGGCCAATGTCCTCGAAGGCCGGCCGATGTACCGGGACGCGGCGACCCGGGACGCGGACATCGAGCGGGACGCCCCGAGGCCGCTCGCCGCGCACCTCGCCGACGTACGCGACTCCGGCGACCGTCTCCTGGAGGCCGCCGGGCGGCCCGCCGACTGGAGCCGCGTGATCACCCTGCGCAACGGCGTCACCGACGTGGCGGCCCGGGTGCCGTTCCGGCGGCTGGTCGAGGTCGAGCTGCACCATGTCGACCTGGGGATCGGCCGGACGCTGGAAGATCTGCCCGAGGAGTTCACCGGACGGGAGATCGACTTCCTGGTGGAGCGGTTCGCCGGCCATGCCGAGGTCCCGCCGCTGGCCCTGACCACCCCCGACGGCCGCCACTGGCGGACCGGGCGCCCGGACGGCACCCCCCTCACCGTCACCGGCCCCGCGCCGGAACTGATGGGCTGGCTCGCGGGCCGCCGCGGGGGCGCGTCCCTGACGACCTCCCCGGCCGGCCCCCTGCCCGTACTGCCGCCGCTCTAGCCCCTGTGGTCCCCCTCGCCGCCACCGGCCCATGACGCGCCAACTCGCCTAGGGTGATCCATATGACATACAGCGGAACCGTGACGGTCGGCGGACCGGCGGACGTCCATGAACTGCCCGCCCTGATGATCTCCAAGGTCGCCGTCGGGCCGATGGAGAACAACGCCTATCTGCTGCGCTGCCGGGCCACCGGCGAACAGCTCCTGATCGACGCGGCCAACGACGCCGCCACCCTGCTGACCCTGATCGGCGACGAGGGCATCGCCTCCGTCGTCACCACCCACCGGCACGGCGACCACTGGCAGGCCCTCGCCGAGGTGGTGGCGGCCACCGGGGCACGGACCTACGCGGGCCGGTACGACGCGGAGGGCATCCCCGTCCCGACCGATGTGCTCGTCGAGGACGGGGACACGGTCCGGGTCGGTGAGGTCGCCCTCACGGCGGTCCATCTCGTGGGGCACACCCCGGGGTCGATCGCCCTCGTCTACGACGACCCGCACAACCACGCCCATATCTTCACCGGCGACTGCCTCTTCCCGGGCGGCCCTGGCCGGACAACACGGCCGGAGGAGTTCAGCTCCCTGATGGGCGGCCTGGAGACCAAGGTATTCGACGTCCTGTCCGATGAGACGTGGGTCTACCCCGGCCACGGCATGGACACCACCCTCGGCGCGGAGCGGCCCCACCTCGCGGAGTGGCGCGCGCGAGGCTGGTGACCGTCCCCGCGCCGCGCAGGGCGAGAGGTCCGGTGAAACGGTTCTTGATGTCCATGCCGCCACGGCGCGGGACGCGCCGTTCGTGCCCCCGGTCCTACCGGGGGCACGAACCTCCGACCCCGTGGACAGCGGCTCGGGTGTCAGTGTGGGTCAGTTGCTGCGGCCCGCTTTGAGGGCTGTTGCTGTCTCGGTGACGCGGCGGCCCTGGTGGGCGGCGGCCTGGAGGGTGGTCCCGCTGGGTGCGCCTTCGCCGACCACGTGTGAAGTGCCGTACGGATTGCCCGACGTGAAATGGACGGGGTCGGTGTAGCCGGGAGGGACGATGATGCCGCCCCAGTGGTAGAACGTGTTCGACAGGGCGAGGATCGTGGATTCCTGGCCGCCGTGCGCGGTGTTCGAGGCGGTGAACGCCGAGTAGACCTTGTCGGCAAGCTTGCCCGTGAACCACAGCGGACCCGTCGTGTCGATGAAGGCCCTCAGCTGACTGGCCGGGTTCCCGAACCGGGTCGGCGTCCCGAACAGCACCGCGTCCGCCCGCTCCAGATCATCCAGAGCCACCTCCGCCACATCCGCGGTCTCCCGCAGATGCCGCGCCCACTCCGGCTTCCCTTCCACCGCCTCCGCCGGCGCCGTCTCCGCCACCTTCAGCACACGGACCTGCGCACCCGCCTTCTCCGCCCCCTCGGCAACAGCCCGAGCCAGCGAATGCACCGTCCCCGTCTGGCTGTAACACACAATCGCCACATTCACAGATGCCGAGAAGTGCCTTTCCTGCGGTCATGCCCGCTGCTGTCGAGCGGGCCCGGGTGTTCCTCCATGAGGACGACGCAGCCCGGCAGGATGTGAGGCGAACGTCCCGGAGAGGCCGGACCCAGGAGGCTCCGGAGAGGCCGGACCCAGGAGGCTGACGAGACCGTTACCCACCCGACCGACGCGACCGACCAGTTCGCTTCTTCTGGCGCCTCCCCATGGGAGAACGATCCCGAACTGGCCACGATCATGAGCAAGCGGCGCCAGCTGCTCAGCATCGGGTACCGCCTGCTCGGCTCCCTCTCGGAGGCCGAGGACGTGGTCCAGGAGGTGTACACCCGGTGGTACGCGCTGTCCCCGCAGGAGCGCGGCGCCATCGCCTCCCCCGGCGGTTGGCTGACGACCGTCGTCAGCCGTATCTGCCTGGACCTGCTCGGCTCGGCACGGGCCCGGCGCGAGCGCTACGTGGGGGTCTGGCTCCCGGAACCGCTGCCGGGAAACGCACGGTGGTTCAGCGGGCGCGGTACCGAGGCCGACGTCCCTGATCCCGCGGACCGAGTCGCTCTCGACGAATCGGTCACCATGGCGTTCCTCGTCGTGCTCGACGCGATGACCCCGGCCGAGCGGGTCGCGTTCGTCCTGCACGACGTCTTCCGCTACCCCTTCGCGGACATCGCCGAGATCGTCGGCCGCTCGCAGGAGGCCTGCCGCCAGTTGGCGTCCTCCGCCCGTCGGCGCGTACGTACCGCGCGGCCACCGGAGCCCCGGACAACACGTCGCGCCGACGTCGTCAGGGCCTTTAAGCAGGCCTGGCAGGCCCAGGACATCGACGCCCTGCTCGCTGTACTGGCGCCCGGGGCCACGGCCACGGGCGACGGCGGCGGGCGCGTGAGGGCCGAGCTCCGCCCGGTCGAGGGCGCCGAGGCGATCGCCCGCTTCTACGTCCACCGGGCGCGTGCGGCAGCCGGGTTGACGATTCTGGAGCGCACGGTGAACGGCGGTCCGGGTCTGGCGGTGCAGGTCGACGGCGTCATTGTGACCGTGCTGTCGTTCGACATCCGGGATGGTCGGATCACCAGGATCTGGGCCGTGCTCAACCCCGACAAGCTCCGTTCCTGGACGCCGGGCCGCCCCGCGGCCGACTGACCCGACGCACGCGGCCGATGTGAACCGGACCGGCTCCGCCTCTCCCGCGGAGCCGCCTGGGACACATCACCCGCCGCGACCCGCTCCTCGGCGACCACGTGATGGTCCACAAGGCGGTGGAGAAGCCCGTACCAGGCATGGCCCGGCCAGGGGGCCGCCGGGGCGTCCGGCGGCCGCGAGGGCGGTGAGGCAGGCGCCCAGCGCCGCACGCGGCACGGACGGTCACACCGTGACAGGCGTACGACCCCGCCACCGCCCGCACCACACCTTCCGCGGCGACTTCCCGACCCCGGCCGACGGGGCATCAGGTGGCCTCGGGCCGCTTCCGTCGGCCACGGTCGACGGCGCCGTGACAGGCCACGGCGTGGCCGGCGCCGCGCCCCTCCCCGCGGGCCACGATCAGTCCGCCGGCCACCCGGACCGCGAACTCGGTGCCGTCGTCGGCCGAGTCCCGGCCGAGGGCCGCGGCGACCGCGCCGTCGTCGTCGAACACGACGCGCAGCCGCGGCAGTTCCCCGGCCGCGAAGACCCGCCGCAGGCAGCCGACGAGATCGAAGAGCCGGAGTCGTGCCAGCCGGCCGGTCTCGGCCGGGTCGTCCGTCACGACGACGATCGTCACCTCGTCGCCGGGCCGTGCCGCGCGTACCGCCTCCTCGGCCGCGGACAGCCGGGCCACGCCCAACGCGACGACCACGCCGTCGTCGCCGAGGTCGACCGGGCGGCCGGTGATCTCGTCGGGCAGGCCGCCGGGTGCCGCCCACCGGTCCTCCGTCGGCCGCGCCGGAACGACGAAGGGCAGGTGGGGTGGCTCCGCGTCGTCCGTGAGGGCGATGCCGGCCAGGTGTTCGGCGGCGTCGGCAAGGTCGAACGGGTCGCCGATCCCGGGGGCGTTCTCCGTGAGGCCGGCCGCGCCGTGCAGCAGGGTCAGGGCCAGCACGGCGGGGCGCACCATCCGGGCGCCGGACCCGGGGCACGACTCCAGGGCCAGGGCGAGCAACAGAGCATCGAACCGTACGAGTTCGGCCAGCGCGGCCCTGGCCGGCGCGGTGTCGAGCACCCCGGACAGCGAGCGCAGCTGAAGGTGCCCGCTCCCCGGGGTGTCGCCGGCGAGTGGCAGTCGTTCGAGCCAGACCCGGGCGAACGCACCGAGCGCCCGCCCGGCGGAGTCGGGCGATTCCCTCGGCGGTTCGGCGGCGGCCCTGGCGCGCTCGGCGGCCTCGGCGAGCACCGCGAGGTAGAGCGCGCGCTTGCCGGTGAAGTTGGAGTAGACCGCGCCCCTGGTCAGCTCGGCCCGCTCGGCGATGCGGTCGACCTTCGCCTCGGCGTAGCCGTACTCGGCGAACTCCTCCCGTGCCGCGACGAGCACCGTGTCGCGGGTCCGCTGTTGCTGCTGCGCGCGGGTCAGTCTCGCCATCGGGTCCCCTTCCGTCTCCGCCATGTCATGATACAAAAAGCATCCGGATGATGATGACATCCGGAAACACCAAGCATGGGAGACTGGTCATGGGAGACAGCGGATTCGAGGTCGACGCACTGGTCAAACGATTCGGCGGGACAACCGCCGTTGACGGAGTGAACCTGTCGGCTCCACGCGGACACGTGCTGGGACTGCTGGGCCCCAACGGCGCCGGAAAGACGACCGTGGTCCGCGTGCTGGCGACCCTGCTGCGCCCCGACGCCGGCCAGGTGCGCGTGGCGGGGATCGACGTACGGCGGGATCCGGCCCGGGTCCGCCGGCGGATCGCGCTCTCCGGGCAGCACACGAGCGTGGACGACGAGCTGACCGGGCGGTCCAATCTGGTCATGCTCGGCGAACTCCTTGACCTCCGACAGCATGAGGCCCGCCGGCGGGCCGGCGAGTTGCTCTCCCGCTTCGGTCTGGACGACGCGGCCGACCGGCTCGTCGCCACCTACTCGGGCGGGATGCGGCGTCGGCTCGACCTCGCCGCCAGCCTGGTCGGGCAGCCCGAGGTCGTGTTCCTCGACGAGCCCTCGGCCGGGTTG
Organism: Streptomyces sp. NPDC088124; assembly: GCF_040685895.1. NCBI lineage: Bacteria > Bacillati > Actinomycetota > Actinomycetes > Kitasatosporales > Streptomycetaceae > Streptomyces > Streptomyces sp. NPDC088124. The sequence continues at coordinate 89,904 of NZ_JBFBJB010000007.1, read as the reverse complement.
GACCCCGGGAAGCGCGAAGAGCTGTGGCGGTCGATCCGCGAGCTCGCCCGGGCCGGCGTCACGGTCCTCCTCACGACGCAGTACCTCGAAGAGGCCGACGCTCTCGCCGATGACATCGCCGTCATCGACCACGGACGGGTCATCGCGTCCGGCACACCCGTCGACCTCAAGCGGGAGACGGGCGGACACACGATCGTCCTGCGGCCGGCCGACGTCGGCGACCTCGATCCCGCCGCCGCGATCGTCGCCGGTGTCGCAGGGCGAGAACCCGACCGGTCGGCCTCCCACGAACTCGTCGTGCCGGTTGCCGGCGACGCCGAGTTCTTCGAGATCACCGCCCAACTCCGGCACCACGGCATCGACGTGAGCGAACTCGCATTCCGCCTTCCCAGCCTCGACGAGGTCTTCTTGGCCCTGACGGGGACCCGTACCACCGACGTCAAGGACGCAGCGTGACCACGATCCCCGCCGGCACCGCCGGGACCCGACGCTTCGCCACCTTGCGACACAGCGCGGTCCTCGCCCGGCGCAGCCTCGTCAAGACCAGCCGGAACCCGGGCCCGATCGTGAACGGCGTGATCACCCCCGCGCTGTTCATGATCCTCTTCCTCTATCTGTTCGGCCGTCCGGTCGCCGGTTCCACCGGCGAGTACCTGCAGTATGTGTTCCCCGGGATCCTCGTCATGGGCGCCGGACTGGCCGGAATGATCTCCACCGGCTCGGCCATCAACCTCGACCTGAAGAACGGCGTCACCGACAGGTTCCGCAGCCTCCCGATCAGTCGCACGGCGCCGCTGCTCGGCTCGGTGGCGGCCGACATCCTCCGTTATCTGATCGCCGTCGCGGTCCTGTCCGCCATCGGCGCGCTGCTCGGGTTCCGCATCCAGGGAAGCCTCCCCGCGGCGCTGGGGGCGGCCGGGCTCGCGATCCTGTTCGGGTTCTGTCTCAGCTGGCTCACGGTCCTCATCGGCGTCCTCGTCAAGAGCGCCGACGCCGTGATGGCCTTCAGTTTCATCGCCTTCCTGCCCCTTCAACTGGGCAGTAGCCTGGCCGCCCCGACGGACACTCTGCCCGGTTGGCTCCGCGCCTGGGCGGATGTCAACCCCGTCACCCACGTCATGGACGCCTGCCGTGCCCTGCTGAACGGGACACCGGACACGGGAAGCCTCGGCGGCGCCCTGCTGTGGTCGGCCGCGCTGTTCCTCGTCTTCTGCCCACTCGCCATCCGTGCCTACGGCCGCGGGGAATGACGATGCCGACTGACGCCGGCCGGCCGAAGCGCGCCACGGCATCGATATCGGTCGATTCACTGATCCTCGGAATCCTCTCGCGCAACCCGGAAGCGTCGGACATCGAGCACCTCGCCGTCGCGACCGCGCTCGCGGCAGACCTGAACCACACCGCCCGACAACTCGTCACGCACTTCGTCGAGAACGCACGCCGAGAAGGAAGAACATGGGCCGCGATGGCAGCAGCCGTGAGGTCGTCAAAGCAGTCCCTGCACAAGAGATTCGCGCCGCAAGTCACTGACAGCCTTCTCACGAAGAGAACCGCAGACCCGGGGGACACGACATGACCTGGTCGGAAACTCACACCACGGACACCAACCTGTGGGTGTTGCACGCCCTGCGCTGTGCCGGTGCCGCCGGCCTCGGCCGCCTCCACGCGGTCACGGGCCTGGACGAACCTGCCGTCGAGTCCGAGCTCATCGATCTCGGGGTCGCCGGCCTCGTCACCCGGTTCCCCGGTGACGCGCCCTGCTGGGCGCTCACCGACGCCGGCCGCGCCGCGGACGCCGAGCGGATCGCCCACGAGCTCGACTCGGCCGGCGCGCGCGGGGCCGTCGAGGCAGCGTTCGACCGGTTCCTTGTCCTCAACCCGGAGCTGCTCGACCTCTGCGGGGCCTGGCAACTCCGCAGTGTCGACGGGGTCATGAGCGCCAATGACCACCGCGACCCGGCCTACGACGCCCGGGTCCTCGACCGGTTCGCCGACCTCGACCGGCGTGTCGCCCCCGTCTGCGCCGGACTCTCCGACGCCCTGCCCCGCTTCGGCCGCTACCGGATCCGCCTCGCCGGGGCCCTCGACCGCGCTGCGGCTGGGGAGCTGGAGTACGTAACCGACAGCACCACCGCCTACCACACCGTGTGGGCGGAACTGCACGAGGACCTGCTCGCCACCCTGGGAAAGCAGCGATGAGATGGATCCGCGCGCTCTCCGCAGAGGTGGGCGAGGGGGCGGACACTCTGGGCGGCAAGGCGCTCGGCCTCGCCCTCCTGCACCGCCTCGGGTTGCGGGTGCCGGCCGGGTTCGTCGTCACCACGGAGGCCTGCCGCGCCTTCCTGCGGGACGGCCGCCTGCCCGACGGGCTCCACGATGAGCTCGCGGCCGGCGTCGCCGACCTCGAACGCGCCACGGGCCGCGCCTTCGGCGGGGTGCGGCAGCCGCTCGCGGTGTCGGTCCGCTCCGGCGCCAGCGTGTCCATGCCCGGCATGATGAGCACGATCCTCAACCTCGGCCTCACCACCGGGGCCACCGCCGGCCTGGCCGCCGAGACGGGCGACCGGGCGTTCGCCGAGGCCTCGCGGAAGCGGTTCCTGTCCGGCCTCGCCGCCGCGACCACCGACGACGCGCCGGTCCCGGACGACGCCAACCGCCAGCTGGAGCTGGCGATCGAGGCCGTGTTCTCGTCCTGGGACGCGCCGCGCGCCCGCGCCTACCGCGCCGTGCACGACATCCCGCACGACCTCGGCACGGCCGCGATCGTCCAGTCGATGGTGTTCGGGAACCGCGACGTCCGCAGCGGCACCGGGGTCGCGTTCAGCCGCGACCCCAACACCGGCGAGAACACCCCGTACGGCGAGGTCCTGTTCGGGCATCAGGGGGAGGACGTCGTGTGCGGCGAGTCGACGACCCGGCCGCTGCGCGCTCTCGCCGACCGGGAGCCGGCGGTGTGGACGGAGCTGCTCGACGCCCTGGGCCGGATCGAGGGGGGCTACCGGGACGCCTGCTACGTCGAGTTCACCTACGAGTCCGGCGAACTGTGGCTCCTCCAGGCCAGGCCCGGCCGGTTCGTCGGTGCCGCCGCCGTCCGCCTCGTCACCGAACTGGTCGACGAGCGGGTCATCGGCCGTCACGAGGGGCTGCTCAGGGTCTCGACCGAGCACCTCCGGCACGTCCGCACACCGCGCATCGCCTCGTCCGACGAGACCCACGTCCTCGCCCGGGGAGTCGGCGCCTGCCCGGGCGTCGCGGTCGGCCGGGTGGCGACCACTCCGGAGCGGGCGGTGCGCCTGGCCAGGGACGCCCCGGTCGTCCTGGTGCGCCCGGAGACCTCCCCGCACGACATGCACGGCCTCGCCGCCGCCGCCGGAATCGTCACCGCGCGCGGCGGACCGGCCAGCCACGCCGCGGTCGTCGCGCGCGCCCTGGGCAAGCCCGCGGTCGTGGGCGCCGACCTCGTCTTCGACAGCGACGCCGGCACCGTGACAGCCGGCGGTCTCTCCCTCGACGACGGCACCCTCGTCACCATCGACGGGACCAGCGGCGAGGTCGTCCTCGGCCGCCCCCGCGTCGTCGCCGACCCGGCCGGCGACCATCTTCGCCGGCTGCTCGCCTGGGCCGACGACGTCTCGGGCGACCACTCGGAACGGGACGAGTCCCAGCGCCTCGCCGCGGCCCACGCCGTGTTGGCATCCCGCGGCGAGCCCTGACGCGCCCCAGGACCCCGAAAGGAGATCGGCGATGCCGACTCGACACCTCTACCTGCTGCGCCACGGTGCCGCCGACGCGTGGGGCGAACTGACCGACGTCGGAGAGCGGCAGTCGGATCTGGTCGGGCGGCGCCTGGCCGCCCTGCCGATCGACGCGCTATGGCACTCGCCCCTGCCCCGGGCGGTCCGCTGCGCGCGGATCATCGGCGCCCACCTGCCGGGGGCCACCGTGCGGGAGGCCCCGGAACTGGGCGACCACGTGCCCCATGTGCCGACCGAACTCACGCCGGAGTGGGCGCCGTTCTTCGACGGGTACGACGCCGAGGAGGCCGCGGCCGGAGAGCGCCAGGCCGCCGCCTTCACCGCCAGGTTCGCCCGCCCCGCCGCGACCGAGACCCACGAGGTCCTGGTCACCCACGCCTACCCGGTGGCCTGGCTTGTCCGGCACGCCCTCGACGCGCCCCCGGCCCGCTGGCTCGGCCTGAACTGTGGGAACACGGCGCTGACGGCGATCGAGTACCGTGACGGCACGGCGCCGACGGTGCTGCTGTACAACGACATGGGCCATCTGCCGCCCGAGCTGCGATGGACCGGCTTCGGCGCCGGCACACGCCCCTGAGGCCGACCCGGCCACGGCAACGACTCCACCCTCGGCGCGGAGCGCCCGCATCTCGCGGAGTGGCGGGCGCGCGGCTGGTGACCCCGGCGCCGCGGCGGCGGGGCGCGCCGTGACAACTCGTAACAGCACGGAAGCGGGGCGGGTGGCTGTGCTGCCACCCGCCCCGCTTCCGTGGTGCCGGGGTCCCGCCGCCGCGCGGGCTCAGGCCTCGATGCTGTCCTTGGCCTTGCCGTCGCCGGCCGCCGCCTCGGCCGCCTCGCGCTCCGCCTGCTTCTTGGAGGCGATGAGGCTGGTGATCGTGGTGACGATCAGGACGCCGCAGATGACGCTCAACGACAACGGGAGGGTGACGACCGGGACGGCCACGCCGGCCTCGTGCAGCGCGTGCAGCACGAGCTTCACGCCGATGAAGCCCAGGATGGCCGACAGGCCGTAGCTGAGGTGCACCAGCTTCTTCAGCAGTCCGCCGATGAGGAAGTAGAGCTGCCGCAGACCCATCAGGGCGAAGGCGTTGGCCGTGAAGACGATGTACGGGTCCTGGGTCAGGCCGAAGATCGCGGGGATGGAGTCCAGCGCGAAGAGCACGTCGGTCGTACCGATGGCGAGCATGACCACCATGAGCGGGGTCAGGATCCGCTTGCCGTTCTCACGGATGAAGAGCTTCGTGCCGTGGTACCTGTCGGCGACGCCGAAGCGCTTCTCGACCGACTTGAGGAGGCGGTTCTCCTCCCACTCCTCCTCCTCGTCGTCCGCGCGTGCCTCCTGGATGAGCTTCCAGGCGGTGTAGATCAGGAACGCGCCGAAGATGAAGAAGACCCACGAGAAGCTGGAGATGATCGCGGCACCCGCCGCGATGAAGACCGCGCGCAGCACCAGCGCTATCAGCACACCGATGAGCAGCACGCGCTGCTGGAGGTGCGAGGGCACCGAGAACTTCGCCATGATCAGGATGAAGACGAAGAGATTGTCGACACTGAGCGACTTCTCGGTGACGAACCCGGCGAAGAACTCGCCGGACGCCTGGGCCGTACCGAAGAGCAGCAGGCCCAGACCGAACAGGGCGGCGAGCACGATCCAGACGACTGTCCAGATACCGGCTTCCTTCGTCGACACGTCATGGGGCTTGCGCCCGATGAAGAAGTCGACGGCTATCAGGGCGCTGAGACCAAGAATGGTCAGCACCCACAGGGTCGTGGAGACTTCCACTGTTCCTCCGGCTTCGTACGGCTACTGATCAGCGTCGTCGCTGCCGGAGGTCTCTTCCACCCGGGCGGCACTGCCGCTCCACGGGCCGACGCCCCGGGACCGATGGCGGTCCGTATTGACGGGCACGTCGCGATGTGGGAGTACTCCCCTCCGCTGCCTGGAACAGTACAGGAAAGACCAAGGAAAGGTAAAGAGCAAGGTAAAGGATCTTCAAGTGTGCTGCTCAGCACATTCCGCGAGTGTACGAGTCAACGCCCCGCACCCGGGGTAGGGCTCAGCGCCCTCCTGTCCGCCGGGACTCCGCGACGCGGTCCAGCACCTGCCGGAGCACCTGGCTGCCGGGCGGGACCACCGGGGGTTCGTACGTCCAGGCGTGGCCGACCCACGGGTCGGCGAGATGGTCGTCGGGCACGGGGCTGATCCGGAGCAGCGAGCGCCAGAGCGGGTCGAGCACCGGTCCGTACGCGCTCGCGTCCTCGCGGTTCGCGACCATCAGCAGATGGACGCCGACCGCCGGGCCCTCGTCGGCGAGGTAGCGGAGCTGGGTCACCGCGCGGTCGTCGAAGCCGTGCGGGAAGTCGTTGACGATCAGGAGCTGCTCGGCGGTGTCCAGGTCCGGCGGCAGCGACTCGGCGGCGCCGCCCCGTATCGCCATCTGGACGAGGTCCACCCGCTGGGTGAGGCGCCCGAGCACGGCGGACACCCCCGCGGCGCCCGCGGCGAGCGGCCGGTCGAGCGCGCCCGACATCGCCAGCGGCGCGAGCGGGACGGCGGCGGAACCGGCCGGGTCGATCACATGGACGGTGAACTCGCCCGGCGGGTAGACCGCGAGAAGCCGGGCGGCGAGGGTGACCGCGGTGTCCACGGCCGCCGCGCGGAGCTGGGCGTCGTCCGTCATCAGGGCGGCGTCGGAACCGGACCGGCCGCTGTCGATCCACAGCCCGCGCTCCAGCGGCAGCCGTACGAGCATCGGGATCCGCAGGTCCGGACGCTCGGGCAGATGGACATCCCCGAGGCGCAGCGCCATCGGGATCTCCATCGGAACGCGGTACGCGTGCCAGACGGGGCTGTCCCAGCGGGCGTACGCGGGCGGCAGCGCGGGCTCGACGACCTCGGACTCGGCGACGAGCTGGGCGAGGTCGCGGTCGAGGACCTCGCGGGCCTGGGCGGCGAGCCGGTCGTGCCGGGCGCGGGCCTCCGCGCGGGCGGCGTCGCCCGCGCCGCCGATCCGCTGCCGGGGGTCGGAGAGGGCGCGGTCCAGCTCCTGGTCCAGCCGGGACTCGGCGAAGTCCATGGCGCTGCGGTAGGCGGCGACGGTACGGGCCAGGTCCTCGAACATGCCCCAGACCTGGTTGTAGAGGCGTTCGTCCATGGACCAGCCCGTGGCGTCCCCGGCGACGGGGCGGGGCGGCTCTCCGGGCGGGGTGGGCGACGCGGCCGGCGGTGGCGTGGGGGGCGCGGCGGTCCTGCGCCCCGGATGCGTGTAGTTGACCGCGCCACCGGCCCCGCCCGTACCGGCGGTCGCGCCGGGTGCGGCGGATTCCCCGGGGGCGGCGGACGGCCTGCGGCCCTCGCTCCTGGCCCGTGCGCCGTCCTGCGCACCGGTCGCGCCGGCCGCACCCGTGGTACCCGTCGCGCCGGCGGCGCCGGTGGTGCCCGCCGCGCCGGCGGTGCCCGCCGTGCCGGTCGCACCGGTCAGGGGGGCTTGTACGGCACCGGCGAGGTGCCGGGCCACGGCCTCCTGGACACCGGCGGCGAAGGCCGCGGCCTCCGGCAGGCCCTGGTCGGCGAAGAGCGCGGCGAGGCCGCCCGCGTACCCCTGGCCGACGGCGCGGACCTTCCAGGCGCCCTGCCGGCGGTAGAGCTCCAGGGCGACCACCGCGGACTCGGTGTCCAGGCCGGTGAGGGTGAAGGTCGCGATCTCGGTGCCGTCGGTGGCGGTGACGGCGGCGAAGGGCGCGGCGGTGGCGCCGAACCGGTCGGGGCCGGCGGTCCCCTCGGGGAGCGCGAGCAGCACGTGGACGAGATGCACCTGTCCGGGCAGGGCCCCCAGATCGACGTGGAAGCGCAGTGCGGCAGTGGCCTGGCGGGACACCTCGATACCGGGAAGGCGGGGCGAGCCGGGGTGGACGACCCACTCCGGGCCGGCCACGGCGCCCTGGTCGTCGGCGAGCGTGGCACAGGCCATCACCGGAGCGCCGGCCGTCACCCGGATCTCCAGTCGGGTGTGGGGCAAGGCGTGGTTCTGCCCCCGGACCAGCTCCGCCGTCATCGCCTCTGTCCCCTCGTCGATCACGCGTCGTTCTTCAGATGTGGGTGTCACGGGCACCGTACGGGTGTCGCGGGCATCGCGGGTGCGGCGGCGCTGCTCCCGGCGGCCCGGGCAGGGCCGGGCCGCCGGGAGCCGCGCGTACGCCTGCGGGTCCGCCGGCCGGTCCTACAGGTGCGGCAGGATCGACGGCATCAGGTCCTGGAACGTGCGGCCGTTGGCCGGGTTGCCGAGGGCCGTCATCTGCCAGCCGCCGCCCACCCGGTGGACCTTCGCCATGATCTGGGCGGTGTACTGGCCGCCGCCGTCGAGCGTGTAGCGCGCCAGCTCCTGGCCGTTGGTCTCGTCGACGATGCGGCAGAAGGCGTTCTGCACCTCCTGGAACGTCTGCCCGGTGAAGGAGTTCACCGTGAAGACGATCTGGTCGATATGGACCGGCACCCGCGCCAGATCGACGAGGATCGCCTCGTCGTCGCCGCCCTGTCCCGCGCCGCCGACCAGGTTGTCCCCGGTGTGCCGGACGGAACCGTCGTCGCTGACGAGGTGACGGAAGAAGACCACGTCGACCGGCTGCTTGTCGGCGAAGAGGACCGCCGAGGCGTCCAGATCGATCTCCCGGGTGCGGGAGCCGAACAGACCGCGGCGCGGCGCGGCCTGCCAGCCGAGGCCCATGCGCACCGCGGTCAGCGAGCCGCCGCCCTTCTTCTCCAGGCTGATGGCCTGGCCCTTGGTCAGGTTGACCCCGGGTCCCCCGGACGCGCCGCCCTTGGATACATCCACCACGCGCTGTCCCCTCTCGAATGGTTTCCCCCGCAACCGTCCGTGTGCGGTTACGCGTACGCGGCACCCTACGCAGCCGCACGGACGGCGCAGGAGGCTTGGACCGTTTTTGTGTCGGTCTTGCAACACACCAGGTGTCCGGTGTGTCAGGCGAGTCCCGCCTCTCTCATCTGCCGCAATTCCTTCTTCAGTTCGCCGACTTCGTCGCGGAGCCGGGCGGCGATCTCGAACTGCAGCTCGGCCGCGGCCGCCCGCATCCGCTCGGTCATCTCCTCGATGATCGCGGCGAGTTCGGCGGCGGGCCGGTCGGTGACCACCGCGCCGACGGCGCCGGCCTTGCCGCTCTTCGCCGACTGCCCGGCGAGGGCGGGCACCGGTGCCCTGGTCTTGCCGTCCTTCGACTGCCGGTACCCCGTGCCGAGCAGGGCCTCGGTGTCGACCTCCTCGCGCGCGATGGTCGCGACGATGTCGTTGATCTTCTTGCGGAGCGGCTGCGGGTCGATCCCGCGCTCGGTGTTGTACGCGGTCTGCTTCTCCCGGCGGCGGTTGGTCTCGTCGATGGCCTTCTCCATCGCCGGGGTGATCTTGTCCGCGTACATATGGACCTGCCCCGACACGTTGCGCGCGGCGCGGCCGATGGTCTGGATCAGTGAGGTGCCGGAGCGCAGGAAGCCCTGTTTGTCGGCGTCGAGGATCGCCACCAGGGAGACCTCCGGCAGGTCGAGACCCTCACGGAGCAGGTTGATCCCGACGAGGACGTCGAACTCCCCGGCGCGCAGCTCGCGCAGCAGCTCGACCCGGCGCAGGGTGTCCACGTCGCTGTGCAGATAGCGCACCTGGATGCCCAGCTCCAGGAAGTAGTCGGTGAGGTCCTCCGCCATCTTCTTGGTGAGGGTGGTCACCAGGACGCGCTCGTCCTTCGCGGTGCGCTCGCGGATCTCGTGCACCAGGTCGTCGATCTGGCCCTCGGTGGGCTTGACGACGACCTCCGGGTCGACGAGTCCGGTGGGACGGATGATCTGCTCCACGAACCCGTCGGAGCGGGAGAGCTCATAGGTCCCGGGCGTGGCCGAGAGGTAGACGGTCTGGCCGATCCGCTCCTGGAACTCCTCCCACTTCAGCGGCCGGTTGTCGAGGGCGGACGGCAGCCGGAAGCCGTGGTCGACCAGGGTGCGCTTGCGGGACGCGTCGCCCTCGTACATCGCGCCGATCTGCGGCACGGTGACGTGCGACTCGTCGATGACCAGCAGGAAGTCCTCGGGGAAGTAGTCGAGGAGGGTGTTGGGCGCGGTGCCGGGGGCGCGGTCGTCGAAGTGCATCGAGTAGTTCTCGATGCCGGAGCAGGAGCCGATCTGGCGCATCATCTCGATGTCGTACGTCGTCCGCATCCGCAGGCGCTGGGACTCCAGGAGCTTGCCCTGCTTGTCCAGCTCGGCCAGGCGGGACTCCAGCTCCCGCTCGATGCCGTTGACCGCCTTCTCCATGCGCTCGGGTCCGGCCACGTAGTGGCTGGCCGGGAAGATGTACAGCTCCTGGTCGTCGCTGATGACCTCGCCGGTGAGCGGGTGCAGCGTGGAGAGCGCCTCGATCTCGTCACCGAACATCTCGATGCGGACGGCCAGCTCCTCGTAGACCGGGAAGATCTCGATGGTGTCACCGCGGACGCGGAAGGTGCCGCGGGTGAACGCCAGGTCGTTGCGCGTGTACTGGATGTCGACGAAGCGGCGCAGCAGCTCGTCCCGGTCCAGCTCGGCGCCGACCTTCAGCGGCACCATCCGGTCCACGTACTCCTGGGGGGTGCCGAGGCCGTAGATGCAGGAGACGGAGGCGACGACGACCACGTCGCGGCGGGTGAGGAGGGAGTTGGTCGCGGAGTGCCGCAGCCGCTCGACCTCCTCGTTGATCGAGGAGTCCTTCTCGATGTAGGTGTCCGACTGGGGGACGTACGCCTCGGGCTGGTAGTAGTCGTAGTACGAGACGAAGTACTCGACGGCGTTGTTGGGCAGCAGCTCACGGAATTCGTTGGCGAGCTGGGCGGCGAGGGTCTTGTTCGGCGCCATCACCAGGGTGGGGCGCTGAAGCTTCTCGATCATCCAGGCGGTGGTCGCCGACTTTCCCGTGCCGGTCGCGCCGAGCAGGACGACGTCCTCCTCCCCCGCGCGCACACGCCGCTCCAGGTCGGCGATGGCCGTGGGCTGGTCGCCGCTGGGCTGGTAGGAGCTGACGACCTCGAAAGGCGCCACCGTACGTTCGATCTTGGAAACGGGCCGCATGAATCCACCGTACGACCCCGCACTGACAGTGGGGTCCCCAGCCGCCCCCGGCCCGGCCGTGGAGCCGTCCGCGCGCCCTGTCCGGGGTCACCAGTCGTGGAGGTCCGGGGCGCCGTGGCGGGAGGCTCTGGCGGCGGTCCTGTCGGCCGGGTCGCGGTAGGCGAGGCGCGGCCGGATGCGCTGCGCGGGCACCCCGGACCGCCCGCACGCGGCGGCCGCGGAGCCCCCGCGCCGCTCCCGGTCGCGGCCGCCCGTCACCAGCAGCGGGTCGACCGCGACCGCCACGCCCGCCAGCAGCAGGAAGACCGCGGGGCCGATCAGCATCGGGAGGAGCAGTTCGGTGGCCCGCTCGCCGACCGCGGCGCCGCCGGCCTCCTCCAGGTGGACGTGGACGGCGGTCATCGCCGTGTAGTGCATGCCGGTCGACGCGACGCCCATGACCAGACTGGCGGCGAGACTGGCCAGGAATCCCCGGCGCGAGACCACGACCCACAGGGCGGACGTGGCGGCGGCGACGGCGATCAGCACGGAGAGGGCGACCCTGCCGACGTCGTAGTCGATGTTCCCCCCGTCCAGTCGCAGCCCCGCCATGCCGAGGTAGTGCATGGTGGCGATGCCGAGGCCGGTGATGATCCCGCCGGTGATCAGCGCCATCGGTGTCGACGCGCGGTAGCCCACGATGAAGATCCCGACACCGACCATGAGGATGCCCATCACGAGACTGGCGAAGGTCGTCAGCCTGTCGTAGCCCACGGGTACCTCGGCGACGACGAACCCCGTCATCGCGATGAAGTGCATGGTCCACACGCCGGAGCCGATCGAGGCGGCGCCGAGGGCCAGCCCGCCCGGCTTCCAGGCGCGTCTGGTCCGCAGGCATCTCATGGTGCAGCGCAGGCCCAGCGCCGCGCCGAGGACGGCCATGAGAAAGGCCGCCACGGGTGTGACGAGACCGTAGCTGAATCCGTCGATGGTGCCCTGCATATCGGTTTGCCCTTCGCCCCTTGTGCTCACTGTACGGACGCGCTGGTTACGGGAGAGTAGGACCCTCGGCCCCGGATTCAAACAGCTACTCGGTGATTTATCGACATGACTGGGTCCGTTCCGACGGATCCACAACTCCCGGACAGCTCTCCCCCGGCGTGTCTTCACGATGCCACCCCACGCTGTGACTTCATGTTGTGGCCAACCTTCGCCTGTCCTCCGTTGGCCGAAGGCTGACACCCTCGGGCAGATCGTCACCGCACGCCCCCTCACGACCACTTCACGACGCGAGGAGTCCACGTGTACGCACGCACCTCAGTCACCACGGCCGCGGCCCTGCTCGGGATCTCGGCGCTGGTCCTCCCCGGCACCGCCACGGCCGCCACGGATACCACCGCCCCCACCACCGCGGACCAGGCGGTACGCTGCGGCAGCCCGCTCGTGATCGCGCACCGCGGTGCCTCCGCCTACGCGCCGGAGAACACCCTCCCGGCCGTCGACGCCGCCGGGGACCTGGGCATCGACTGGGTGGAGAACGACGTCCAGCGGACCAAGGACGGCCGGCTGGTCGTGATCCACGACGACAACCTCCGGCGCACCACGGACGCGGAGCGGGTCTTCCCGGACCGGGCGCCCTGGAAGGTCAAGGACTTCACCGCGGCGGAGATCGCCCGGCTGGAGGCGGGAAGCTGGTTCGGCGAGAAGTGGGCGGGCACCCGCGTACCGACCCTGGAGCAGTATCTGCGCGCGGTCGAGGCCAACCAGCAGAAGCTGCTCCTGGAGATCAAGGCCCCCGAGCTGTATCCGGACATCGAGAAGGACATCCTGCGGGTGCTGCGCAAGGAAGGGTGGCTGGACCGGGCGCACGTCAGGAACAGGCTGGTGGTCCAGAGCTTCGGCGCGGACAGCGTCCGGGCGGTGCACGAGGCCCGGCCCGACATCACGACGGGCTTCCTCGGCACGCCGCCGGTGGCCGAGCTGCCGTCGTACGCGGCGTTCACGGACCAGATCAACCCGACGCACACCTCACTGACCGAGGAGTACGTGGCGGCGGTGCACCGGCTGAAGGGCCCGCACGGCAAGCCGCTGACCGTGCACACCTGGACGGTGAACGACGCGGCGGGCGCGGTACGGGTCAGGGACCTCGGCGTGGACGGGATCATCACCAACAACCCCGACGTGGTGCGGGACGCGGTCGGCTGAGCCGGACGCGATCCGCCGGACCGGCCCTGGGCGGGTGACCGGCCCTGGGCGGGTGACCGGCCTCGTTGTCGCCGGTGGGGCCGGTTGTCAGTGCCGGACCGTACGGTGGTTCCCATGAGCGAGTACGGGCGGTCGCCGGTGTCGGCGGCGCCGGCGGCGGAGTGGACCGTCATGGAGAGCGGCATCGGGCCGCTGCTGCTGGCCGCGACGGGCCAGGGGCTGGTGAGCGTCGTCTTCCACGCGGGGCCGGGCGTGCGGGAGCGGGCACTCGCCCAGCTCGGTGACCGGCTGGGCACCGAGCCCGTCGAGTCCGCCTCGGGCCTGCTGGCCGGGGCGATACGCGAGCTGTCCGCCTATTTCGCGGGCGATCTGCGGGAGTTCGGACTGCCGCTGGACTGGACGCTCTCCTCGGGCTTCAACCGGCAGGTGCTGCGCGAACTGGCGGTGGGTGTCCCGTACGGCACGGTGGTCGGCTACGGCGATCTGGCCCGGCGGGTGGGTCAGCCGGCGGCGGCGCAGGCCGTCGGCGCGGCGATGGGTTCCAACCCGCTGCCGGTGGTCGTGCCCTGCCATCGCGTGGTGGAGAGCGACGGCGGGCTGGGCGGTTTCGGCGGCGGTCTGGAGACGAAGCGCCGGCTGCTGGCCCTGGAGGGGGTGCTTCCCGAGCCGCTGTTCTGAGGCTCCCCGTCGCCCGTGGACGGGTGGCAAGCGGTCCGGCCGCCGGGAGCGTTGGTGCGCGTCGGCACGTTTGGGCCGGCCCCACCCGTGCCAGGGATGGGGACATGCCGGACACCGAACCCACCGCATGGCAGCTCTCCCCCGAGGTACGGGAGGCGCTGGCCACGGGCCGCCCCGTGGTCGCCCTGGAATCGACGATCATCGCGCACGGTCTGCCGCGCCCCCGCAATCTCGCGGTCGCAGAGGAGCTGGAAGGACTCGTACGGTCCGGCGGCGCCGTTCCCGCGACCGTGGCCGTGCTCGACGGCCGGCCCCGTGTCGGCCTGGACAAGGAGGAGTTGACCCGGGTCGCGCGGGACGACTCCGTACGGAAACTGGGCCATCGCGATCTCGCGCCCGCGATCGCGACGGGCGCGAGCGGCGCGACGACCGTCTCCGCCACGGCGTTTCTCGCCGCGCGCGCCGGGATCCGGGTCTTCGCGACGGGCGGCCTCGGCGGGGTGCACCGCGGCTGGGCCGAGACCCAGGACGAGTCCGCCGATCTGCGGCTGCTGGCCAGGACACGGATCACGGTGGTCTGCGCGGGGGTCAAATCGATCCTGGACGTCCCGGCGACGCTCCAGCGGCTGGAGACGCTGGGTGTCCCCCTCCTCGGCTACGGAACGGACCTCTTCCCCGGCTTCTACCTGTCCTCCTCCGGCGAGCCGGTCGACTGGACGGTGCGGACGCCCGAGGAGGTCGCCGCGGTGATGGGCGCGCAGGACGCGCTGGCCGGCCCCGCCGCCGCGATCGTCGTCGCCAACCCCGTACCGGAGGCGGACCAGCTCGATCCCGCGCTGCACGACCGCGTCCTCACGGAGGCGCTCGCCGAGTGCGCGGAGCGGGGCGTCAGCGGTCAGGCCGTCACCCCGTTCCTGCTGGACCTGCTGATGCGGCGGACCGGGGGCGCCTCGCTGGAGGCCAATCTCGCGGCGGTGCGCGGCAACGTCCGGCTCGCGGCCCGGATCGCCGCCGCGGCCGCGCGGAAAAGCGGCGCGTGGCCGGAAGGCGCGCGAACGGAAGACGCCGGGTGACGGGCCCTCACGGCGGACCGGGCAGCGGGCTGCTGGTGATCGGGGACGTGGTCACCGACGTGGTGGCGCGGTACGGCACCCCGCTCGCCCACGGGACCGACACCGCCGCCGAGATCCGTACGCTGCCCGGCGGCGCCGGGGCGAACGCCGCCTGCTGGGCGGCGCACCGCGGCTGTGCGGATGTCCGGCTGCTGGCCGGCGTGGGCGCGGACGCCCGCGACTGGCACGCGGAACGGCTGCGGCGTGCCGGGGTGCGGGCCCGCCTCGTCGTCGACGCGCGGGCGCCAACGGCCACGGTCATCTGCCTGGTCGACGCGTCCGCCGAGCGCACCCTGCTCACCGACAGCGGCGCCGCGCTGCGTCTGTCAGCCGCCGAGTGGTCGCCGGGACTGCTCGACGGGATCGGCCGGCTGCATCTTTCCGGCTATCTCTTCTTCGCCGCCACCAGCCGTCCGCTGGCTCTCGCCGCACTGCGCTCGGCGCTGGAACGAGGCGTTCCGGTGAGTGTGGACCCCGCGTCGGCGGGCTTCCTCAAGGAGCTGGGGGCGGATCGTTTCCTCGCGGCGGCCGAGGGGGTGGAGACCCTGCTCCCCAACGCGGACGAGGCCCGGCTGCTGACCGGCCTGCCGGACCCGGCGGCCGCCGCGGCCGAGCTGAGCCGGCGAGTGCCGGTCGCGGTGGTGACCCTGGGCGGCGACGGCGCGCTGGTGGCCGAGCGGGGCGCGGTCACGGCCCGGATCCCGCCGTTCCCGGCGCGGGCCCTGGACTCGACGGGTGCCGGGGACGCCTTCACCGGCGCGTTCCTGGCGGCGCGCCTCGACGGAGCGAGTCCGGAGCACGCGGCGGAGGCGGGCTGCCGGGCGGGCGCGCGGGCGGTGGAGATCCCGGGCGGGCGACCGCCGCTGACGGGCTGACGGGCTGGCGGAGGGGGGTGACGGGCTGACGGCGACATGGGCGGCACGGACAGACTCCCCAACTCCCCGGCCACGGCGGCTTCCCGGTTACCCGGCCCATGGCGCCTTCCCTGCTACCCGGCCACGGCGGCTTCCCTGCTACCCGGCCAGGCCGCCCCACGCCGGGTGGCGCGGATCGTCGGCCCGTACGACCACGTCGGCGGTCGCGGCCGGGTCCACCTCCGTCTCGTACCGCTCGAAGGCGGGGAGCGTCCAGCGCTCGCCGGGGTCCGTACGCCGCCCCAGCGCGCCCGGCGACAGCCGCAGATGCACCGTGAGGTCGAACGGGAACCAGTGCCCCAGCAGCAGGGGCCCGTGCAGCACCAGCACCCCGCCCGGGGCGAGTTCGCGGTGCGGGGAGCGGGTCGCCCGGTCGGTGGCCGGGTCCCAGAGGTCGGGCAGGACGCGCCCCGTACCGCCGGGATCCAGCGGCCCGAGCACCTCCCGCCAGAGGGCGCCGGTGTCGAACCATCCGCTGTAGTACGTGTCCGGGTCCTCGCGCCCGTACTCGTACCGCAGCGACGCCGGGCGCAGGAAACCGCCGGTGCCGACGGCCAGCACCGAACGCCCCCGTAGCCGCAGCGCCTCGGCGAGCGCGGCGGCCGGCCGGTCGGGCCGGGCGGCCGGGGCGCCGTCGAAGGCGACGCGCAGCCAGGGGCCGCCGTCGGCCGGCGGGGTCTCCATGACCCGGTCGGCGAGGGCCTCGGTCAGCCGTTCCCAGGTGATCGCTTCGAGTCGCACCGGTCCATCATCGTCCAGCGGCGGACGCCCCGGAGCGGCCGCCCGCGGAGCGGGCCCCACCCGAGCAGGCCCCACCGGGGAGTCCCCACCGCGGAGTGCCCCACCGGACAGGAGACCTCATTCGCCGCGCAGCACCTTCGCGAGCGCCCCCTCCCCCGTCACCTCGATCCGTCCGTCCCGTACCCCGTCCGCGACCGTCAGCGCGCCCGCGCCCAACGCCCGGCAGGTGTCGGCGTCCAGGGCGAGGCAGGCGTCGGGACGGGGCGCGGGACCGTCGCCGTACACCGGTCGGCCGTCGTCCGGGGCCGCTCCGCCGTTCCCGAGCCGTACGTGGAACACCCCCTCGTCGAGCCGGACTTCCACCACCCCCTCCGCGGTGTCCAGGGCCCCCGCCGCGTCGAGCGGCCCCGACAGCGCCCGCAGCAGCGGTACCGCGAACCAGTGCGCCCGTACCGCGTCCGTCGGCAGCCGCTCGTCCAGCGCCGGAGCGCCCCATTCCGCCAGCGCGGCGAGCACCGGCAGCAGCTGCCGTCCACGCTCCGTCAACGCGTAGACGTACGCGGCGGCCGGCGGCGGCAGCCTGCGCCGCGTGGCCAGTCCGTCGCGTTCCATGTCCTTCAGCCGGGACGCGAGCACATCCGTGCTGACGCCGGGCAGATCCGCGTGCAGGTCGGTGTAGCGGCGCGGACCCGCCAGCAGTTCACGGACGATCAGCAGGGTCCATCGGTCGCCCACGGAGTCGAGGGCGCGGGCGGCGGCACAGTACTGGTCATAGCTTCGGCGACGTGGCATGCGACGCAGTCTAGACATGTCGTTGGACTTTCCAAGCTCGCACTTGGTAAAACCAAGTATCGCATTCAAGGTCGGACTCAAGGTCGGGGAGGCCAACGCATGGAATTCCGGCAGTCGAGCAAGCTCAGTGAGGTCTGTTACGAGATCCGCGGCCCGGTGATAGAGCACGCCGACGCGCTGGAGGAGGCGGGCCACAGCGTGCTCCGTCTCAACACCGGCAACCCCGCGCTCTTCGGGTTCGAGGCGCCGGACGAGATCCTGCAGGACATGATCCGGATGCTGCCGCAGGCGCACGGCTACACGGACTCGCGCGGCATCCTCTCCGCACGGCGCGCCGTGGCCCAGCGCTACCAGAACCTCGGGCTGACGGATGTCACGGTCGATGACGTCTTCCTCGGCAACGGCGTCTCGGAGCTGGTCTCCATGGCCGTACAGGCTCTGCTGGAGAACGGCGACGAAGTACTGATCCCGGCCCCCGACTTCCCGCTCTGGACCGCCGTCACCACCCTGGCGGGCGGGCGGCCCGTGCACTACCTCTGCGACGAGTCCGCCGAGTGGTACCCGGACCTGGACGACATGGCGTCGAAGATCACCGACCGCACCAAGGCCGTGGTGATCATCAACCCCAACAACCCCACCGGCGCGGTCTATCCGCGCGAGATCGTCGAGGGCATCCTCGATCTGGCCCGCCGCCACCACCTCATGGTGTTCGCCGACGAGATCTACGACCAGATCGTCTACGACGACGCGGTCCACCACACCGCCGCCTCCCTCGCCCCCGACCTGGTCGTCCTGACCTTCAGCGGGCTCTCGAAGACGTACCGTGTCGCCGGTTTCCGCTCGGGCTGGCTCGTCGTCACCGGCCCGAAGCAGCACGCGCGCAGCTACCTTGAGGGGCTCACGATGCTCGCCTCGATGCGCCTGTGCCCCAACGCGCCCGCCCAGTACGCCATTCAGGCCGCCCTCGGCGGCCGGCAGTCCATCAAGGAGCTGACCGCGCCGGGAGGCAGACTGCACGAACAGCGCGACCGCGCGTGGGAGAAGCTCAACGAGATCCCCGGCGTGTCGTGCGTCCGGCCGAAGGGCGCGCTGTACGCGTTCCCCCGGCTCGACCCCAAGGTGCACAAGATCCACGACGACGAGCGGTTCGTCCTGGACCTGCTGCTGCGCGAGAAGATCCAGGTCGTCCAGGGGACGGGCTTCAACTGGCCGCGTCCCGACCACTTCCGGATCCTCACGCTCCCGTACGCCGACGATCTCGACGCGGCCATCAGCCGCATCGGCCGCTTCCTGAGCGGATACCGCCAGTAGCCGGATGGCCGAAGGCCTGGACGGATGACCGACGACGTGGACGGATGAGCGAAGGAGCGGAGCCGAGGTCCGGGGGAAGAAACGGACCAGAGGCCCCGGGAAAAGGAGCGGACCCGGGGGCGTAGCCAACCTCCCGGGCCCTGAGATGCCACCCATCGAGCACGCCGGCACGTTTAAGAGCCCAGGTCAGTCATGAAGTCGTCGCGTCCTGCCTTTGGACCACCGCGCATCGAGCTGCGCAGGCCGGAGTTGAACCGGCATTTCGACGTCCGGGGCCTGGGCCCGTTCGATCCGGCGATCGGCGGCGAATGCTGAGTCTGGAGCAATAGTCTGAGATTGATCGCGGTCTGCCTCTGCCCGTTGGGCCACCGCGGCCCGTCCATCCGTACGGATGTGCCGCGGGGAGGACTCGAACCTCCACTGGAACCGCGCCGTCACGACAAGCCTCAGTTTCAGCTTGCGCTCCTCGCGCACCCCGGCACACACCGGAACAGGGCTCAAGCCCTGCGCCGACGGCCGGGGAATCATGGGGAACTGCTCTGCGTTACGCGAGCGAGATTACCCGAAACTACCCGAACAGGTAGCCGAATACGGCGTCACCCACTCGCTCGTCGGTGACCTCCGCGCTGTTGGCCTCCTCGCGGGCGAACTTCACCGCCTGCTGGAGCTTCTCGACCCGGTCGAGCAGTTCGTTGACCCGGCGGGCCGGCAGCGCCCCGCTGAATTTCACCGTGGTCCAGTAGCCGACGGGAATGTCCTCGTAGTACACCTCGACCTGCGCCGGGTGCTTCTCCGTGGCCTCGGCCTTCACATGGTTGCGCGGCACCTTCTTCGTACGGAGCGTCCGTACGGCCTCGGTCTTCCACGCGTCCGTGGAGGGGTCCTGGCTCCAGGACTCCGCCGCGTCCAGCACCGGCAGCTTGCGTACGAAGGTGTTGAGGTCGGTGAGCTGCTTCTCCAGGAAGAGCAGGTACGCCACCGGCGCGTCGCTCACCAGCACCCGGCCGTCGACGGTGACATCGGCGCGCGCCGTGCAGTTCGCCCAGTCCTTCGTGGCGGTCACGTCGAACAGCCGCGTGAGGGTCTTGGCCGTCTCCCGCAGGACATCCTCGGCCTTGACCTGGACCCGGGTGGACTCGGGCGGAAGCTGCTCGCCCTCCTCGTCCTTCGCCTGGTAGGTACGGGAGATCCCGGCCAGCAGCGCAGGCTTCTGGAGACCGTGATGAGCCGCCGTCAGGTCCTGGTGAGCCTTGGACTTCACGCCCTTTTCGACGGCAATTATCTGATTGAGTTTCGCCACGACGCCGACCCTAACAAGTCGGCCACCCGCGATCGAACGGTTAAACGATCGAACGCGCCCCGGAGTCCACCGTTGGTATGGACCTGTCAGACATCCTCCGCTACGCTCCGGCTGGCATCGCCTGAAAGCGCTCTCAGGCGCTGCTGTTCCACCCCCACGATGCTGGAACACAGAAGGGCACTTGCCTTGAGACGCACAACAGTTGTACGCACCGGTCTCTCCGCGCTCCTCCTCGTCGGAACTTGGGTGACCGCAGGGATCGCCCCCGCCGCCGCTACCCCCTCCATCCCCTCCGACGTCAAGGCCCCGGCCTCCGCGGGCATGCTCACGGCGATGCAGAAGGACTTCGGCCTGACGGAGAGCCAGGCCGTGGCACGACTGGCCGCGGAGAAGACGGCGACCGCCGTCGAGACCAAGGCCAAGCGTGCGGCGGGAGCCTCGTACGGTGGCTCCTGGTTCAACGCGGACAGCGGCACGCTGACCGTCGCCGTCACCGACGCGGCCAAGGCCGACGCGATCCGGGCGACCGGCGCGACCGTACGCCTGGTCGAGCACAGCGAGCGGCAGCTCGACGCGGCGAAGGACCGGATCGACGCGCTCGCCGACGACGCCCCGGCGGGTGTCAGCAGCTGGCGCGTGGACACCAGGACCAACCAGGTCGTGGTGGACGTCGTCGCCTCGCGGAAGAACGACAACGATGTCCGCGCCTTCGTGGCCCAGGCCCGTGAGGCCGGTCCCGTCACCGTCGCGGAGACCGCCGAGGCCCCGACGACCTTCGCGGCCGGCACGGTCGGCGGCGACCCGTACTACACGGGCAACGTCCGCTGTTCCATAGGCTTCTCGGTGCACGGCGGCTTCGTCACCGCCGGCCACTGCGGCTCGACCGGTGCCCAGGTCAGGGGCTGGGACAACTCGTACATCGGCAACTTCCAGGGCTCGACCTTCCCCGGCAACGACTACGCGTGGGTGAACGTCGGCAGCGGCTGGTGGACCGTGCCGGTCGTCCTCGGCTGGGGCACCGTCTCCGACCAGCTCGTGCGCGGCTCCAACGAGGCCCCGGTCGGCGCCTCGATCTGCCGTTCCGGCTCCACGACGCACTGGCGCTGCGGCAGCGTCCAGGCCAAGAACGTCACGGTCAACTACTCCCAGGGCGCCGTGTACTCCATGACGCAGACCAGCGCCTGCGCCGAAGGTGGCGACTCGGGCGGCTCCTACATCAGCGGCGACCAGGCCCAGGGTGTCACCTCGGGCGGTTCCGGCAACTGCACCAGCGGTGGTACGACCTTCTTCCAGCCGCTCAAGCCGATCCTCAACCGCTACGGGCTGACCCTGCACACAGCCTGACATGTGGCGTCACGCGCGGCCGGCCGCGCGTGACCGGCCGCGCAGCCGACTGACGGAAGCCTGTCGCACGGACCCGGGCCACGAGGACCGCCCGGCCCCCGCGCGGCAGGCTTTCGGCTGTGCTCATTCACGTCCGCGGTAGTCGAAGTGCCGACCGCCGATCTTGTCGATCTTGCCGACCTGTTGGCCGATCTGGATGACCGGTTCGTTGAACGTGCCGCCTCGGATCGTGTTGTGCAGGTGGGTGGCCTGCCGGGTCGACGGAGGCGGGCTCAACTCGTCCAGCAGAGACCGCAGTTCCGCCGCCGCCTCCGGGTCCGCGCGCAGGGTGCGGCGGAGCCGGTTGCGCCACTCGGCCTGGATGTCGCTCGCCGCCTCCGCGTCGTCGTCCTGCCGGGCCGCGGTCAGGTCCGCGTGCGCGGTGTCCAGATCCGACCCGACGGACTCCGCGGATCCCCAGCCCCGCGCGGCGAAGAATCCGGCCACCCGGTCACGGGCCGCGCTCCAGCCGTCCGTCGCCATCTGCTGGACGAGTGTCGTCGCCCCTGCCGCCGCCAGTGCCACCAACTCGGCTTCCACAGGTCCCCCTTCAACTGCTGTGCGATGTGTCCGCTTACCGAAGTACGGGAGTGAGCGAGCTTACCGGTCACCTCCCGAGCAGGGCGGTGAGTGCGCCCACCGGGTCCGTGTCGGGGGTGCCGCGGGGCCACCAGTCCTCCCGGCCGCGGTCCGACTCGTAGCCGTACCAGATCCCGTCGCGGCCGAAGCGGAGCTGGAGGGAGTCGGTGGAGAGCTGGTTGCGCCTGGGGCGGAAGTGCGGGAAGTCGGCGGCCATGAGGGCCGGGCGGGCCCGGTCGAAGGGGCCCGCGGGCGGATCCCAGGGCTCCTCCAGCACGGACAGCCCCGCCAGGCCGCCCTGGCGCCAGGCGGCGACGGCGCGGGCCAGGTCGGTGGGGGTGCGGTGGAGTGCGGCGGCCAGGTCCCGGTAGAGGGCCCGGGTGGAGGCTGTCAGCCCCGAGCCGGGGTGGGCGGCGGCCAGGCGCACCGCGTCCTGCCAGGGGGTGAGGGCGCCGACAGGGTCGAGCCCCGTGGTGAGGAGGGTGTGCGCGCGGGCCGCGGCCTCGCCGGCGAGGAGGTCGAGGGCGAGCGGGTCGGGCGCGCCGGGCGACTGCGGGTAGACGGGCGGTCGGCCCGGGTGCGCGGGGACGGGGAACGGCGGCGGGAGCTGTGGGAGTGTGCGCGGGGCGAGGGCCGTGTACGCGTCGACCGTGGGCATCGGCGGTGCGGACGGGCTCCGTTCGGCCGCGGAGCGGGCGGCGTTGCGGCGCGTCAGATCGGCGAGGACTTCCTGCTCGCCGCGGCCCCGGAGCAGGAAGAGGACGAACGGGTCCTCGTCGAGGAGCCGGGCCGTCTGGTAGCAGAGGGCCGCCGCGTGCTTGCAGGGGTAGCCGTCGTCCGGGCAGGAGCAGTCGGGGGTGAGGTCACCGGCGGTGGGCAGCAGGTCGGCGGAGGCCGCGAGGGTGTGCGGCATGGCCTTGTCGAGCAGCGCGGCGATGTGGTCGGGGCGGGCCGCCGCGGCGTCGAGGAGTTCCTCCCAGCCGGTGTCGTCGAGGGTGCGGAGGCGGATCTCCGTACGGTACGGGCGCGGCCGGGAGCCGTGGACGTACGCCATGACCCGGCCGGGCGTGACGGTGATCGCGTCGACATGGCCGCCGCCCGCGTACGAACGCCCGCGCTGGAGCCGGGCGGTGTCGAGAGCGGTGTCCTCCATGGACTCCACCCAGGCGTTGCCCCACCAGGTCTCGGCGAAGTCGGCCCCCTCACGCGGGCGCGCCGGCAGGGCGGGGAACGTACGGCGACGGTCGTCGTGCCGAGGAGTGCGCGCGGCGGTCATGACTGCCTCCGCAGGGAGACCAGATCGCCCAGCTCACGGTCGGTCAGCTCGGTGAGCGCGCTCTCGCCGGAGCCGAGGACGGCGTCGGCCAGTGCCTTCTTGGAGGCGAGCATCTCGGCGATCCGGTCCTCCACCGTGCCCTCGGCGATGAGCCGGTGGACCTGTACGGGCTGGGTCTGGCCGATGCGGTAGGCGCGGTCGGTGGCCTGCTCCTCCACGGCCGGGTTCCACCAGCGGTCGAAGTGGACGACATGGCCGGCCCTGGTCAGGTTGAGGCCGGTGCCGGCCGCCTTCAGCGAGAGGACGAAGACGGGCACCTCACCGGATTGGAACCTGTCGACCATGCGCTCGCGCTCCGCGACGGGCGTACCGCCGTGGAGCAGCTGGGACGGGACCGCGCGGGCCGCGAGATGGGCGGTGAGCAGCCGCGCCATCGACACGTACTGGGTGAAGACCAGGACCGATCCGTCCTCGGTGAGGATGGTGTCGAGCAGTTCGTCGAGCAGGGCGAGCTTGCCGGAGCGGCCGGTCAGCCGGGCCGGGTCCTCCTTCAGATACTGCGCGGGGTGGTTGCAGATCTGTTTGAGGGAGGTGAGCAGCTTCATCACCAGGCCCCGGCGGGCGATGCCCTCGGACTCCTCGATCGCGGCCATCGTCTCGCGGACGACCGCCTCGTACAGCGACACCTGTTCGCGGGTGAGGGGGACGGGGTGGTCGCTCTCGGTCTTGGGCGGCAGCTCGGGCACGATCCCCGGGTCGGACTTCTTCCTGCGGAGCAGGAACGGCCGGACCAGCCGGGCCAGTCGCTCCACCGCCTCCTCGTTGCCGACATCCTTGACGTCGACACTCTTGGCGTTCTTCGTGTGTTCGACGTGCTCGACGCTCCGCGCATGCCGGGCGCGGAACGCCTTCAGGGAGCCGAGCAGCCCGGGGGTGGTCCAGTCGAGGAGGGCCCACAGCTCGGAGAGGTTGTTCTCCACGGGGGTGCCGGTCAGCGCGACCCTGGCGGGCGCCGGGATCGTACGGAGCGCCTTCGCGGTGGACGAGAAGGGGTTCTTGACGTGCTGCGCCTCGTCGGCGACGACCATCCCCCAGGAGTGCGCGGCCAGGGTCTCGGCGCTGCCGCGCATCGTGCCGTACGTGGTGAGGACGAAGCCGTCCGTCACCTCGTCCAGGGTGCGTCCCGCGCCGTGGAAGCGGTGCACGGGAACGCCGGGGGCGAAGCGGGTGATCTCGCGCTGCCAGTTGCCCAGGAGGGAGGCGGGGCAGACGACGAGCGTCGGGGCGGGGCGGGCGCGGTGCAGATGGAGGGCGATGACCGTGACCGTCTTGCCGAGGCCCATGTCGTCCGCGAGGCAGCCGCCGAGACCGAGCGAGGTCATCAGGTCGAGCCAGGCCAGGCCGCGCAGCTGGTAGTCGCGCAGGGTGGCGGCGAGCGCCGGGGGCTGTGGGACCGTCCCCGGGCCCGCGACCAGCCGGTCGCGCAGCGCCGCCAGCGCGCCCGTGGGCACGGCCTCCACCGTCTCGCCGTCCACCTCCGCCGTGCCGGTGAGGGCGACGGCCAGCGCGTCGACGGGCTCCAGCAGGCCCAGCTCCCGCTTGCGCGCCTTCCGTACGAGCGCGGGGTCGACGACCACCCACTGGTCGCGCAGGCGGACGATCGGGCGGTGCGATTCGGCGAGGGTGTCCATCTCCTGCTCGGAGAGCGGCTCGCCGTCGAGCGCCAGCTGCCAGTTGAACTTGAGCAGTTCGGCACTGTCGAAGAACGGGGTGCCGTCGGTGGCCGAGCCGGGCGCGGGACGGACGACAGCGGCGGCCGTGAGGCTGCGTGCCAGCTCCCGGGGCCAGTGCACGGCGACGCCCGCTTCCGCGAGGCGGGCCGCGCCGGGCCCGAGCAGCTCGTACAGCTCGTCCTCGGAGAGCGGCAGCGCGTCGGGGACGTCCCGCTCCAGGAGCCGGGCGAGCGGTGTCCAGACCCGGGCCGCGCGGCGCAGGGCGAGCATGGCGTCGATGCGGGCGCGCGGGCCGAAGCTCTCGCCGCCGCCGGCCCAGAGTCCGGCCGCGTCGATGACGAGGGTCGGGTCGGCCAGGCTGTGGATCTGGACGAGAGCCGCCCCGGCCCGGCGCACGTCATCCGAGGACTCGCCGCCGGCCCGGCTCTCCCTCCCGAGGCCGTCGGGGGCCGGTTCCGTGTGGTCGAACAGTTCGTACGCCGACAGGTCGAGGCGCAGCGAGACCCGTACGCCCGCGTCCATGCCGGCCGCTGCCTCGGCCGCCCAGGGCCTGGCTCCCGGCAGATGCTGCGGGGCCCGCGCGGCGAACGGCTTCCCCGCCGCGTACGCCGCGGCGGGGGTGCGGGGCAGGGAGTCGGCCACCGCGTCGAGAAACGCCCGGACCAGCGCTTCCGGTTCGGCGAGCAGGAGGGGGCCGTCGCCCGCCAGCGGCACGGGATGGGCCTCGGGCGGCATGGCCGCGGCGACGGCGCGCAACTGCGCGATGTCGTCGGCGTCGAGCGGGCCGGCCCGCCAGGCGTCGTGGTCGGAGGCGGTGAGCCCGGGGAGCAGCCGGCCCCGCGCGGCCAGTTGGAGGGCGTGCAGCGCGGCGGCGCCCCAGCAGGCGGACGCAGGGTGGGCCGTCCTGTCGCGCCGGGCACGGACCAGCAGCGGGACCGCGTCGGCGACGGACATCATCACGGCGGGGACCGTGACCGCGCGGACACCGCCGGCCGCGCCACCGGCAGCACCGCCATCACCGTCATGACCACGGCTGCCGCCACGCGCGCCGACGCGGTCGCGGTCGCCGTTGCGGTCGCCGGCATTGTCACCGGCGCTGTCGCCGTTGCCGAATCCGTCCCGCCGGACGACCGTCAGCTCGTCCCCCGATGCCTCGGGCAGCTCCCCCTCCGGCGCCCAGAAGGCGACCCGGCCCTCGCGCGGCAGCCCCGCGGGCAGGAAAACGGCTGCGTGGCGCGCCAGCCCCGCGGTCCCGTGCGACGTCATGGTGCTCCCCCTCCTGCCTCGAACGGCCAAGATCCGATTACCTCTGCGAGTCTAGGCGGGGGGTCTGACACTGCCCCTCGACCGAGCGTCTGCGCAGGTCAGCGCAGTCCGTCCCAGAGTTCACGCTCCCGTGGCCGAAGGTCACGCACGGCGACGGAGGCGGCGCCGGGGCCGCCGCCGAACACCATCGTCGTGCGCGTGTCCCGGTCGTACGGCGCCCAGCCCGGATCGCCCGCCCGCGCGAACGCCACCCACGTCCGGTGCATCGCGTCGGCGAGCTCCGCCGGCGGCCGGTCCCCGAGCATCGGGGTGTACGCCGGGTGGTCCGGACGGTCGAAGACGAACCCCAGCTCCGCGCCGTGGCAGGCGCCGAGGATCCGGCCGGGCCCGTCGCCGTGGCGGAAGAGGCGAGGGGAGCGCCAGGCGAACTCGTACAGGTACGTGCCGGGCACGGACTCCGCGAGGCGGACCGCCGGGATCCGGTAGAACCAGTCGGTGGCCAGGGCGTCGAACACCTCGCCGGGGCTCGCGCCGGGCCGCCCCTCGCGGTAGACGGCCGACGCCCTGTCGGGGGCGGGCCCGTACGCCGCGGCGGTCGCGCGCAGCTTGGACTCCGGCAGCGCGTCCAGCCGCCCGGTGGGCACGAGGAAGAGCCGGTACTCCTCCCGGTTGCTGCCGACCAGCAGCCGGACGCCGCGGTCGGGGCCCGGCAGGGGCAGCTCCGGGAGGACCGGTTCGAACGGCATCATGTTGAGCGCCGCCTCACCCCACAGTTCGGGGTCGGGCCGGGCACCGATCTCCGCGCGCAGCTCGCTCTGCGCCGCCAGCAGCCGGTCGCCGGGCACGGCGGCGAAGGCGTCCGCGGTGGGCGGTACCGACAGCTTCGCGGCCAGCCGGGCGGTGATCAGCCGCGCGGACGCGGGGCGCAGGAAGTGATGGGCCGCGCCGCTCTGGAGGATCGCCCCACGGAACAGACCCCGGGCTCGCTCCGTCGTCAGAAGGACGCCGATACTCATCGCCCCGGCCGACTCCCCGAAGAGGGTGACACGGTCCGGGTCACCTCCGAAGGAGGCTATGTTCTCCCGCACCCACTCCAATGCGGCGATCTGGTCGAGCAGCCCCCTGTTGTCCGGTACGCCGTCGAGATGAAGGAAGCCCTCGGCCCCGAGCCGGTAGTTGAACGTCACGCACACCACGCCGTCGCGGGCGAACGTACCGCCGTCGTACGCGGGCAGTGATCCCGAGCCGTTCGTGAACGCCCCACCGTGCACGAACACCAGCACCGGAAGGCGGGCCTCCGGACCGGTCGCGGGGGTCCAGACGTTCAGGTTGAGGCAGCTCTCCCCGGGCGCGCCGGGGACGGTGTGCTGCGGCAGGAGGACGTCGAGGGGCGGCGCGTACGGGGCCTGCGGCACCGTCGGGCCATACGTGACCGCGGGCCGGACGCCCTCCCACGGCTCGGCTCGGTGCGGCCTGCCGAAGCGCGGGGCGGTCGCGTACGGGATCCCCAGGAACTCCGTCACCGACGGGAACGGGGCCGCCCGGCCCGCGACCCGGCCCTGCCGGGTCGCGCACCACGGTGTCGGCCCTCGGCGCGCCACGCCCCGCCGGTCAGATGTGCGGCTGGACGTGGGGCTGGGCCGGCGGCGACGCCTCGTGGGAGACGAGCCGGTCGCTCAGCACGTCCGGCTCCGCCTCGGCCCGCGCGGCCGTCCCGACGGGTCCCGGCGCCTCTGCCATCCCGGGTGCCGCCGCCGTCCCGGGCTCGTCGAGCGGTCCCGGCTCCGGCTCCGGCTCCGATTCCAGTTCCGGTTCCGGCTCCGGCTCCGGCTCCGGCTTCTCGACGGACCGGTACGGCTCGGCCGAAGCGGACTCCGGGAGCCCGGTGCCCGCCGACGGGGCCGCCGGGGCCGGTGCGGCGGCCCGGGCGGCTCCGGAGACCGCCCCGACCGCCTGCGCGGCCTCGGCGGGAGTGGCCCGCTCCAGGAAGCGCAGCAGTTCGACAGGGAACGGCAGGACGAGGGTGGAGTTCTTCTCGGCGGCGACCGCCACGACCGTCTGGAGCAGCCTCAGCTGCAGGGCCGCGGGCTGTCCCGACATCTGCTTGGCGGCCTCGGCGAGCTTCTTCGACGCCTGGAGCTCCGCGTCCGCGTTGATGACGCGGGCCCGCCGCTCCCGGTCCGCCTCCGCCTGGCGGGCCATCGACCGCTTCATGGTCTCCGGCAGCGACACGTCCTTGATCTCGACCCGGTCGATCTGGACACCCCAGCCGATCGCCGGGCTGTCGATCATCAGCTCCAGGCCCTGGTTGAGCTTCTCCCGGTTCGACAGCAGATCGTCCAGGTCGCTCTTGCCGATGATCGAGCGCAGCGATGTCTGCGCCATCTGCGAGACCGCGAACCGGTAGTCCTCGACCCGGATCACCGCGTCGGCCGCGTCGACCACCTTGAAATAGATCACGGCGTCCACGCGCACCGTGACGTTGTCGCGCGTGATGCCGTCCTGTGCGGGCACCGGCATCGTCACGATCTGCATGTTGACCTTGTGCAGCCGGTCCACGAACGGGATGACCGTGGTGAATCCCGGACCCCTGATGCCTTCTCGCAGCCGCCCGAGGCGCAGGACCACGCCGCGCTCGTACTGCTTGACGACCCGGGCCGCCGCCATGGCGTACAGCCCGCACGCGCAGACGGCCGCTATGACCACTATGACCAGTTCCTCGACCATGATGAGCCCCCTGACGCCTGACGCCGGACCGAGGTGCTATTAACCACGGTATGCCTTGTATGACCGGTGGTCGATACGCGCGGAGCGGGAAGATACCGGCGCGTAGCCCGACCGGCCGCGCTCACGGTGCCGCGGTGGCCCAAATCCGGCAGGGTGACCAGCACACGCCCGCTTTCCGCCGCCTCCCCGCCCGTTTCCCGCTCTCCTCCCGCCCGATTCCGCCGCTTCCGAGACGAGGGCCCGCACATGTCCGTGACTGTTCACCGGCGCCTCGGCATCGCCGCCGGGACCGCGCTCCTGACCCTCGCCGTCGCGGGCTGTTCCGGTCTCGGCCGGGCCGCGGTGGGCACCATCACGTACGACACGGGGCAGAAGCTCCGGATCCAGGTGACCACTCCTTCGGTCACGGGCTGTCACCGGCTGAAACCCGTCGGCGCGGTCTCGATCGCCAATCGCACCGTGCTCGACCTCATCGCGTACCCGACGGCCGACTGCACCGGCAAGAACACGACGTACATCGCGACGACGCTGTCCGACGTGATCGCCCCCGGCGCCGGGCCCTGGCGCAGCTACTCGATCGTGCACTGACGCGTTCACCGGTGCGTCGCGCGGGTACACCAGGGGTGAGGGCGGAACGGGAGGTGCGAGAGCCATGCGGCGCACCGGAAGTGAACCTGTCACCGCGCGCAGCGCACTGCGGATGCGGTTCTGGCTGAGTCTGTGGGGGCTGGTGTGGACCGGCCTCGGCACCGCCGCGTTCGCCATGGCCGGCCGGCCCGGGTGGGCGGCGGCCTGTGGCGTGCTGGTGCTGATCGTCGCGATCGATCTGGCCGTGGTCCTGCGGCGGATCCGGCAGGGGCCGCGCTTCCAGCCGGGCCGGGATGTCCCGCCGTACCCACCGGGTCACGGCCCGAACCCGGTCCTGCCGCAGGACCGCGAACGCATCCGTGACCTGGAGCGCCACCGGATGCGGCGGCGCCACCGCACCGGGCACCACACCGTCTGAGGCAGCCGCCCGGCGCGGGGGACGCGCGCCTCGGCGAGGCGCGCGTCCCCCGCGTCCTACGTGGCGTACGTGACGCACATGACGTACGTGTCCTGCTTGTCCTGCCTGTCCTACCGCGCCCTGCGTTCCCCGCGGCTCCTACGTGTCCGACGCCTTCGAGTCGAAGCGCGCGGCCTCCAGATACTCCGGCTTCGGGTCCAGCGCCGCCGCGAGTCTGAAGTGCCGCTTCGCCTGCTCCGGCCGCCCCGACCGCTCGAACGTGCGGGCCAGCGCGAAGTGCGCGAACGCGTTGTCCGGCTCCCTCTCCAGGACGAGCTCGAATTCCAGCTCGGCGGGGCGCAGTTGCGCGGCGGCGAAGAACGCGCGGGCGCGCAGCAGCCGGGCCGCGGTGTTCTCCGGGTGGGACGCGATCACCGAGTCCAGCAGTTTGACCGCCCCGCGCGGGTCGCGCGCGGCGAGAAGCTGCTCCGCCGCGCGATAGTCGATGATGTGGGTCTCCGGGCTCTCTGGCACGTTCGCATCCTTCCCTTACTTCGCGCTCTCAACGCCGCGCACAGCGGCGCTATTCCTCGCGGCGGGCCCGTTCGGTCGCCGTCCGCCAGACCTCGCGTACCTGCGGTTCCAGCAGCTCCAGCGGACCGTCGTTGTCGATCACCACGTCGGCGACGGCGCGCCGCTGCGCGCGGGTGGCCTGCGCGGACATCCGCTCGCGTGCCTCGCGCTCCGTCATCCCGCGCAGCCGTACGAGCCGGTCCAGCTGGGTCTCGGGGGTGGCGTCCACGATCACGACGAGGTCGTACAGCCCCGTCATGCCGTTCTCGACGAGCAGCGGTACGTCGTGGACGACGATCGCGTCCGGGCCCGCCGCCGCCTCCAGCTCCGCCGATCGCGCCCGCACCAGGGGGTGCACGATCGCGTTCAGCGCCCGTAGCCGCTCCGGATCACCGAAGACGATCCGGCCGAGTCCCGGCCGGTCGAGGGCGCCGTCGGGGGTGAGGACGCCCGGGCCGAACTCGGCCACCACAGCCGCCAGCCCTGGCGTTCCCGGCGCCACCACATCCCGAGCGATCCGGTCGGAGTCGATCAGCACCGCCCCGTATCCGGTCAGCAGGCGAGAGACCTCGCTCTTCCCCGAGCCGATTCCGCCGGTAAGTCCCAACCTCAGCATGGCGCAAGACTAGGGCCTCTCGGTTGGCCCTGGACGGACCGGGGCCCGTACGCGGCCGCAGCACACACACGGGCCACCGATGCCGGCGACGGAGCGGATGCGGCAGAGCGGACGCGGCAGAGCCGTGAAGGCGGGCCCGCGCCCGGGCGTCACGCGCCGCCGTCGCCCTCCCGCTCCGCGAGGAACTTCTCGAACTCGCGGCCGATCTCGTCGGCCGACGGCAGCTCCGCCGGCTCGGCGACCAGACTGCCCCGCGTCTCGGCGCCGGCCATCGCGTCGTACTGGTGCTCAAGCCCTTGCACCATCGTGACCAGTTCGTCGTCGCCCTCGCCGAGCTGCCGCTCGATCTCGGTCTGGGTGCGCTGCGCCTCCGTACGCAGGGAGTGCGCGACGCTCGGCAGCACCAGCCCCGTCGCGGCCGTGATCGCCTCCAGGGCGGTCAGCGCCGCGTCCGGGTACGAGGACCTGGCGACGTAGTGCGGGACATGCGCGGCGACGCCGAGCACATCGTGCTCCGACTCCATCAGCCGGTACTCCACCAGCGATTCCGCGCTGCCGGGCACCTGCGCCTCGTCGAACGGGGAGCGGTGACCCGGCATCAGGTCGGTGCGGTTTCCGTGCGGTGTGATGCCGACGGGGCGTGTGTGCGGCACGCCCATCGGGATCCCGTGGAAGTTGACGGACAGCCGTACGCCGAGGCGATCGACGATCTGCCGTACGGCCAGGGCGAAGCGCTCCCATTCCACGTCCGGCTCGGGGCCCGAGAGCAGCAGGAACGGGGCGCCCGTGGCGTCCTGGACCAGCCGTACGTCGAGCGTGGGCGTCTCGTAAGCCGTCCAGCGGTCGCGCCGGAACGTCAGGAGCGGGCGCCGCGCGCGGTAGTCGACCAGCCTGTCGTGGTCGAAACGGGCCACCACCTGGTGGGGCAGCGACTCCAGCAGGTTCTCGACGATCTGGTCGCCGGTCTCCCCCGCGTCGATGTAGCCGTCGAAGTGGTACAGCATGACCAAGCCCGCCGACTCCTGCGCCAGCGCCATGTCGACGACGGCGAGGCCCTTGGGCTCCCACTCGTACAAACCCTGCGGATCAAGCACGGTTACCGCTCCTCCTCGTGTTCATAACGAAGAACGCGTCATGGGGCGCAGGCATTCCCCACGTCCCACCCACCTAACCTCCCGGCCCGCGTGCCTTCTTGAGCGGATCAGGGCACGCGCACACGCGGGCACGCGGGCACCCGCACACGGAGGACACGCGGGCGCCCGCGACACGGAGAGGCGCGGACACGCGGACACGCGTAAGGCCCGCTCCCCGAGGGGAACGGGCCTTACGTTCAAGCGGTCCTGCTACCTACGACAGACTGCCCGAGCGTCAGCTCTGGCCGCCGGCCAGCTTCTCGCGCAGCGCGGCGAGCGCCTCGTCCGACGCCAGGGCGCCGGAGTTGTCCGCCGACTCCGAGGAGTACGAGCCACCGCCACCGGAGGCGGCCGGAGCGCTGCCCCCGCCGGCGGGCGCGGCAGCACCCTCGGCAGCGGCGGCCTCGTCGGCCTCGCGGGACTTGATGACCTGGGCCTGGTGCTGCTCGAAGCGCGACTGCGCCTCGGCGTACTGGCCCTCCCACGCCTCACGCTGCGTCTCGAAGCCTTCGAGCCAGTCGTTGGTCTCGGGGTCGAAGCCCTCGGGGTAGATGTAGTTGCCCTGGTCGTCGTAGGACGCGGCCATGCCGTAGAGCGTCGGGTCGAACTCGACCGAGGCCGGGTCGCTGCCGAAGGACTCGTTGGCCTGCTTCAGCGAGAGGCTGATGCGGCGGCGCTCCAGGTCGATGTCGATGACCTTGACGAAGATCTCGTCGTTGACCTGGACGACCTGCTCCGGGATCTCCACGTGGCGCTCGGCCAGCTCGGAGATGTGGACCAGACCCTCGATGCCCTCGTCGACGCGGACGAACGCGCCGAAGGGAACGAGCTTGGTGACCTTGCCGGGGACGACCTGGCCGATCTGGTGCGTCCGGGCGAACTGCTGCCACGGGTCTTCCTGCGTCGCCTTGAGCGACAGGGAGACACGCTCGCGGTCCATGTCCACGTCGAGAACCTCGACGGTGACCTCCTGGCCGACCTCGACAACCTCGGAGGGGTGGTCGATGTGCTTCCAGGACAGCTCGGAGACGTGCACGAGACCGTCGACGCCGCCGAGGTCCACGAACGCGCCGAAGTTGACGATCGAGGAGACGACGCCGGAGCGGACCTGGCCCTTCTGCAGGGTCGTGAGGAAGGTCTGGCGGACCTCGCTCTGGGTCTGCTCCAGCCAGGCACGGCGGGACAGGACCACGTTGTTGCGGTTCTTGTCCAGCTCGATGATCTTGGCTTCGAGCTCCTTGCCCACGTAGGGCTGGAGGTCACGGACGCGGCGCATCTCGACGAGGGAGGCCGGCAGGAAGCCACGGAGGCCGATGTCGAGGATGAGACCACCCTTGACGACCTCGATGACGGTACCGGTGACGATGCCGTCCTCTTCCTTGATCTTCTCGATCGTGCCCCAGGCGCGCTCGTACTGCGCACGCTTCTTGGACAGGATGAGACGGCCTTCCTTGTCCTCCTTCTGGAGAACCAGGGCCTCGATCTCATCGCCCACGGCGACGACCTCATTGGGGTCGACGTCGTGCTTGATCGAAAGCTCGCGGGAGGGGATGACGCCTTCGGTCTTGTAACCGATGTCGAGCAGGACCTCGTCCCGGTCGACCTTCACGATGACGCCGTCGACGATGTCGCCGTCGTTGAAGTACTTGATCGTCTCGTCGATCGCGGCGAGGAAGGCTTCCTCGTTACCGATGTCGTTGACCGCAACCTGCGGGGTGGTGGCGGTGGTCTCGGTGCTGCTCGTCATGTGGGAAAGGGCTCCGGTGCGGACAGTGAGTCGTAGGTACTGCTACGCCGGGAGCCCGTATCGCCACCTGCAAGAACCCGGACAGCCAAGGGAGCGCCGTCCCCGAGGAACTCAGGGAAAGCGCCTCGCCGACCGAGGAAAACGTACTTACAGAGTGCGAGCGCGGCTGCTACGTCTGAGGCGCGCAAGCCCGCAGCGCAACCTTTAGCATACGGGGGCAGCCGGGCACGGTCAATGCGCGAAGGCGCACACCCGGGGCGGAACATCCCATACCCGGCACAAACTGCGTTTGATGAGGCCACAAGGGCCTCCGCCCGCACCCTACGACGACGGACATGATGATCCAAGAGCAGCAGGAACAAGCCGCGGCGGAGCCCGTGGACGGGTCCGGTTCCGAGCCCGGAGCCGAGGCCGCGATCGAGCCCGAGGCGACCCGCCGTGACTCCGGCGAGACGGAGAGCAGCCGCGCCAACCGGGGCTGGTGGGACAGGAACGCCGACGACTACCAGATCGAGCACGGCAGCTTCCTCGGCGACGACCGCTTCGTCTGGTGCCCCGAGGGGCTCGACGAGGTGGAGGCCGAGCTGCTGGGCCCGGCGGAGGAACTGCGCGGCAAGCACGTCCTGGAGATCGGGGCGGGCGCCGCGCAGTGCTCGCGCTGGCTGACGGCACAGGGCGCGCACCCCGTGGCGCTGGACCTCTCCCACCGCCAGCTCCAGCACGCGCTGCGCATCGGGGAGGGACGGAGCCGTACCTTCCCGCTGGTGCAGGCGGACGCGGGGACGCTGCCCTTCCGGGACGGCTCCTTCGACCTGGCCTGCTCGGCGTACGGCGCGATCCCGTTCGTCGCGGACCCGGTGAAGGTGTTCCGCGAGGTACGGCGCGTCCTGCGGCCCGGCGGGCGCTGGATCTTCTCGGTGACGCACCCGGTGCGCTGGGCGTTCCCCGACGAACCGGGGCCCGAGGGGCTGACGGCCGGGGCGTCGTACTTCGACCGCACCCCGTACGTGGAGCAGGACGAGGCGGGGCACGCGGTCTACGTGGAGCACCACAGGACGGTCGGCGACCGGGTACGCGACGTGGTGGCCGGCGGCTTCCGGCTGATCGACCTGGTGGAGCCGGAGTGGCCGGCGTGGAACACCCAGGAGTGGGGCGGCTGGTCCCCGCTGCGCGGCGCGCTGATCCCGGGGACGGCGATCTTCGTCTGCGAGCGCGACTGAGGAGCGCGACTGAGGTACGCGGCCCTCGCGGCCGGCGGCACCGGGCGGTACGCGCCCGGCCTCACCGGGCGACACTGGGCGGGTGATCCGCGACGACATCCTCGGCAGCCTGCCCGTACGTACCGCCGTCCCCGCGCTGGACCGCGCCCTCGACACGCACGGCTGCGCGGTACTGTGCGCGCCGCCGGGCACCGGCAAGACGACGCTGGTGCCGCTGGTGCTGGCCGGTCTGCTCGGGGATGGTGCGGACAGTGCGCAGGGCCCGGTACGCCGGGTGGTCGTCGCGGAGCCCCGTCGGATCGCGGCGCGCGCGGCGGCCCGCCGGATGGCGTGGCTGCTGGGCGAGCGGGTCGGGGAGCGCGTGGGATTCACCGTGCGCGGGGAGCGCGCGGTGGGGCGCTCCACGGTGGTGGAGGTGGTGACCACTGGCGTCCTGCTGCAGCGGCTCCAGCGGGACCAGGAGCTGGCCGGGGTCGACGTGGTGATCCTCGACGAGTGCCATGAGCGCCACCTCGACGCGGACACGGTGGCGGCGTTCCTGCTGGACGTACGGGCGGCGCTCCGGCCCGAGCTGCGGCTGGTGGCGGCGTCCGCGACCACGGACGCGGCGGGGTGGGCGCGGCTGCTCGGGGACGCGCCGGTGGTGACGGCGAGCGGGGTGTCGTATCCGGTGGAGGTGGTGTGGGCGCCGCCCTCGGCGGCCGTTCGCCCGCCGCACGGGATGCGGGTCGATCCGGCGCTGCTGGCACATGTGGCGTCGGTGGTGCGCCGGGCGCTCGCCGAGCGCGCCGGCGATGTGCTGTGTTTCCTGCCGGGGGTGGGCGAGATCGGCCGGGTCGCGGGGCTGCTCGGGGAGTGCGGCGCCGAGGTGCTCCAGGTGCACGGCCGGGCGCCCGCCGCCGTGCAGGACGCGGTGCTGGCGGGGGCGGCGTCGGGCCGCCGCGTGGTGCTGGCCACGGCGGTGGCCGAATCCAGCCTGACCGTGCCGGGCGTACGGGTCGTCGTGGACGCCGGGCTGGCGCGCGAGCCCCGTACGGATCACGCCCGGGGGCTGAGTGCGCTGACGACGGTACGGGTGTCCCGTGCGGGCGCCGGACAGCGCGCCGGGCGGGCCGGGCGCGAGGCCCCCGGGACGGTGTACCGCTGCTGGTCGGAGGCGGAGGACGGCCGGCTGGCACGTTTCCCCTCCCCCGAGATCAAGGTCGCGGATCTGGCGGCGTTCGCGCTCCAGGCGGCGTGCTGGGGCGACCCGTCGGCCGGGGGACTCGCGCTGCTGGACGCGCCGCCCGCGGGCGCGCTGGCGGCGGCTCGCTCCGTACTGGCCGCGATCGGCGCGGTGGACGGGGACGGCCGGGCGACGGCGCGCGGCGTCCGGATGGCCGGGCTCGGTCTGCACCCCCGGCTCGCGCGGGCGCTCCTGGACGGCGCGGCCGAGGTGGGCGCGGGCCGGGCGGCGGAGGTGGTGGCGCTGCTGAGCGAGGAACCGCCGAGGGCGTACGGGGACGACCTGGCGGCGGCGTGGCGTACGGCGCGCAGGGGCGGCGGCGAGCAGCACGGGAGCGGGGACGGGTACGCGGCGCGCTGGCGCCAGGAGGTACGGCGGCTCACCTCGTCCGTGGCGGGCGCGCGCCCCGGGGCCGGGGCCGGGCCCGCGTCCGACGACGCCGCCGCGGGGCTGGTCACCGCGCTCGCCTTCCCCGAGCGGGTCGCCCGTGCCCGGGGCGAGGGGGCGTTCCTGATGGTCTCGGGGACAGGGGCCGAGCTGGGCCGGGGCTCCGCGCTGCGGGGCGCGGGCTGGCTGGCGGTGGCGGTGGCGGACCGGCCCGCAACCGCCGCGTCGGCGCGGGTACGGCTGGCCGCCGTCATCGACGAGGACACCGCGCGGGCGGTGGGCGGCTCCGCGTACTCCGAGGGCGAGGAGGTGCGCTGGGAGGGCGGCGAGGTGGTGGCCACCCGGGTGGCACGGCTGGGCGCGGTGGAGCTGTCCGTGCGCCCGCTGAAGCAGCCGGATCCGGGGCTGGTGCGCGGGGCGCTGCTGGCCGGCCTGGAACGCGAGGGGCTGGGGCTCCTGCGCTGGACGCGTGACGCGGAGGGGCTGCGCGAGCGGCTCGGGTTTCTCCACCGGGAGTTGGGCGGCGGCTGGCCGGACGTCTCGGACGGGGCGCTGCTGGCGCGGGCCGACGCGTGGCTGGAGCCGGAGCTGTCCCGGGCGCGGCGGCGCGCGGATCTGGGCCGGCTGGACGCGGGGCAGGCGCTGCGGCGGCTGCTGCCCTGGTCGACCGGGGAGGCGGCGCGCCTGGACGAGCTGGCGCCGGAGCGGATCGAGGTGCCGAGCGGTTCGCGCGTACGGGTGGAGTACGGCGGGCCGCAGCCGGTGCTCGCGGTGAAGCTCCAGGAGTTGTTCGGGCTGCGGGACACGCCGCGGGTGGCCGGGGAGGCGGGCGTTCCGGTACTGGTCCACCTGCTCTCGCCGGCGGGGCGGCCCGCGGCGGTGACGGCGGACCTGGCGTCGTTCTGGCAGGACGGCTACCGGGCCGTACGGGCGGAGCTGCGGGGCCGTTACCCGCGCCACCCGTGGCCGGAGGACCCGTCGACGGCGGTGGCGACGCGCCGCCTGAACAACCGGCGCTGACAGCACCGGCCGTACGGCGCGGAGGCCGGGGGCGGTAACTGGGGGGGCGGCAACCAACAACGGAGGCCGGGGGCGGAGTTTCCCGCTCCCGGCCTCCGCGCGGTGGGTCAGGCGACCGTCAGCTCGACGGTCAGGGTGGCGCCGCCCTCGGTGCTGATACGGAGCAGGAACGTGCCCGCGGTGTCGCCCGCGAAGATCTTCGGGAGCTGGAGGACGCCGTCGGCGTCGGTCTTGAGCTCCGTCAGCGTCCGCAGCGGGTTGCCGTCGGCGTCCTTGAAGTAGGGGCTGTCGGCGGGGGCGGTGTCGTCGGTCGCGGAGGTGACGAAGGCGGCGCTCGCGGCCACGTTCGGAGCGGCGGCTCCCTGGTAGGTGGCCTTGACCTCGACCAGGTCTGCGAACTCGGCGCCGGGCGCGGCCGTCAGTGGCGCCTCGGCGGTCCTGGCGAGTCCGTCGGCCTGACGAGCCGTCACCTTCGCCGTGTGGTCGACCGCGCCGATGTCCGGTTCGCCGACGACGGTGGCGCGGATCGTGAAGGTGCCGGTCCGCTCGCCGGCCTGGACGACCGGGGCGGTGGCCTCGCCGTCCTCGCCGGTGACGACGGTCAGCCCGGTCCTGCCGGGTACGAAGCGCGCGTCGGTGTCGCCGACGATCTCGAACCGTACGGGTACGTCGGCGACCGGTTCGCCCGACTCGTCCATGGCACGTACCGAGGCGCCTTCGGTGAAGCGGCTGCCCGCCACGGCGGTGGCCGTGCCGGAGCCGGTCTTCACCAGATTCGCGACGACGGGCTCCGGGTCCGGGGTGCCGGGGGTCTCGCCGCCGCCGGGGGCGGGCGGCTTGGGGGTGCCGGGCGTGGGCGGCTTGGGGGTGCCGGTCGGCGGCTTCGGGGTGCCGGGCTCGGACGCCGGCGGCTTCGACGGGGATGCGTCGGGCGTGCTCGGGGTGTTCGGCCGGGAAGACGCGACCGGCTTGTTCGGCGTCGACGCGGACGGCGGGACGGTGGGGCCGGGCGTCGTGGGCGGGGTGGTGGAGGGGCTGCCGGGGCCGGGGCCGACGGGCAGCACGCCCTGGCCGTCCGGGACCTCGTGCGTGCCGTTCTTGTAGTACCGGAACCAGGTCAGGACCGTGTTCAGGTACTCCGTGGAGCGGTTGTAGCCGAGGATCGCCTGGTGGAGGTCGGCCTCGACGGAGAGATCACGGTCCCCCGCGCAGAGGTAGTAGGCCGCCGCCAGCGCCGCGTCGTAGATGTTGTTGGGGTCCTTGCGGCCGTCGCCGTTGCCGTCCTGACCCCAGGTCGCCCACGTGGACGGGATGAACTGCATGGGGCCGACGGCGCGGTCGTGCGTGGTGTCGCCGTCGTAGCGGCCGTTGTCGGTGTCGGAGATGTTGGCGAAGCCGACGCCGTTGAGGACGGGGCCGAGGATCGGCGCGAGCGTGGTGCCGTTGGCGTCGACCTGGCCGCCGCGCGCCTGGCCGGACTCCACCTTCCCGATCGCGGCGAGGAGTTGCCACGGCAGGTTGCAGCCGGGCTTGTCCTCCGTGACGGTCTGTTCCGCCCTCTTGTACGCGGCCAGGACGGTGGCCGGTATACCCGCTTCCGTCGGACCCTTGGCCGGCAGGTCTATCGAGGTGCCGGGCTTGTCCGGGGTGGTGAGCGGCGGAAGCTCGGTGTAGTACGGGGAGTTGCCGGTCACCGCGGTGTCGGGGGACGGCGTCGCGTCGGCGGCCTGGGACCCGCCCGTGCCGGTGGGGATGGCACCGGGTGCCTGGGACGCGGAGAGTGCCGCGATCGCGGCGGCGGCCACGGCGGTGGTGGTCGCTCCTCTGCGCAGTCGGCTGCCGAATAGCGCTGGCATAGGTCGGGTCCCTCCCCGTGGACGGCTGTTCGCGCTCCCCGCGCGAGGACTCAGGCGACCCTATGTCAACTCCTGGCCCCAGCACACCGGTCGGTCGGCCGTTTTCACCAGTTCGCCACCTCCGCGTCGCCCAGTTGTCCGTACGGGCGCGTAACCGCCGGTGGCCGGTCCGCTTCCGCCTGCCCGGACGGCTCCGCCCGGCCCTCCGTTTCGCGCCACCGAGCCCGGGCCGGCCGCGGATTGCGGAGCCCGGGCCGACGGCAGGCGGGGGGCCGCCCTGGATCAGTGCGCCGCGGACTCCCAGTCGGTGCCCACGCCGATCGAGACGTCCAGCGGCGCGCGCAGCTCGACCGCGCCCGACATCTCGCGGCGCAGCAGCTCCTCCACCCGCTCGCGCTCGCCCGGGGCGATCTCCAGGACGATTTCGTCGTGGACCTGGAGGAGCATCCGGGAGGTGAGCCCGGCCTGTTCCATCGCCCGGTCGACCCGGAGCATGGCGACCTTCACGATGTCCGCGGCGGTGCCCTGGATGGGCGCGTTGAGCGCCATCCGCTCGGCCATCTCGCGGCGCTGGCGGTTGTCGCTGTTCAGGTCGGGCAGATAGCGGCGGCGGCCCAGCATCGTCTCCGTGTACCCCGTGGCCCTGGCCTCGACGACCGCACGCTGCAGATAGTCCCGTACGCCGCCGAAGCGCTCGAAGAACGTGTCCATCAGGCCACGTGCCTCGGCGGCCTCGATGTTGAGCTGCTGGGAGAGACCGAACGCCGAGAGGCCGTAGGCCAGTCCGTACGACATCGCCTTGATCTTGCGGCGCATCTCGGGGTCGACCGCGGACTTCCCCACGCCGAACACCTGGGAGGCGACGGTGGTGTGCAGGTCCTCACCGGAGGTGAACGCCTCGATCAGGCCGGCGTCCTCGGAGAGGTGGGCCATCACCCGCAGCTCGATCTGGCTGTAGTCCGCCGTCATCAGCGACTCGTAGCCCTCGCCGACGACGAAGCCGCGGCGGATCGCCCGGCCCTCGTCGGTGCGGACCGGGATGTTCTGGAGGTTGGGGTCGGTGGAGGAGAGCCGGCCGGTGGCCGCGACGGTCTGGTTGAACGTGGTGTGGATCCGGCCGTCGGCGGCGATCGTCTTGATCAGCCCCTCGACCGTGACCCGCAGCTTCGCCTGCTCCCGGTGGCGCAGCATGATCACCGGCAGCTCGTGCTCCGTCTGGGCGGCGAGCCAGGCCAGCGCGTCGGCGTCCGTGGTGTAACCCGTCTTGGTCTTCTTGGTCTTGGGCAGTCCCAGCTCGCCGAAGAGGACCTCCTGGAGCTGCTTGGGCGAGCCGAGGTTGAACTCGCGCCCGACGGCCGCGTACGCCTCCTTGACGGCCTGCTGCACCGCGCCCGCGAACTGCTGCTCCATGGACTCCAGATGGGCCCGGTCCGCGGCGATGCCGTGCCGCTCCAGGCGGGCCAGCAGAACGGAGGTGGGCAGCTCGACGTCGTCGAGCAGTTCGGTGGCGCCGACCTCACCCAGCCGTTCGGTGAACGCGCCGCCCAGGTCGAGGACCGCGCGGGCCTGCGCCATCAGCGCGTCGGCCTCCGCCTGCTCGTCGCTGCCGAAGGCGAGCTGCCCGTCGGCGGCCGCCGCGGGGGCCAGCTCGCGGCCCAGGTACTCGATGGCGAGGGCGTCCAGCGCGAAGGAGCGGCGGCCCGGCTTGACCAGATACGCGGCGAGGGCGGTGTCCATCGTGACGCCGCCGACCCGCCAGCCGTGCTCGGGGGCGACGCGCATCACGCCCTTCGCGTTGTGCATCACCTTGGGGTGGTCGGCGGCGGCGAGCCAGGCGGCGAAGGCCCGCTCGTCGGCCTCGTCGAGCCGCGCCGGGTCGAACCAGGCCGCGGGCCCGTCCGCCGCGGCGAGCGCGATCTCGCTCACGCTGCCGGTGCCCAGCGCCCAGGTGTCCGCGGTGGCGACACCGAGCGGCTGTCCGCCGTGGGCCGCCAGCCACGGCGCCAGCTCGCCGGAGCCCAGCACGGCGCCGTCCAGCTCGACGCCCGCGGCGGGCGCCGGGGCCTCGTCCTCCGCCGCCCCCGGGTCCACGGCGAGCAGCCGCTCGCGCAGGCTCGGGTTACGGATCTCCAGCACGTCGAGGACACCCTTGAGCGCCGCCCGGTCGTAAGGAGCGCGCTCCAGGTCCACCGGGGTCTTGGGCAGCTCGACGTCACGGACCATCTCCGTGAGCCGGCGGTTGAGCTTGACGGACTCCAGGTGGTCGCGGAAGTTCTGTCCGGCCTTGCCCTTGACCTCGTCGGCGCGCTCCACCAACGCGTCGAACGAACCGAACTGGTTGATCCACTTGGCGGCGGTCTTCTCACCGACCCCCGGGATGCCGGGCAGATTGTCGGAGGGGTCGCCGCGCAGGGCCGCGAAGTCCGGATACTGCGCGGGGGTCAGCCCGTACTTCTCCTGGACCTTCTCCGGGGTGAACCGCGTCAGCTCCGAGACGCCCTTCGTCGGATACAGCACCGTCGTGTGCTCGCTGATGAGCTGGAAGGAGTCCCGGTCGCCGGTGACGATCAGCACCTCGAAGCCCGCCGCCTCCGCCTGCGTGGCCAGCGTCGCGATGACGTCGTCCGCCTCGAAGCCGTCGATCGCGAACCGGTCCGCGCGCATCGCGTCCAGCAGCTCGCCGATCAGCTCGACCTGCCCCTTGAACTCGTCGGGCGTCTTCGAGCGGTTCGCCTTGTACTCCGGGAACTCCTCGGAGCGCCAGGTCTTGCGGGACACGTCGAACGCCACCGCGAAGTGCGTGGGCGCCTCGTCACGCAACGTGTTCGCCAACATCGACGCGAAGCCGTAGATGGCGTTGGTCGGCTGGCCCGTCGCGGTCGTGAAATTCTCCGCAGGCAGCGCGAAGAACGCCCGGTACGCCAGGGAGTGCCCGTCCATGAGGAGCAGGCGGGGACGGTTGTCTGCGGTCTTCTTCGATGCTGTCTCAGCCACGCACCCGATCCTGCCACGCCCCACTGACAATCCCGACCGGCCGCACCCGCCGCCCCGCCTCCGAGCCCGCCGCGAAGCCGGCGCCCGGCGCCCGCGGGACGGCCGTGGAAGCCGTACGCCGGGACCGCGCGGGGACCTCGTCCGATGGTTGTCGGGGGCCCGTGACAGGATCGGGCCCGTACGCGAAAGACCCACGCCCGAGGGAGAGCGCGATGGCCAGCAAGCCGCCCACAGGTGATCCGGTACAGGACGCCCCCCAGGTCGCTGCCCCCAAGCACGCGGCGGCGGGGCTCCCCGCCATCGGACACACACTCCGTATCGCCCAGCAGCAGATGGGGGTGCGGCGCACCGCGCAGACCCTCCTCAAGGTCAACCAGAAGAACGGCTTCGACTGCCCCGGCTGCGCCTGGCCCGAGGGCGACCACCGGCACACGGCCGAATTCTGCGAGAACGGCGCGAAGGCCGTCGCGGAGGAGGCCACCCTGCGCCGGGTCACCCCCGAGTTCTTCGCCGCCCACTCCGTCGCCGACCTCGCCACCCGCAGCGGCTACTGGCTGGGACAGCAGGGCCGGATCACCCGGCCGATGCTCCTCGACCGGGACGCCGAGGGCCGCTCCGCCGACCACTACACACCGGTGACCTGGGAGCGGGCCTTCGCGATCATCGCCGAGGAGCTGACCGCGCTCGGCTCCCCCGACGAGGCCCTCTTCTACACCTCGGGCCGCACCAGCAACGAAGCCGCGTTCCTGCTCCAGCTCTTCGCCCGCGAGTTCGGCACGAACAACCTGCCGGACTGCTCCAACATGTGCCACGAGTCCTCCGGCTCCGCGCTCTCGGAGACCATCGGCATCGGCAAGGGCAGCGTCTCCCTCGAAGACATGCACCAGGCCGACCTGATCATCGTCGCCGGACAGAACCCGGGCACGAACCACCCCCGGATGCTCTCCGCGCTGGAGAAGGCCAAGGCCGCCGGCGCGAAGATCATCTCGGTGAACCCGCTGCCCGAGGCGGGCACGGAGCGGTTCAAGAACCCGCAGACCCCCCAGGGCATGCTCAAGGGCGCCGCGCTCAACGACCTCTTCCTCCAGATCCGCATAGGCGGCGACCAGGCCCTCTTCCGGCTGCTCAACAAGCTGATCGTCGAGACCCCGGGCGCCGTCGACGAGGAGTTCGTCCGCGAACACACCCACGGGTACGAGGAGTTCACCGCCGCGGCGCGCACCGCCGACTGGGACCAGACCCTGACCGCCACCGGCCTGGAGCGCGCCGAGATCGAGGAGGCCCTCGCCCTCGTCCTCGCCTCGAAGCGCACCATCGTCTGCTGGGCCATGGGCCTCACCCAGCACAAGCACTCCGTGCCGACCATCCGCGAGGTCGTCAACTTCC
Organism: Streptomyces sp. NPDC088124; assembly: GCF_040685895.1. Lineage (NCBI taxonomy): Bacteria > Bacillati > Actinomycetota > Actinomycetes > Kitasatosporales > Streptomycetaceae > Streptomyces > Streptomyces sp. NPDC088124. The sequence goes on along the minus strand of NZ_JBFBJB010000007.1, from coordinate 45,906 downwards.
TGCTGCTGCGCGGCAACATCGGCCGCCCCGGCGCCGGCGTCTGCCCCGTACGCGGCCACTCGAACGTGCAGGGCGACCGCACCATGGGCATCTTCGAGCGGCCCGCCCCGGCCTTCCTCGACGCCCTCGACCAGGAGTTCGGCATCACCTCGCCGCGCCACCACGGCTACGACGTCGTACGGTCCATCGAGGCGCTCCGCGACGGCAAGGCCAAGGTCTTCTTCGCGATGGGCGGGAACTTCGTCGCCGCCACCCCCGACACCAACGTCACCGAGGCCGCGATGCGCCGCGCGAGCCTCACCGTCCACGTCTCGACCAAGCTCAACCGCTCCCACGCGGTCACCGGCGCCCGGGCGCTGATCCTGCCCACCCTCGGCCGCACCGACAAGGACATACAGGCAGGCGTCCGGCAGATCGTCACCGTCGAGGACTCCATGGGCATGGTGCACGCCTCGCGGGGGAACCTGCCGCCCGCGAGCCCCCATCTGCTCTCCGAACCGGCCATCGTCGCCCGGATGGCCCGCGCCACCCTCGGCCCGCGGTCCCTCACCCCGTGGGAGGAGTTCGAGAAGGACTACGCGACCATCCGGGACCGGATCGCCCGCGTCATCCCCGGCTTCGAGGACTTCAACACCCGCGTCGCCCACCCCGGCGGCTTCGCCCTCCCGCACGCCCCGCGCGACGAGCGCCGCTTCCCGACCGCCACCGGCAAGGCCAACTTCACCGCCGCGCCCGTGGAGTACCCGAAGCTGCCCGAAGGCCGGCTGCTGCTCCAGACCCTGCGCTCCCACGACCAGTACAACACCACGATCTACGGCCTGGACGACCGCTACCGCGGCATCAAGGGCGGGCGCCGGATCGTCCTGGTCAACCCCCAGGACGCCGCCGAACTCGGCCTGGCCGACGGCTCGTACACCGACCTGGTCAGCGAATGGACCGACGGTGTGGAGCGCCGCGCCCCCGGCTTCCGCGTCGTCCACTACCCCACCGCCCGCGGCTGCGCCGCCGCGTACTACCCGGAGACCAATGTGCTGGTCCCCCTGGGCGCCACCGCGGACACGAGCAACACCCCGACGAGCAAGTCCGTCATCGTCCGCTTCGAGTGATGTGAGCCCTTGTGCAACGGCAAAGGAGCCTCACCATCAGAAATTTCATAATGAATTCTGTCGACGGGTAGGCGACTTGATCACCGGCTGTGCACCTCCACGATCGGCACTCTGGCGGAGCACACCACCCGCTTCGCCATGCTGCTGCACCTGCCCGGACGCCATCACTTCCACCGTCACCGCGATTCCGCAGGAACTGCGCAGATCTCTCATCTGGGGCCAGGAAAGCGAGATAGCCCAGCCACCCAGCTAAGCATCAACACCGGACTACAGGTTTGCTTCTGCGATCCGCAATGCCCGGGGCAACTCTGCACCAACGAGAACACCAACGGTCCGTTGCGGCAGAACTTCCCCGAGGGCACCGACCCGAACAGGTGCGCCGCGACCTCGACGCTGACCTCAACACCCGCCCCCGGAAGACACTCGGGTCGAAGACCGCTGCCGAGGTCCTCAACGAGCAACCACTCTCGATCCACTGAGGCAGAGTTGCGATGCACGAGCGTAAGGGCCCGAACTCACAGGACGCCAGGACGTACCCCAGCAACAACAGGACGAGGTCCACGTCCGCGCGGGCGGAGTTCTCCCAGGCCATCCGGCGGCGGGAGAAGGCTTCTCGAATCACCGAGATCCATAGCGATCCCGCTGGCAGGGGGCATCGCCAGGTCGGTGGCCCACCGCCGGTTGGGTCCGCGTAGAGTGAAGCCTCGCTGGACCAATTCCAGGGTAAGGACGACTTTCGGCTCTTGGCGGGGAAGCCGTAGACCTCGCCGGACTCCTATGGATCTGCGTGATACGTCCGGCCAGCTCGACATCGCGTCGAAGGCGTTCGCACGGCTCCCGTTCACCACGGCACCAGCTGTAGCAGGTGGGCATAGGGATGTGCAGGTTCCCGGAGTACAGGCTCCGCCTTCAAGTGAGGGTGGTCGTGAAAAACGCGGCCACCGAGCCGGACCGAACCGCAAAAAAAGGACAGAACCACACAAAGAGTGCCATCCTCCCGCTCGAGTGCCGCCACTACGCAGCGCGGCAGGTTCCTCACATTCAGAGGTGGCCAGTCAGCATTCGGGCTCGCTGCGGACAGCTTCCGCTTTGCGGATTTAGCCGCACAGGACCTCAGGACGCACGCCCACTTCAGAGGCCAGCCGCTTAATCAAGACCTCCGGCCTGTGATGCAATATCCACACCGCACGCTCACGCAATTCCATGAGCACCATTGAAGTTGTCCCGGCCTGACGGACACGGACGGGTTTGTGAGCTATGCGGCGGCGTAGGGGACCTTACCTGTTGCTTCTGCGGCGTGTCGGCGTTCGAAGTCGGCCGGGCTGAGCTGGCCGTTCGCCGAGTGTCGGCGTCTTGGGTTGCAGAAGCCCTCGATGTAGGCGAACACGGCCTGCTCGGCCTGTTGGCGGGTGGGGAAGACAGTGCGGCTCGATGAGTTCTGTTTCCAGTGATGCGAAGAAGCTCTCGGTCACGGCGTTGTCATAGCAAGATCCAGTACGCCCGGTGGAGGGCCGGATGCCGACCTCCTCGCAGCGCTGACTGAACGTCAGGCTCGTGTACTGCGCCCCCTTGTCGCTGTGGTGCACCAGTCCGGGGCGCGGGCGGCGGGCAGCGACCGCCATGGTGAGGGCGTCGGTGACCAGTTCGGTTCGCATGTGGTCGGCCATGGCCCAGCCGACGATCCTGCGGGAGAAGAAGTCCATGATCTGAAGTCCCGGCCGATCAGGTCGGGGGCTGGCTGGGCCCGCCGGTCCTGGCGGTCAGCGATGCCCGGCCGGTGCGGCGGTGCACGCCGGCCGGCCCGGCCTGGCGCATAAGGCGGGCGACACGTTTGCGGCCCACACACAGGCCGTCGAGTTCACGCGGGTCAGCGAGGATGCGCGGGGCGCCGTAGGTCCCGTGCGACCGCTCGTGGTGCCCCCGGATCTTCTCCGCGAGCTCGGCATCCTCCCTGCGACGGCGGGACGGGCCGCGGTCCTTCCAGGCGTAGTAGCCCTGCCGCGACACACCCAGCAGCCGGGCCATGAGGGAGACGTCGTGGTGTGGCCCTGTTCTCGTCGATCGGCCGGTAGCAGATCACCGGCTGGTCTCCCGGACGAAGAAAACCGTGGCTTTACGGAGGATCTCCTTCTCCTCACGCAACTGCTTCACCTCACGGCGCAGTTGAGGCGAGTTCCTCCTTCTCGTCGCTGGTCAGCCCCGGGCGTTCCCCGGCGTCCACGCAGTCCTGGTTGGCCCAGGTGCGGATGGTCTGGGCGGACGGCTCGAATTCCTTCGCCAGCTCCTCCGGCGAACGGCCGGTCCTGACCAGCTCGACTATCTGGCGACGGAACTCCGGCGGGTAGGCCGGACGCGTCCTTGGCACGATGAACTCCTCCTTGCGGGACCCAGTGTCCCAAAGCGGAAGGTTGTCCATCACACCGGGGCAACTTCACATCCGAACCGCTGCCACATCCCGCCGCACCTCAGGGGAAACCTGAATCCAACCCGCAGACGCCGCCCAGGAGGCAGCCACGGCCGGATACCTGCCCACTGAGGTTGAACTCGTGATGTCGTTGGGGCTGACGGCTCGTCGCCCGTGGGGTATCACCGGGGCATGCGGTATCCGCAAGGGGGCGGGCTGACCGCCGAGCGGCTGAAGTTCCGCGAAGAGTTACGGCTCGAGGCGGCCGAGAGGTTCGCCCGGGGCGAGGCGAGCTCGTTGATCGCCGACCTGCGCGTCAGCGTCCGCTCGGTGCAGCGATGGCGGCAGATGTGGGACGAGAGCGGTCCGCGGGCTCTGCGGTCGCAGGGGCCGGCGTCGCTGCCGAGGCTGAGCCAGAAGTAGTTCGCGCAGCTGGAGGCGGAGCTGGCCAAGGGGCCAGCCGCGCACGGCCGGGAAGACCAGCGCTGGACCCTGATCCGTGTGAAGACGGTGATCGGCCGGCGTTTTCACCTGACCTACACGGTCCAGGGCGTGCGCAAGCTCCTGGTGCGAGGCGGCTGGTCCTGCCAGGTCCCGGCCCGACGCGCCATCGAGCGGGACGACGAGGCCGTGGCCGGTTGGGTCAAGGAGGTGTGGCCCTGCGCGGAAGACTCGCGGCGGCCCGCGGAGCCTGGCTCGTCTTCGAGTTGCGCCGTGAGGCGCTGTGATTCGTGTGGAGGTGAGAGACCTTCACCGCCGACCTGTCGTAGCAGGGAGGTGGAGCTGAGGGCAGCCTGATCCGGGTGATGCCGGGGAGGGCGGGAGCGGCCCTGACAAAGCCGGGACGTACCAGTACTGCCAGATGGTGCGGGTCCGGCGAGCGGGATGGAGAGGAGTACGCGAGGAACCGGCGTCTTTACGTCTCTTAACGACTACACCGGCTCGAAACCTGGTGGATCTGGGCCGGAAGCGGTGTGCACTCGCTGCCCGGGGGTGGTGGGGAACTCCTTGACCGGTATTTCGAAGCCGTTCGGGAGGCCACGAGGAAGGTCTACGGCGTACTCGTGGCGATGCCGCAGGGACACAGTCGGGCTCCTACTCCAACGAACGAATCGCAGTGAACACGGGAACCGCCCGTTCTCAACTCCCCTGCAGAGCAAGGCCAGTGCCCGGCTGGGGATAGGCGCATCGACCGCTGAACGGTCCGGGTGGGGCGGAGCCGCCGTAGTACTCCGAGCCGGGGAAAGCCCGAGCACATGGGGAAGGGCGGCAGCGGTATCGAGAGGCGAAGGAGACTGCAATGCCGAAAGACGCACCGCTGAACAGCGGCGCTCTGCTGGAGTCGGACCCGGTGGGTCCACGCCAGCGGGTATCGGAGATGCAGGCCAAGCTTCACCGTTGGACGGCGGCCGACCCCGGCCGCCGGTTCGATGATCTGTTCAACCTCGTGCACGACCCGGCGACGCTGATCGTGGCGTTTGACCGGGTCGCCGGCAACCGGGGAGCCCGTACTCCCGGCGTGGACGGCCTTACGGTCGCCGATGTTGAGGAGCGATTCGGGGTCCCCGGGTTCCTGGACGACCTACGGGCCCAGCTCAGGCAGGGCGCGTTCCGGCCGCTACCGGTGTGGGAGCGCAAGATTCCCAAACCGGGTGGTTCGGGGAAGGTTCGGCGGCTGGGGATTCCCGTGATCGCCGACCGGGTCGTCCAGGCCGCGCTGAAGCTGGTGCTGGAACCGATTTTCGAGGCCGACTTCAAGCCGGTCTCCTACGGCTTCCGGCCCAAACGGCGAGCCCAGGACGCGATTGCCGAGATCCACTTCTATGGCACCCACGGCTACCGATGGGTGCTGGACGCGGACGTCGCGGCGTGCTTCGACGAGATCGACCACGTCGCACTGATGGACCGCGTTCGGATGAGGGTCAAGGACAAACGAGTACTGGCACTGGTGAAGGCATTCCTGAAGTCCGGCCTCCTCACGGAGCTCGGAGAACATCAGGAGACGTTCACCGGTACGCCACAAGGGGGCATCATCTCCCCGCTCCTGGCGAACATCGCCCTGTCGGCGCTCGATGAGCACCTGCACCGGCCATGGGAACCAGACGGGGAACTGTCCACCAGCAGTCGGCGTGAACGTCGGGTTGCCAAGGGCCTGCCCTCGTGGCGGCTGGTCCGCTACGCGGACGACTTCGTCGTCCTGGTCAAAGGGACCAGGCAGGACACCGAGGCACTGCGCGAGGAGATCGCCCAGGTCCTCGCCCCGATCGGGTTGCGGCTCTCGGAAGCCAAGACCCAACTGGTGCACCTGAGCGAGGGGTTCGACTTCCTGGGGTTCCACATCCAGTGGCGCCGCAAACGCGGAACGGACAAGTGGTACGTCTACACCTTCATCGCCGACCGGCCAATCCGGTCGGTGAAGGCGAAGATCCGTACCCTCACCCACAGAACGTCGCAGCAGGACCTGGCCGTGGTCCTGGTGAACCTCAACCAGGTCACACACGGATGGGCCAACTACTTCAGGCATGCCGTCGCGAAGCGCACCTTCAGCAACCTGGACAACCTCGTCTGGTGGCGAGTCATCCGGCTGCTGCAAGAGCGGCATCACTGGAACTGGACGGACGTCCGCAGACGGCTCACCACCCCCACCGGGCGGTGGCGGCCGATCAGCGCGGGCGAGATCGAGTTGCGGAAGATCAGCGCGATCCCGGTCACCCGGTATCGCTACCGCGGCAACACGATCCCCACCCCCTGGACCCCTGCAACAACCTGACGGCAGAGACCGTGGAGAGCCCGTTGCCTAGTAATAGGCACGGCGGGTTCGGCGAGAGGTCCGGGGAAACGGACCGGGAGCAATCCCGGCACCGCGCCCCGGGCCCACTCAGCGACGAAGCCGGATTCTCCATGACACCGCCGCAGGCCAAGACCTGGTCACAGCGCGGCCGCACCCCGGTGGTGCGAGTCCGCGGCCGGTCCCGCAGACGAATATCGATCGCCGCGCCGACCTGCTACAAACCGGGCCACCGGACCCCAAGGCCGCGAAGTTAAGGGGTGGGGCTGGTTCGTCAACGCTGGCCGGGGTCGAGGGGGGGCGAGTGTGTAGAAGCCTCGGCTTACTCGCCTGAGGAGCCCTTCGGTTGTCCACAGGCCCAGCAGGGCGGCGAGGCTCTTGACGTTGGCGTATCCGAGTGCCTTCGCGATCTCGCGGAGTTGCCAGACTCGGTCTGGAGCGGCGCGCATGAGCTGGAGGGTCTGGTTGCGGGGTCCGTCGCCGGTGCGGCCGGGGCCGCGAGTGACGCGCCGCTGGTCGTGCTGGGGCGTCGGGATGATGGGCGGGGTGCGCGTGGCATCGTGGATACCGATGGTGAGCGAGACGATGCCCTGGCTGGTTGGAGGGCGTTGGTCGTTGTGGCTGGCGGTGGCGTAGCGGGACGTGGGTGATTTGACTTTGCGCTGGCTGGTGCGAGGGCGCCGTTTCGGCAGAAGCCCGGCCAGGACGGCTCGCGTAATGCTTCCCAGTGCTGTGGCGGAATCGTGGGTGTGAGCGATGACGGTCCGGCTGCGAGCGGTCTCCAGCGCGATGGTGAAGCTGGCCCGATCGGGGTCGGTTCCCGGGACGGATTCCACCGCTTCCACCATCGCCACTCGCAGGGCCTGGTAGAGGGTGAGCTGGGCCAGAGTTCCTGCTCCAGGCCGACGGGGTCTGCCGAGCGGAGTACATGTCCCTCAAGCAGAGTGTGGCGCAGGGCGTAGTAGGCGAACTCGATTTCCCATCGCTCGTGATAGGGGCGGATGAGGGTTTCGGCGGGGTCGCTCTGGTGGTCCAGCAGGCTGGTGGCCAGCCGGTAGTGGTCTCTCAGTCGGGTGCCGTCGCTGGTGGTCACCGTGATGTCAGCGTCGATGACGCGGACGCGGAGGGCGCCGAAACGGGTCAGGTAGGAGCCGTCGGACAGGACCGCCAGGACAGCGGGACGACGACGTGGGTTGAGACGGATGAGGAACATAGCATCGGTTTTGGACACAGCGTCCAGGAAGTCGTTGGCGTCGAAAGCCCGATCGGCCAGCACCAGCATCCGCGGCGAGAGCAGAGGCATCAGCTGGCCGGCATAGAACATCTCGCCATTGCGCGTAGGACCGAAAACCGCTCCAAGGAGGCCCCGCGTGCCGGTCTCGCACAGGACCATCAGCCGCACGAGCGGATAGCCGGCCCAGCCCCACCCGCTGCTCGGACGGCCCAGCCAGCTGCGGTTTCGTTCCCGGTCTGGGACTTTGATGGAGCTGCACCCGTCGAAGGCGACCGTGCGCCAGCGGCGATAGCACACCCCAGGAGTCCGGGGCTGTGCCAGCGGACCTGCCAGGACTTCGAACAGAGCTTTCATCGGAGCCGGCCCGAGCCGCCTGCGCAGATCACGAAGAGCCTTCTCACCCGGTCGGTGTACCTCCCGGCCGGGCAGCCCAGCAGTCAGCTTGTCCCAGACACGCAGGTATCCGAGCGACGGGAACAGTCCCAGGGCCAGGACGAAATACACCCCGACCCGTGATGGCAGGCACCGCAGCCGCTGCTGAACGGTCCGGGTCTCAGCCAGCACGGCATCGACAAGCTCCACGGGAAGGTAGCTGGTCAATTCACCCAAGTGGCCTGGCAGGTAGCGACACTTGGCGTCGTCGCTGACAGCCTCGGGCGGCGGGATGGCACACTGGTCACACAACGGGGCCTCGCACAGCTGGAAGATCTTGGCAGATCCCCCAGCTCTATCCGAGGTCCCGTTCTCTCGGCAGCACAATCCGCCCACATTCACCCTTGACGGCGCCTGCCACCCCTTAACTTCGCTGCCTTGCACCGGACCCGGCTGATCTACCGGCCGCGCAGGGACGACGGCCGACGCGACGGCCGCAAAAGCTTCTCCTGGCGCGACTACCCCGGACCTGCTGATCGCCGCCCACCAGCAACTCGGCGGCCCCATCGTCCTCATCTGGGACAACCTGAAGTGCGCCACGAGGCGCTACGGAATCGAGTGGAGGTGAAAGGACTCCACCGCCGGGCGGTCGCAGCCGCTCGGTGAAGCTGGGGGCAGTCGCCACGTGGGAACGCAGGCGGCGGCGGGAAGCAGCCCCGACAAAGTACGGGACGGGTCGGCACTGTCAGACGGCCCGGGTCCGGCAAGCAGCGAGGAGAAGGTGTACGAGAGGAACCGCCGTCTGACGCCCTGTAAGTGTCCCGCTCGGCTCAAACCTGACGGATACGGGCCGGGTTGCAGCGCGTGAACTGTCACTCGTCTGGGTGGAGTTCAACTCCGAAGCCGGTTATTAGGTCCGGTGGGGAGGCCATGCCGAAAGCCTGCGGCGTAGGCATGGCGAGGCTGTCGGGGTAGAGGAGGGCACCTCCCTCCTTGATCGATTCTGCAGTGAACGTGGGAACCGCCTGCGGTCGCCCTTCCCGCCGGACAGCCAGTTCGGAGGCGGGCAGGTCCGTTGCCAACTGATGGCCGTTGGGCGGGGCGGAGGTCTCGTAGTAGTCCGAGCGCGCGAGAGGCGCGTACATGGCGAAGGAGACCAGCAAGTCAGCGGTGGACGTACTGGAAGGTCAGGAGGCTGTCGCCTGTGAATACCGACGAACTTGACTCCGTTCTGTTCGGAGCGGAGCGCAGGGTACTGAAGATCCAGACCAAGCTGCACTGTTGGGCCCGTGATGACCCTCATCGCAGGTTCGATGATCTGTTCAACCTCGTTGCCGATCCCGCGTTCCTTCTGGTCGCGTGGGATCGGGTGCGGGGCAACAAGGGAGCGCGCACGGCTGGAGTGGACGGGCGCACGGCCCGTTCCATCGAGGCCGGGCAGGGCGTCGTGGACTTCCTCGACGGGCTGCGGTCGCAGGTCAAGGACCGCAGCTTCTGCCCGCTGCCGGTACGGGAACGGGTGATCCCGAAGGTGGGCGGCAAATTGCGCCGACTGGGGATCGCCACCATCGCCGACCGAGTGGTGCAGGCTTCCTTGAAGCTAGTGCTGGAGCCGATCTTCGAAGCGGATTTCTACCCGTGCTCCTACGGGTTCCGCCCGAATCGTCGTGCTCACGACGCCGTGGCTGAGGTGCGCTACTTCGCGTCCCGCTCCTACGAGTGGGTCGTCGAGGGAGACATCACGGCGTGCTTCGACGAAATCTCTCATCCGGCCCTGATGGACCGGGTGCGGGAACGAATCGGAGACAAGCGCGTCCTGGCACTGGTGAAGGCGTTCCTCAAAGCAGGCATCCTCGGCGAGGACCGCATGCTGCGAGAGAACCGCGCCGGAACCCCGCAGGGTTCGATCCTTTCACCGCTGCTGAGCAACGTGGCTCTGACGGTCCTGGACGAGCACATCGCCCAAGGCCCCGGCGGACCCGCCTCAAGCCAGACGGAGAGAGCCAAGCGCCGTCGTCACCGCCTGCCCAACTACCGGCTCGTCCGCTACGCGGACGACTGGTGCTTGATGGTGTCGGGCACGAACGACGATGCCGAAGCTCTCCGGGAAGAGATCGCAGAAGTCCTGTCCGGGATGGGCCTGCGCCTGTCACCGGAGAAGACTCTGATCACCCATATCGACAAGGGCCTCGACTTTCTCGGCTGGCGCATCCAGCGTCACCGAAAACGAGGCAGCACCCGGCACTACATCTACACCTATCCGTCCGGCAAGGCTGTCAAGGCCATAACCGGCAAGGTCAGGACGATGTGCCGGACAACGGACACGAGCCGGCCGCTCGATGCCCTGCTGCGTCAGCTCAACCCGGCGCTCAAGGGCTGGTGCGTCTACTTCCGGCCCGGCGTGTCCAGCGCGACCTTCGCCTACCTGAGCTACTACACGTGGCGCCAGGTCGGGAGCTGGTTGCGCCGCAAACACCGCCGGTCCACCTGGAAGGACCCCCACCGCCGCTACTGCGACGTCGGATGGTGGCCGGCCTCGGAGGAAAGGCCGCTGTTCAACCCCGCGAAGGCAACCACCACGCGCTACCGCTACCGGGGAACAGTCATCCCGACTCCATGGCTCGGCCTGGAATGAGGACAACACACGTGTTCTGAACAGGACTTGTGGAGCACCCGGTGCTCGGAAACGGGCACGCCGGGTGCGGGAAGCGGTCTGGGGAAACGGGCCGGTCGACAAGACCGGAACCGCGCCCCGGATCGACTTCACCGTCCACAAGGCCGCCGGCCTCCGGGAGTTCGCCGCCTGCCGGGACTGGCTGACCATCTACTACCTGCCGCCCTACGCACCCGACCTCAACCCCGTCGAAGGATCTGGTCCCTCCTGCGGCGAGGCCGGCTCTCCAACGTCGCCTTCAGCACCCCCGAACACCTCGTCCAGCGCATCCGACACGGCCTACGCCACATCCAGTACCGCAGCGACCTCATAGACGGCTGCCTCACCGAAACCGGCCCGACCATCAGACCCACCTGAGCAACCCAGCGACATCACGAGTTCAACCTCAATAACCACGGATCTCCACCTCCCTACCATGCTGCACTCTTCAAGCCAGAAGAGGAGCCCCTCGCCTGACCGCGAGAGCGACACACACAAGAGACCAAATTTGGCCTTTCTTCGACCTTCCGATACCCGGAATCCTCCAATTCATTGACACTACACACTCACGCTCATACGATCACGGAAGACGAAAAACGCCACACAGGAGGATCACGTGAAAAATCGCATCACAAAACTCACACTGGGCGCAATCTCTTCAATTTTCATTGTTGCAGTAACAACCAGTCCGGCACACGCAGCAGTTCAAACTGCCGCGTGCGTAACAACCGGTGCCAGCGGATCCCTCACAACCCCGTCATGGACTTCAGGCGACAAGAGAGTAAATCTCACCTTGGCCCTCGCCGACTCACTGGCCGACGGCCATCATGTCAGAATCAGAGTCGTGGGAAAGACTATCGGCGGAAGCCCTCTTAGCTTCCCATGGAGGTCTGTCACCGAGGGGAGTGGCACAGTCAAGAACTGGACTACTTATGCTGAATACAGCAGCGGTTTCACCAACGTCGGCGTGCAAGTTGCCCGGTTCGAGGGTGACACACTGTTGAACTCATGCACCGACTGGCTGATGGATACATAGAAGGCCTCGCTCAAATATTCCAGCACTCTCGAGTCCTCATCAGTTCACTGATGGGGACTTTATTCTTAAACGTCAGGTTTTGAAATCCGGGGCAAACTGGTAGCCAACTGTCGCATCGGGTAAGCACCGGTTTTCTAGTTTCGGAGCGGGCAGTGCGGGGCGTTCCCAGTCTCGGAGCCGGCGGACGACGACTTGCGACTGGCCGCAGCCTGGGCTATCGAGCACCCACCGCCAGCCGTCGCACCATGAACACCCGCTGACCACGCAGAGTATTGGCGCGTCGACCCACCCACACCGGTCATGTACCGCACCAGTGTCCACCCCTTGCTGCAACGACTACTCCTGAGGTACTGAACCGCCCCAGGTTCGATAGAGATCTCAGTTTGTGGTTGTGACCTGGCGTTTCGTGGGTGCCAGGCAGTAGTCGGTCTCGCGCTCGACGGGCGGGATGTGCCCTCTCTCACCGTGGAGTCGGCGGTGGCAGTACCAGTCGCCCCACTCCGCGGTGGCGACCTCGGACAGCGTCCGTCAGGGTCTCTACAGTTTGATCAACTCCGTTTTGTACAACCCGATCGTCGATTCCATCAAGCGTTGTCGTACGCGTCTCCGACTGATCCAATGCTTGCCGCGATGCTGACAACGTCCAGACGCTCGGCAAGCTTGAAACTCGTCTACTGAGAAACGGCGTCGGAGGGATGTATCAACTCACCTTTCTCGTAGGGGATTTCTGGTCGAGGAGATTCGGGCCCGGTCGACCTGGCCGCCCGGGATCGTGGTGATGACCCGTTTGCCGCAGATAGCGCCGGTGCTGCCGAGTTCGCGCATCAGTCGTTCGACGGGCTACCTGACGGCCCTGCCGGTTCAGCTCCCGCCAGATCTTTCTAGCCCCGTATACACGGTAGGTGGTGGCGAACACCTCACGGATGACGGGCATGAGGTCTGCATCGTGCAGGGTGCGGGGCGAGGGCTCGGCCAGACGTGTCTTGTGGGCGTAGTAGGTGGAGGGGGCAATCTTGCAGTCGTGCTCGGTGAGCGTCCTGCAGATCGGCTCGACACCGCCGAAGCCGTCCCGGTGCTCGTCGATAAACGCTACGAGCGTGTGAGTGGTCGATCGAGTTCGGCCGTGAAGCAACTCGCCGCGGCCTTCAGGATGTCGTTCGCCGCTTGAGTTCGGTGTTCTCCTTTCTTGCGTGCTACCGGGGCGAGCGGTGCGCGCACGTAGTCCCGCATGCGGCGGCGTAGTTCAGCACTGGCGAAACGGCGCCAGATGGTGGCGAAGAGGTCGTTGAGGTTACGGTCCCGGGTGTGTGCCTGTTCGGTGGTCACGATCGGGAGCTTCCCCGCGCCGCTACCACTACCACCGTCGTGGGCACTCCTTCGAGGGTCGTGCGGGCAGAAGTCGCCCGTGACGGCCAACTGCCCGCTACACTCCCACCGCTCAATATTTCCCCAGGTCAAACCACGAAGTACTGCTGGATTACTAGACCTTCTGACTCTTCGCCAGTTCCTTCGACGCCTTGATGCGCTTGGGGTCCCCGAAGTTCTGAGTCCCGGCGCCCTTGCCCGGAGTGATCTGCCATTCTCTGAGCGTCGCTGCGACCTGCTTGAGTTGCTGCGACTCCGGCGGCACGTCGATGAAGAACATGGATTCCATGGTCGGCCTCATGTCACCGCCCCACTTCACCACGCCTCCGAGTTCCGCAAGGATGTCCCGGATCGCCGTGACCTGGTACGGGAAGAAGTTCCCCGTGACTCCCAGCGGGTAGACCTCCGGATACAACGCGAGTGCGGTTCCTGACAGGTGGTTGGACTCGAAGTCTGCCCTGACCTCGCGATCGGCGCGGTATCCGACGATCTCGCCGAGCTCGCTCTCCAGCCGGGCGACGTCGTAGTGGAAACGCTGTGCCAGGTAGGCCAGGACCGTTGCGGTGTCTCCTTCGCGCAGGACGACGGTCAGGCCGGTTCCCTGAATGTCGCAGGTGCCGGTAAACGAAGAGCGGGCGTTCGAAATGCTCCAGCCATTCGCCGAAACCGATCTGCGCCACGTGGTGTCCGCGGCAACGGCGGTGGCGGGAGCCAGCAGTGCACCTCCGCAGGAGACCAGTGCGGCACCGGCAGCGACGCCGGTGAGCTGCTTGAGTGTAGCGCGACGCGAGAATTCGATGGTCATGAGGTCCCTTCGGGAATGTGTCGTGCCCGCCGGTACAGGAACGCGGCGGCACAGGTCAGGACGATGGCAAGACCAGCCGGCACGCAGACGAACACGTTGATCGACATGGAAACGTGCTCCACCGTCGAGCCGTCGGAATAGATGCAGGCGTTGCGAAGGGGCCAGTAATTCTGATTCAGGCTCGCCAACGGGGCACCGGACGCGTTCCTGTCCTCGCACAGCTCTGGGAACGGACCCCCGAGTGTGACGGAGAACCAGCCGTAGCAGTACACGGCCGCGGCCGAGAAACCGAAGACCAGGGCGAGAATCCCACAGAGCTTGGACAGCGAACGGGGCGGGTTCCTCAGCATGAGAACGATCAGCAGGATGCACGCCGGCACAGCCGCCACACTAATGAGCAGGAGCAGGCCCATAAAAGGCATCGGCATTGCGTTTTCTCTTCCTGATCCGGTTTCGCGGACACACAGAGCCGCGTGATTCTTCCTGTCTCCCGCGTCAAGCGTTTCCCCATGACTGGGCAAGTTACCCGACTTACCGCTTTCGATGGGCACAGGATTCTGCCTCTGCTGTCACCCTGGCTGCGATGAAGAATGAGCGCACTCTAGCGAGAGTTCACTTCCGTGAGAATCTGGACAACGGGTACAGCCCGCTGGTCGAAACACCTGCTTCAGCGGGCCGCTTCCTGGCCGATGAGACGCTGCAGAACTTCGGCGAATCCCCGGTAGAACTCGTCCATCACGGAGTCGGGCTCGTTCCAGGGCTCCTTGAGGAGCGGACAGTTCCTCTGGATCAACAGCGCACGCGTACTTGACAGCAGAGTGTCGTCGATCTGGTCCTCGAGAAACGCCTTCGCCGTCTTCGTGACGCCGTCAGTGGTGGTGCCGAACCTGGCCGCCTTGAAATCACTGAAACGCGTTGCGTGACCCCCACCGAGCAGAATTTTCCTGAGTTCGGTGACGATGTTCGTGCTGCCGGCCTTCAGCTTGGTCGCGACCGTGAACCCATCGATGTCCTCGATCAGGTCGCTGAGCGAGAACGTAGACGCGACGTCGGGCCTGGCCAGTGTCTTGCGGCAGAAGTCCAGCGGGGATGCGTTGTCCGAACGGCTCCATTCGCCGTAGAACGTGAGCAGGTCCCCACCCCAACTGGCGAGCTCGGCACGATTCGCCTTGCCGACTCCGGCATTCCCCTTGAGGAAATAGCCTGCGGCACTGGCGATCAGGTGGTCTGGGCTGATGGTGACACCCATCGACGGGTCGAGGTACGACTGCTCCCTCGCGCGGCCGAGTCCTCGGTCGCGCGCGAATTGGATGAACGCGTTGTCCACATCGCCGAACAGTGATCCCCACCGGGAGTCGGTGTACTTGTCCCAGCGCATGAACTGCAGGCACAGTTCGTTCGCGTTACCCTTTCCGTACGCGACTGCAGCGTCGTACACCTTCTGGACGTACGCGATGAACTCATCGACCGATGAACTTCCCGGCTGGTTGACCGAGTTTTGACCGAAGTCCGAGCCGGTGCGGTGGGTCACCCGATCCAGCGCGAAGGTGTCCGAACCTGCAGAGAAGTTGAACTCCTTGATCTGGTTGAACGTCCAGTTCTGCGGGAGGGGGAATCCGAGGTTGCCGGAGAATCCGTAGGACATACCCGAGACGTACGCGTACGGCACATAGGCGCCTCCGGACACGCTTGCGCACACGTTCCGCGAACCATACACGCCGGCGATGTACTTGCTGCCGTTACTCTTCAGGGCGTCGTTCACGCCGGTGAAGTAGTCAACGATCTTGTCCATCTCCGCTTGCGTGGCGTCGTAGTCGACCGCGAAGTAGATCACTGTGCTCCGGTTGAATCCGTAGCCTTCAGCCCGTTCGTGCGCCTTACGCCCGTGCGAGAAGCCGTTGGGGTAGGAGAAGTCCGCGAGCTTCCGCGCGTCGTACTGCCACAGCGGGATGACGTTCAAGCCGGCGGAGAATATCGCGTCCAGCTCGCCGGGCTGTATCTCCTTGTTCAGGGTGCTCCCGGCCGGCTCGTCGAGGTAGCGGCCTACGGCGCGGTAGCCAGCAGCGTAAAGCGCCTTCGCCCGAGAGGAGGTGATGGTGAAGCGGGTGTCGCAACAGTTGGCTGCCCTGTCGGGGTTCCCATAGGAAACCAGCAACTGCGCCCAAGTATCGAAGTCGGCCTTACCCGTCACGCTGATCTCAGAGAAGCTCTGGAACTTCTTCACCCAACTCGCGAGCTTCGGTCCGAATTCGTAGCTGAAGCTGGCGATGTCGCCACTCGTGTTCGACGGACCGTTCGCCACACAGGCAGCGGAGAACAGCTGCACCCATTTTCCGGAGTCGCCTTCGGAGAGCGTATGAGCCCGCAGACTTGCTTCCGTGGCGGGGCCGAAGACGCCATTGGCCGAGTCTTCCGGAATTCCCGACTCGTACTGGATACCCTTCATCAGGGCCTGCTGCACGTCGCGGGAGAAGAACCCATCGCACGGGCCGATGAAGAAGGTCGACTTCTTCCAGTAGAGGGAATTGAGCCACTGTTGCATGAGGCGGATCTGCTCCAGTCCGCCGGACAGGAAGATGTAGGCATCCATGGTGAGCAAGGCCTTGAAGACCTTGGCCGGCAGAGTATTGTCGATCTCTGGTTCCCAGATTCCAATGTCGTACATCATCGTTTTGAATCCGGACAAAGTAGAGTTCGACATTTCCCCATCGATGGCCCCAGCATTGTAACCCTTGCAAAAAAGACCACACTGGATGATCTTAACTATGTTCTTGTTCGACTCACCGACCTTGATGGGCCCCCTGGCCGCCAACATCGACAACGTGGTGGGACCGAAGGCATTGGAGAGCGCCGTGATCCCGAGTTCGTGCTGCAACGCCCGGGTCAGGGAGTACATGGTGTTCCATCCGGTCTTCCCATCCTCCGTCACGGGGTTGTAGCCGACGACACTCTTGTACGTCGCATTGACCCATTTCTGGGCCTGAAGAACCATTTCGTCAGCCATGTCGGCAATCCACTCCTTCGATTCTTCGATACGTGCGGGGAAACGGCGGGCTCGGATCGACCACGGCGAACGGCTGGGCAGCCTTCACGGCAGCACGCCGGACCAGATGATGCGAGCAGCACAAAGACGCTCCCGGCATGCGCAACCGAGACCAGGCCGTCCGGGCTGCTGCTCCCGAAGGCCTAGCCGCGCAGCAGAATCCCCACGAGAGTGATGGACTATTCCTTTCCGGCACGCCGAATCCCTTCGACACTCATCCGGACCATCCACACAACCCTCTGTGCATCGACGTGCACTCCGAGTACGCCTGCCGGATCCTAGCGTGAGCCGACCGACAGGTCTATACCTGACGACCCCATGGAGGTCGAACAGATGTCCGATTATGGAATCGTCTGCACGCTTGATCTCGATACAGAAGGACACCTGATGAGAAGCGGGGCCCAGGCCGCCAACCGGCAGAGGAAGGGCCGCCGGGGCGACTGGCCCGTTACCCACCACGCCGATCTCTACAAGGGCACGCGGCCGATCTGAACGTCACCCCCCGAGACGCTGCGCACGTGGGTACGTGATGCGGAGGGTCGCACGTCGCCTGGCCGCGGGCCGGAGGTGGAGGACGTCCAGGCGGAGCTCGCCCGGCTGCAGGCAGAGACCGCCCGACTGCTGAAGGCTGAGAAGAAATGGCACCTCGGTAGATCCCGCGCCGCGCAGCTGCCTATTTCGCGAAGGAGATGAAGTGAAGACCCGCCGCGGAGACTTCATCTCCGAGCACGCCAAGACCTTCGGCGTGCAGCGGATATGCCGGGTCCTCCAGTTCTCTCCATCCGGCTACTACCGGTGGACCGCCGGCACGCTGGCCCGCGCCGAGCGGCAAGCAGCCGACGAAGCCTTGATCGCGGAGATCCGCGAGATCCACACCGAGCACAAGGAACCTACGGGGTCCGCTGCGTCCACACCGAGCTCCGCGACTTTGGGCAGGCCGTCAGCCGCAAGCGCGTCGAGCGCGCCAGCATGGGATCGAGGGCCGGTATCTGCGGCGACGCAAGCGCACCACGCTCTCGGACCGGCTCGCGCTGCCTGCCCCGGACCTCGTCCGCTGCGATTTCACTGCCGGACGGCTGGACGAGTGGTGCGGCGACATCACATACGTCAGGTCGGCGGCAGCTGGCTGTTTCTAGCCGGCGTGCTGGACATCTGGTCACGCCGGGTGATCGGCTGGTCGATGGCCTCGTACATGCGCGCTGAACTGGCCATCGGCGCTCTGACGATGGCGGTGGCGACCCGTGGCGGCCATGTGAACGGGGTGATTTTCCACACGGACAGGGGTACCCAGCACACCTCCGCCGCGTTCGCGCAGGTCTGCGACGGCTTCGGGATCCGCAGGAGCATGGGCCGCATCGGCTCGAGCTACGACAATGCCCTCGCGGAGAGATTCTGGCAGGGACTCAAGAGGGAGGCGATGCACCAGAGCCTGTTCTCGACGCTGCGCCAGGCGGGGCTGGAGATCTTCCTATAGCTGACGTACTACAACGCCCGCAGCCGCCACAGCGCCCTCAACTGCCTCTCACCTGCCGCGTTCGAACGGCAGCACCAAGAAGAACGTAGAGTCACACTCGCGGCATCAACCCCTGTGTCCACACTCCGGTGGTCACGTCAACGCGGTGGATCCAGGTTCAGAGCACGTCGATGGATCGAGGCTGAGACCAGCTTGCCCTCCCCTGCTCCGACCACCCATCGGCAAGTTACAGCCGGACTATCTCAGCAATGAGCTGATCACACCAGTTCGAGTCCGGCGTTCCGCCAACTCGAATGGTTTCCGCACCCGCCTGAGTCTCCACCACACAGAAGGTAATCAACGATCACGATCTCGAGCCATAAGCGTCCGCTCAGCCATCTGATACACAGGACGGCGTACACCGCACACACAAGCGGACACCGCAGCCGATCGGAGCCAGCCCCATGGGTGAGCAGACCACCGTGCAGTTCCCGCAGGACGTCCTCAACGAATTCGCCGCGCACTCCATCGATCTGCGCGCCATCATCTCCGGCGGGCACCTCGGAACCCGGATGGGGGTGCGGATCGTCGAGGCGTCCGCGGAGCGCGTCGTCGCCACCATGCCCGTCGAGGGCAACACCCAGCCATACGGCCTGCTGCACGGCGGCGCGTCCGCCGTACTCGCCGAGACCCTCGGCTCGATCGGCTCGATGCTGCACGGGGGCCCCACCAAGATGGCCGTCGGGGTGGACCTCAACTGCACCCACCACCGCGGCGTGCGCAGCGGCATGGTCACCGGCGTCGCCACCCCCGTCCACCGCGGCCGTACCACCGCGACATACGAGATCGTCATCACCGACGAGCACGACAAGCGGGTCTGCACCGCCCGGCTGACCTGCCTGCTGCGCACCACGCCCGCGGCCCCCACCAGCACCGCGCCGTAGGACCTGCCCCTCCGATGTCCCACCCGCGGGGAGAGGCGGACGGGGCCACCGTCGCCGCCCACTCGTCCAGCAGGACTCCACGGACCCCTTGGACGGGCCGGGAGCACCGCTTACCGTGCCCCCATGGTCTCGGGCAGATGGCGCGGATCCGGTACGGGCGGGCGAATCGCTCCCGTACAGATCCTGACCGCCCCCATACGAATCCCGCCGGTCCCAACACGCGCGCGGGCCGCTCCCCGGCCCCGCCGATCGCCCTTGTCACGCTCACCGAGGCCTTGGCTCCGACCGTCCGCGCCGGGGGCTGCAAAGGCTGCGGCAGCGCCGCGACATCGGCGTCCTCCGCCCGCACCACCCCCGCGCTGTATCGCGCCACCCCCGCCGAACCGTACGCCGCCCTCTGTGCGTGGCGCGCGGCGGCGCCACCGGGAGTCCGGACAACGGGCACCGACCACCCCGACCGCTCCCGGAGGACCTCTCCGAGCCTCCGCGCGCCCCCTCCATCCATCACCCTGTGTAACAATCAGGTGAACTGAGATCCCTTCGCTGCCCGCGCGGAACACCTCGCTGCCCGTTTCGCTCCCCGCCGCTGCCCGATCGGCCGTCAGCACCAAAAACCGCTCAAGTCCCTTAGCGGAACTGCAGGTTCTCACGATGTGGTCGAAATTCGGAAAACGTGGAACGTCACGGTTCGCCCGGATTGTGCCCACCAAGTGTTGGCCTCGGCATAACAAGACAGTCACATCCTTAGCTCACCGCTCCCCACCTCGCTCACCTGCGCTTAGAGTCACGCCCAGTCACCGCGCCGCCGGTGTGAGCATCAGCTCATATGTACGCACGAGTACAGTCCGGCGAACGCAACCGGCACCTCAGCAGAGGAGGCCGCGCCAGGGGAGAGGACTCAACCGTGCGACACCGTTCATTGATCATGCTCACCACCGCGATAACAACGGGTGCGCTCACCCTCACCGCCTGTGGCTCCCGCGACGACAGCGGAAGCAACAGCAGCGGTAGCGACAAGATCACCGTCGTCATCGGTGTCGACGCGCCGCTCACCGGATCACTCTCCGCGCTCGGCCAGGGCATCAAGAACTCCGTCGACCTCGCCGCGAAGACCGCGAACAAGAACAACGAGGTCCCCGGCGTCGAGTTCAAGATCGAAGCCCTCGACGACCAGGCCGTCCCCGCCTCCGGTCAGTCCAACGCCGCCAAGCTCGTCGGCAACAAGGACGTCCTCGGTGTCGTCGGCCCCCTGAACTCCGGTGTCGCCCAGTCGATGCAGGGCGTCTTCAACACCGCCAAGCTCGTCCAGGTCTCCCCCGCCAACACCAACCCCGCCCTCTCCCAGGGCGACAACTGGGCCAAGGGCGACCTGAAGCGCCCCTTCGCCTCCTACTTCCGCACCGCCGCCACGGACGTCGTCCAGGGCAAGTTCGCCGCGCAGTACTACTACAACGACGCCAAGAAGCGGAAGGTCTTCGTCGTCGACGACAAGCAGACCTACGGCGCCGGCCTCGCCGCGATCTTCTCCGAGGAGTTCAAGCGCCTCGGCGGCAAGGTCGTCGGCACCGACCACGTCACCGTCAAGGAGACCGACTTCTCCTCCACCGCCGACAAGGTCAAGTCCACCGGCGCCGACTCCGTCTACTTCGGCGGCCAGTACCCCGAGGGCGGCCTGCTCTCCGACCAGATCAAGAAGACCGGCGCCCAGGTCCCGACCATGGGCGGCGACGGCATCTACGACCCGAACTTCATCTCCGCCTCCGGCGAGTCCAACGACGGCGACTTCGCCACCTCCATCGGCTACCCCGTGGAGAAGCTGGACACCGCCAAGCAGTTCATCACCGACTACAAGGCGGGCGGCTACAAGGACCCGTACGCCGCCTACGGCGGCTACTCCTACGACGCCGGCTGGGCCATCATCCAGGCCGTCAAGGCCGTCGTCGCCGACAACGACGGCAAGCTCCCGGACGACGCCCGCGAGAAGGTCCTCGAAGCCACCGGCAAGGTCGCCTTCGACGGTGTGACCGGCAAGGTCGCCTTCGACGAGTACGGCGACACCACCAACAAGCAGCTCACCGTCTACAAGGTCGAAGGCGGTGTCTGGAAGGACGTCAAGAGCGCCACGTTCGAGGACTGACCCGGACCGCAACGCCCCCACACACCGACCGAACCGCGCGAGGGCGCAACAGCGCCCTCGCGCGGTGTCATATCCGACACCATCGGAGGCCCTGCGGTGAACGAACTGCCGCAACAGCTCGCCAACGGCCTTGCCCTCGGTGCCCTCTACGGCTTGATCGCCATCGGGTACACCATGGTCTACGGCATCGTGCAGCTCATCAACTTCGCCCACGGCGAGATCTTCATGATCGGGGGCTTCGGCGCCCTCACCATCTACACCTGGCTCCCCAACGGAACCTCCCTGGTGGTGGCGATTCCCCTCATGATCATCGGCGGCGCCCTCGCCTCGGTGGCCGTCGCCACCGCGGCCGAACGATTCGCCTACCGCCCCCTGCGAGGCGCCCCACGGCTGGCACCGCTCATCACCGCGATCGGCCTCTCCATCGCCCTCCAGCAGCTCGTCTGGGCGTTCTACCCCGACGCCAAGAAGGCCGTCAGCTTCCCTGAGTTCAAGGGCGAGTCCTTCCACATCACGGACAGCCTCTACATCCAGCGCGCCGACGCCTTCCTCTTCGTCCTCGCACCCCTGTGCATGATCGCCCTCGGCCTCTTCGTCTCCAAGAGCCGCAGCGGACGCGCCATGCAGGCCACCTCCCAGGACCGCGACACCGCGAAGCTCATGGGCATCAACACCGACCGCATCATCGTCATGGCCTTCGCGATCGGCGCCGCCTTCGCCGCCGTCGCCGCCGTCGCCTACGGACTCGACAAGGGCCAGATCAACTTCGAGATGGGCTTCATCCTCGGACTCAAGGCGTTCACCGCCGCGGTCCTCGGCGGCATCGGCAACATCTACGGAGCCATGGTCGGCGGCGTCGTCCTCGGCCTCGCCGAAGCCATGTCCATCGCGTACATCGAAGAAATCCCCGGGATGCAGCAGCTCGGCGGCGGCGCATGGGCCAACGTCTGGGCCTTCGTCCTCCTTATCGTCGTACTCCTCGTCAGGCCACAGGGTCTGCTCGGTGAGCGCGTCGCGGATCGGGCGTGACCCTCATGACTGACAACACGACTGACACCACCAAGGCCACCCCCGCCACGGCACCGGCCGACGCCAAGCGCGCCACCCAGCTGCGCGTACTCGCCCTCGTCGGCGGCATCGCCACCGTGGCCAGCACCTTCCTCTCCTGGACCTACACCACCGAGTTCCCCGGCGACCTCACCGTCTACGGCTACCCCGGCGGCCTCCAGCTCCTCACCCTCACCGCCGGCCTGCTCATCGCGCTCTTCGCGCTCTCGGCACTCGGCATCAAGGGCCTCACCTGGCTCACCCCCACCGGCGCCACCAAAGCACTCCAGATGCTCGCCCTCGGCGCCTTCGCCACCACCTGGTTCACGGTCATCGCCATCGCCGTCGAACTCGGCGGACTCGTCAACCTCGACCCCGGCGGCTTCGTCGCCGCCGTCGTCACCGTCATCCCCGTCGCCGCCGCCTTCCTGCTGCCCGACGACACCCGCCAGGCCAAGCGGCCCAAGGAACTCCCCTCCTGGGCGGAGATCCTGATCATCGTCGCCGTCTTCGCCGTCGGCCTCTTCGTCTTCACCTACGGCATCGACACCGAGTACGCCGAACTCTTCACCGGCTACCTGCTCACCGTCGGATTCACCGCCACCGCCCTCTTCAGGGCCGGCCTCATCGCGCGGATCAACGGCCTCACCGCCAAATACCGCCTGATCGCCGTCTCGGCCGCGTTCGTCGCCGCCGCCGCCTTCCCCTTCACCCAGAGCACCGACCAGTTCACCCTCATCGCGGTCAACATCCTCATCTTCGCGACCGTCGCCCTCGGACTGAACATCGTCGTCGGCCTCGCCGGACTCCTCGACCTCGGATACGTGGCCTTCCTCGGCGTCGGCGCCTACACCGCCGCCCTCGTCTCCGGAACCACCGCCTCCGTCTTCGACGTCCACTTCCCCTTCTGGGCCGCCGTCCTCACCGGCGCCGTCGTCTCCCTGATCTTCGGCGTCGTCATCGGCGCCCCGACCCTACGGCTGCGCGGCGACTACCTCGCCATCGTCACCCTCGGCTTCGGAGAGATCTTCCGCATCGCCGTCGGCAACCTCGACGGCGTCTCCGGCCCCCGCGTCACCAACGGCCCCAACGGCGTACCGAACATCCCCGACCTCAACTTCTTCGGGTACAACTTCGGCGAGTCCCACACCATCCTCGGCTTCGAACTCGGCGCCTACGCCAACTACTACCTGCTGATGCTGCTCGCCATGATCCTCGTGGTGATCGTCTTCAGCCGCGCCGGCGACTCCCGCATCGGACGCGCCTGGGTCGCCATCCGCGAGGACGAGACCGCCGCCACCGCCATGGGCATCAACGGCTTCCGCGTCAAGCTCATCGCCTTCGCCCTCGGCGCCACCCTGGCCGGCCTCGCCGGCACCGTACAGGCACACGTCCAGCACACCGTCGTCCCCGAGATGTACGTGTTCGCCGGCCCCGTGCCGCCCAACTCCGCGTTCCTCCTCGCGGCCGTCATCCTCGGCGGCATGGGCACCATCACCGGACCGCTCATCGGCGCCGCCCTGCTCTACCTGATCCCCGCGAAGCTCCAGTTCCTCCAGGACTACCAGCTCCTCGGCTTCGGTATCGCCCTCATCCTGCTGATGCGCTTCCGCCCCGAAGGACTCATCGCCAACCGGCGCGCCCAACTCGAATTCCACGAAACGGACCAGCTCGACGTACCGGACGGCACCACCGGCAAGGACGCCGGCGTCGCCAAGGCGGGGGCGTGAACGACATGACGACCGCGACCACAACCACCAGCGTCCTCGACGCCACCGGCGTCACCATGCGCTTCGGCGGCCTCACCGCCGTACGCTCCGTCGACCTCAGCGTGAACGCGGGCGAGATCGTCGGCCTCATCGGCCCCAACGGCGCCGGCAAGACCACCTTCTTCAACTGCCTCACCGGCCTGTACGTGCCGACCGAGGGCACCGTCACCTACAAGGGCACCATCCTCCCGCCCAAGCCCCACCTCGTCACCAACGCGGGCATCGCCCGGACCTTCCAGAACATCCGGCTCTTCGCCAACATGACCGTCCTGGAAAACGTCCTCGTCGGACGCCACACCCGCACCAAGGAAGGACTCTGGTCCGCGCTCCTGCGCGGCCCCGGCTTCAAGAAGGCCGAAGCCGCCTCCCACGAACGGGCCATGGAACTCCTCGAGTTCATCGGACTCCAGAACAAGGCCGACCACCTCGCCCGCAACCTCCCCTACGGCGAGCAGCGCAAGCTCGAAATCGCCCGCGCCCTCGCCGCGGAGCCCGGCCTGCTCCTCCTCGACGAGCCCACCGCCGGCATGAACCCGCAGGAGACCCGGGTCACCGAAGAACTCATCTTCGCCATCCGGGACCAGGGCATCGCCGTCCTCGTCATCGAGCACGACATGCGGTTCATCTTCAACCTCTGCGACCGCGTCGCCTGTCTCGTCCAGGGCGAGAAACTCGTCGAAGGCACCCCCTCGGTGGTCCAGGGCGACGAACGCGTCATCGCCGCCTACCTCGGCACCCCCTTCGAGGGCGCCCCCGGCGGCGAAGAGGTCGCCGCGGTCGAAGCGGCGGAAGCAGCGGCCGAGGCCGCCGACACACCGCGCGACGCCGGCACCACGGGCACCACCAGCACCACGGGTACGGAAGGGGACGCGAAGTGACCGCGCTTCTGGAGGTCGAAGACCTCAAAGTCGCCTACGGCAAGATCGAAGCCGTCAAGGGCATCTCCTTCAGCGTCGAAGCCGGCCAGATCGTCACCCTCATCGGTACCAACGGCGCCGGCAAGACCACCACCCTGCGCACCCTCTCCGGGCTCCTCAAGCCCTCCGGCGGCCGGATCGTCTTCGACGGAAAGCCACTCAACACCGTCCCGGCCCACAAGATCGTCGCCCTCGGACTCGCCCACTCCCCCGAAGGCCGACACATCTTCCCCCGGCTCACCATCACGGAGAACCTCCAGCTCGGAGCCTTCCTCCGAACAGACAAAGCCGGCATCGAGAAGGACATCCAGCGCGCCTACGACCTCTTCCCCATCCTGGGCGAACGGCGGAAGCAGGCGGCGGGCACCCTCTCCGGCGGCGAACAGCAGATGCTCGCCATGGGACGCGCCCTCATGTCCCAGCCCAAACTGCTCATGCTGGACGAGCCCTCCATGGGCCTCTCCCCCATCATGATGCAGAAGATCATGGAAACCATCGTGGAGCTCAAGTCACAGGGCACCACCATCCTGCTCGTCGAACAGAACGCCCAAGCCGCGCTCTCCCTCGCCGACCAGGGCCACGTCATGGAGATCGGCAAGATCGTCCTGTCCGGCACCGGTGAATCCCTGCTCCACGACGAATCCGTACGCAAGGCCTACCTCGGCGAGGACTGACCCCGCCGACCGCACACACCAGAGGGCCCGCCCCCACTCTCCCGGGGACGGGCCCTCACCCGTACGAGACCACCAGACCCGTACGAGACAACCAGAGGCCTACTGCCCCTTCGCCGCCTTCTTCTCCGCCGCGTCCTCGATAACCGCCTCGGCCACCTGCTGCATCGACATCCGGCGGTCCATCGACGTCTTCTGGATCCACCGGAACGCCGCCGGCTCCGTCAGCCCGTACTGCGTCTGCAGCACCGACTTCGCCCGGTCCACCAGCTTCCGCGTCTCCAGCCGCACCGTCAGGTCCGCGACCTCACGCTCCAGCGTCCGCAGCTCCGTGAACCGCGACACCGCCATCTCGATGGCCGGCACCACATCACTCTTGCTGAACGGCTTCACCAGATACGCCATCGCCCCGGCGTCCCGCGCCCGCTCCACCAGATCACGCTGCGAGAACGCGGTCAGCATCAGCACCGGCGCGATCGACTCCTCCGCGATCTTCTCCGCCGCGGAGATCCCGTCCAGCACCGGCATCTTCACATCGAGGATCACCAGATCGGGCCGGTGCTCGCGCGCCAACGCGACAGCCTGCTCCCCGTCACCGGCCTCGCCGACGACCGAGTACCCCTCCTCCTCCAGCATCTCTTTGAGATCCAGACGGATCAGGGCCTCGTCCTCGGCGATGACGACACGCGTCGTCAGCGGCGGAACGTGCGACTTGTCGTCATCGTCGACGGGCTGGGGCGACTCGGGGGCGGTCACGGGGGCTCCTCGTTACGGGGCATGGTGCTGCTCCCCATGAGCGTACCTAGCTGATGGCCTCGACGGTTAGCCGGTACACTCTCACCAGCTACCTTGCCGGGTTGGCGGAATTTGGCATACGCGGATGTCTCAAACACATCTGTTCGAAAGGACATACGGGTTCGAGTCCCGTACCCGGCACACCCTTCAAAGCGGATGCTCACGTTCTCGTGAACATCCGCTTTTTCACACCTAGCGTGATGACGGGTGACGCAGAGTGCCCTCATGAACTTCCACGGCACAGATGTACGCCAGAAAGCACTCACCCTGCTGCGCGGCGGCGCGAAGAACGCAGACGTCGCACGGCAGCTAAAGGTACCCACAGGCACCGTCGGCTACTGGCGCCACGTCGATCGCGCGAAGCGCGGAGAGTGTCCAGACAAACCTGTTCCGTTGTGTCCCCGATGCGACGGACGCGAACTCGACGAACGGGCATACGCGTATCTGCTGGGGCTGTATCTCGGCGATGGACACATCATCCAGTATTCCCAGCACAGGGTGCCAAGCCTCATGATCACCTGCGACAACACGTGGCCTGGGCTCATGGACGCATGCGAGCAGACCATGCGTGCGGTATTCCCGGACAACTCCGTTTGCCGGGTGCAGCGGATCGGCTGCCAGAACGTCAAGGTCTACTCGAAACACCTCTGGTGCATGTTCCCCCAGCACGGCCCCGGCATGAAACACACGCGCCCGATCGTCCTCGAACCCTGGCAGCAGAAGATCGTGGACACACACCCGTGGGAACTCATCCGCGGCCTCATCCACTCGGACGGCTGCCGCTGCATCAACTGGACCGAGAAGATCATCGGCGGCGAACTCAAGCGGTACGAGTACGCCCGGTACTTCTTCACCAACCTGTCCGCCGACATCATCCAGCTCTTCACCAACACCCTCGACACCGTGGGCGTCGAGTGGCGACGCGCCAATGCCAAGAACATCTCCGTCGCCAAGCGCGCCTCCGTCGCGCTCATGGATGCCCACATCGGGCCCAAGTACTGAGGGAGCCGGCGGACCCCCTTGGCCTGATCGCGTGAAGCTCCGCTTCCGGACGGAGCGGCGATGTCAAAAATAATATTGCCGCATTAATTGTGGCCTTCGGAGCAGGAGACCGGAGGCCCTCCATGGATCGGACCGTACGTCAACCCGTTCCACGAGGGGCTGTGAGCCGCGCGTCCGCCCCGGGCAGGTCTCCGGGCGCCCGTCCCCGCACCGGGTACGACGTGGTGGTGGCGGGTGGCGGGCCGGCCGGCTGTGCGGCCGCGCTCGCGCTGGCCCGGGCGGGGCGGCAGGTCCTGCTGGCGGACGCCGGTACCGGGCCGCCGAAGGCCGGTGAGGCGCTCGTGTCCGCCGGTGGGGTGCTGCTCGACGACCTCGGGGCCGGTGACCGGGTGCTGGGTTCGGGGCATCTGACCTGTTACGCCAACCTGTCGGCGTGGGGTTCGTACGAGCTGCGCGCGGTGGACTTCGTCAACGATCCGCAGGGCCCCGGGTGGCATCTCGACCGGAAGGTGTTCGACGGGCGGTTGCGGGAGGCCGTGCGCGCGGCGGGGGCCGAGGTCGTCGAGGGCACCGCGGTGCGCCGGCCGGTGCGCCGGCCCGACGGCGGCTGGATCTTGGTGCTGCGTGGCCCGGGCGGTGACCGTGCCGTGCGCTGCCGTTGGCTGGTCGACGCCACCGGGCGGGGCGCGGCGATCGCCGTGCGCTGTGGTGCCGTGCGGCGGGTCCGTGACCGGCTGACGGCTGTGTGTCTGGCGCTCGACGCGGCCCCGGGCGCCGCTGACGGCTGTTCGCTGGTGGAGTCCGTCGAGGACGGGTGGTGGTATACGGCGCCGCTGCCGAGGGGGCGCCGGTTGATCACCTATTTCACCGATACGGATCTGCCCTCCGCCGCTCTGCGTACCGCGGAACAGGTGCGGCTGCGGGTGCGGGCGACCCGCTATGTGGGGCGGCGGGCTGGGCCGCATGGGTTCGCCGTGTCGGCGGTGCCCCGTAGGGCGCCCGCGTACAGCGCGTATCTGGACCGGGTGTACGGGGAGGGCTGGGTCGCGGCCGGGGACGCGGCCGTCGCCTTCGATCCGTTCTCCTCGCAGGGTGTCCTCACGGCCCTGTACACGGGGATGAGTGCCGGCCGGGCCGTCGATGCCCGGCTGCGTGGCGAGGTGGGGGCGCTGGAAGGCTACGCGGAGGGGGTGCGGCGGGCGCGTGCCGCGTATGTCCGTGGTCACCGGGGCGTCCACGCGCAGGAGGCGCGCTGGGCGCACCGTGCTTTCTGGGCCCGTCGGCTGGCGGCGGCGGGGGACGGCGCCCGCCGGTGAGCCCGCGCCCCGGAGCGGGGTGCGGGTGGGAGGGTGCGGGGGGCGGGCGGCTACTTCGGGGAGTCGTCCTCGCCGATGTGGTGGACGCGGACGAGGTTGGTGGAGCCCGCCACCCCTGGCGGGGAGCCCGCGGTGATGACGACGATGTCGCCTTTCTGACAGCGGCCGATCCTGAGGAGTTCTTCGTCGACCTGGGCGACCATCGCGTCGGTGGAGTCCACGTGCGGGCCGAGGAAGGTCTCGACGCCCCAGGTGAGGTTGAGCTGGGAGCGGGTGGCCGGGTCGGGGGTGAAGGCGAGGAGGGGGATCGGGGAGCGGTAGCGGGAGAGGCGTTTGACGGTGTCGCCGGACTGGGTGAAGGCGACGAGGAACTTGGCGCCGAGGAAGTCGCCCGTCTCGGCGGCGGCGCGGGCGACCGCGCCGCCTTGGGTGCGGGGTTTGTTGTGGTCGGTGAGGGGCGGGAGGCCTTTGGCGAGGATGTCCTCCTCGGCCGCTTCCACGATGCGGCTCATGGTCCTGACGGTCTCGACGGGGTATTTGCCGACGCTGGTCTCGCCGGAGAGCATCACGGCGTCTGTGCCGTCGATGATGGCATTGGCGACGTCGGAGGCTTCGGCGCGGGTGGGGCGGGAGTTGTCGATCATCGAGTCGAGCATCTGGGTGGCGACGATGACCGGTTTGGCGTTGCGCCGGGCCAGTTTGATGGCGCGTTTCTGGACGATGGGTACCTGTTCGAGGGGCATTTCCACGCCGAGGTCGCCCCGGGCGACCATGATGCCGTCGAAGGCGGCAACGATGTCATCGATGTTCTCGACGGCCTGGGGCTTCTCGATCTTGGCGATGACGGGGAGCCGGCGGTGTTCCTCGTCCATGATCCGGTGGACGTCCTCGATGTCGGCGCCGCTGCGTACGAAGGAGAGGGCGATGAGGTCGGTGCCGTGGCGCAGTGCCCAGCGGAGGTCGTCGATGTCCTTCTCGGAGAGTGCGGGGACGGAGACGGCGACGCCGGGGAGGTTGAGGCCCTTGTGGTCGGAGACCATGCCGCCTTCGACGACGAGGGTGTGGACGTGGGGGCCGTCGACGGAGGTGACTTCGAGGGTGACCTTGCCGTCGTCGACGAGGATGCGTTCGCCGGTGGTGACGTCGTCTGCGAGCCCTTCGTAGGTGGTGCCGCAGCCGTGGCGGTCGCCTTCGTGGGGTTCGACGGTGATGGTGAATTCGTCGCCGCGTTCAAGGAGTACGGGGCCTTCGCGGAAGTGGCCGAGGCGGATCTTCGGGCCTTGAAGGTCGGCGAGGATTCCGACGCTGTGGCCGGTTTCCTCGGCGGCTTTCCGTACGCGCTGGTAACGCTCCTCGTGTTCGGCGTGGGTGCCGTGGCTGAGGTTGAGGCGGGCGATGTCCATTCCGGCTTCGACCAGTGCTTTGATCTGGTCGTACGAGTCGGTGGCGGGCCCCAGGGTGCAGACGATCTTGGCTCGGCGCATATATCGAGCGTAGGGCTTACCGGCCGGTAGGGAATTGGCGGTGCATGACTGCCCAACAACCTTTGAGTTAAAGGTTGTTGACAAGTGTTTAATTGTGCGGCGGGGTGCTCCGATGAGCGTTTTCGGCGGGGTTCAGGGGGTGAGGTCCGGCGGGGTCATGGTGAAGCGTGCGTTCACCTGCGCGTAGACGGTCTGCCGCTGCGGTTCGAGGTCGAGCGCGGGCGCGGCCTCGTCCGAGGCGCCCTTGTACGCGACGCTGCGCAGGGCGCCGGGGGCGGCGGGCCCGCCGTATCCCCCGCTGTTCTCCGCGCCGATGTCGGCGAGCTCGACCAGGGCGGCGAGGCGGGCGTCGAGGGCTTCCGCGTACTCCCTGGCGCGCTTGACGGCTTCCCGTACGGCCTGGCGGCGGGCGTTTCCCCGGGCCGGGGAGTCGGGGCGCAGGGACCACCAGGGGCCGGCGACGCTGGTGAGTTCGAGGTCGGCGATGCGGGTGGTGAGTTCGCCGAGGGCGGTGAAGTCGGAGAGCTCGACGGTGAGGTGGACGCGGCCGTGGTAGGCGCGGACGCGCTCGCCGCGGCCGTGCTTGGAGAGCTCGGGGGTGATGGAGAAGGCTCCGGTCTCCAGTTTCTCGATGGCGTCGCCGTACCCCTTGACGAGGTCGAGGACCCGGGCGTTGCGCCGGGTGAGGTCTTCGAGGGCGGTGCGCCGGTCGGTGCCGCGGGCGCCGACGGTGATGGAGATGCGGGCGATCTCGGGGTCGACTTCGAGCCGTGCTTCGCCGCGGACGGCGACCCGCGGTGTCTCGGGGGTGCCGTAGGGCGGGGTGGGGGTCGGGGTGTCGGTGGTCATGGGGCGGCTCCCTCGCGGCGCGGGTACGGCGGTGGCCGGCTCTGCGGCTGTGCCTACTCTCGCATCCGGGTCGGACACTCGCGGGTGCGCGCCCTCCGACGGTCATCTGATCGAAACCCTCAGGGGGTGTTGCGCGCGGTGGTTCTGAGCCAGAATCTACGCGCGTTGTGCAATGGATCGGTTGTGCAATGAACCGAGGGAGAAGAAGAAATGCCGCTGAACCGTAGGACGCTCCTGGGCAGTGCGGCCGCCGCCGGTGCCGGTGCGGCGCTGGCAGCCGGGGGGACGGCTCCGGCGCAGGCCGCCGGGCTTGGTCAGGGTTCCGCTCCTGGACGTCCGCAGAAGCGGTACGCGTTCACGGTGATGGGGACGACCGACCTGCACGGGAACGTCTTCAACTGGGACTACTTCACGGACAGGGAGTTCGACGACGCCGCGCACAACGATGTCGGCCTGGCGAAGATCTCGACGCTGGTCGAGCAGGTCCGCGAGGAGAAGGGCCGGCAGAACACGCTGCTGATCGACGCGGGTGACACCATTCAGGGCACCCAGCTCGCGTACTACTACGCGAAGGTCGACCCGATCACGGCGAAGCGCGGTCCGGTGCATCCGGTGGCGCAGGCGATGAACGCGATCGGCTACGACGCGGCGGCGCTCGGCAACCACGAGTTCAACTACGGCATTCCGGTGCTGCGGAAGTTCGAGGAGCAGGTGCGTTTTCCGCTGCTCGGCGCGAACGCGCTGGATGCGAAGACCCTGAAGCCGGCGTTCGCGCCGTATGTCATCAAGAAGTTGCGGACGCCGCAGGGCCGGGACGTACGGGTGGCGATCCTCGGGCTCACCAACCCCGGCATCGCGATCTGGGACAAGGCGAACGTCCAGGGGAAGATGACTTTCCCGGGTCTGGAGGAGCAGGCGGCGAAGTGGGTGCCGAAGCTGCGGTCGATGGGCGCGGACGTGGTGATCGTGTCGGCGCACTCGGGGTCGGACGGTTCGTCGTCGTGGGGTGACCAGCTGCCGTACGTGGAGAACGCGGCGGGCCTGGTGGCCGAGCGGGTGCCGGGCATCGACGCGATCCTGGTCGGTCACGCGCACGTGGAGATCCCGGAGCGCCGGGTGGTCAACCAGAAGACCGGCAAGGACGTGGTGCTGTCCGAGCCGCTCAAGTGGGGCCAGCGGCTGACGCTCTTCGACATCGAGGTGGTGTGGGACCGGGGCGGCTGGACGGTCGAGAAGGTCTCCTCGAAGGTCCTCAACTCGAACACGGTCGCGGAGGACAAGAAGATCACGGGGCTGCTGGCGGACGAGCACCGCAAGGTCGTCGCGTACGTCAACCAGGTGATCGGTACGTCGACGGCGGCGATGTCCACGGCGGACGCGCCGTGGCGGGACGAGCCGATCATCGACCTGATCAACCACGTCCAGACGGAGACGGTGAAGGCGGCGCTGGCGGGCGGCGAGTGGGCGGCGCTGCCGGTGCTGTCGCAGGCCTCGTGCTTCTCCCGTACGGCGGGGATCCCGGCCGGCGAGGTGACGATCCGGGACGCGGCGGGGCTCTACCCGTTCGAGAACACGCTGGAGGCGCGCCTGGTGACGGGGGCGCAGATTCTGGCGTACCTGGAGTACTCGGCGCGGTACTACGTGCAGACGGCGGCGGGCGCGCCGGTGGAGACGGCGAAGCTGACGAACGCGGGCGGTACGCCGGACTACAACTACGATGTGGTGTCGGGGCTGACGTACGAGATCGACATCGCGAAGCCCGCGGGTTCGCGCATCGTGGATCTGCGGTTCGGGGGGCAGCCGCTGGACCCGGCGGCGAAGTTCGTGCTGGCGGTGAACAACTACCGGGCGAGCGGGGGCGGTAACTTCCCGCATGTGCCGGGGGCGCAGCAGCTCTGGTCGAATTCGGATGAGATCCGTAACACGATCATCGGCTGGGTGAAGGAGACGGGCACGGTCGATCCGGCGGTGTTCGCGTCGGTGGACTGGAAGCTGACGCGGGACGGCACGCCGGTCTTCTGAGCTGTCTGCTGAGCCGTCTTCCGAGCAATCTGCTGAGCTGTCTGCTGTTCCAGCGGGTTCAGCGGACTTCGGTGAGCGGGACCAGGCCCCTCGGTGCGGGCACCGTGTGGGTCCGGTCCTGTCCGTCGAGTCCGAAGGTGGTGAAGGCGGTGCGCCGGGGCAGGGTGTAGGGCTCGGTCCCGGTGCGGCCGCCGACGAGGTGGTTGAGGATGGTCGCGCTCCGCCAGGCGGCGAGGCCGAGGTCGGGGGCGCCGACGCCGTGGGTGTGCCGTTCGGCGTTCTGTACGTAGGCGGAGCCGCTGACGCCCGGGTCGAGGACGAGCCGGTGGTGGGCATCGATGCGGGGGCGTCCCGAGGCGTCCCGGCACATGTACGGGTCGAGCCCGGCGAGGATCCGGTCGAGCGAGCGCTCCCGGTAGCCGGTGGCGAGCACGACGGCGTCGGTGGTGAGCCGGGAGCGCGTGGCCTGCCGGCCGTGTTCAAGGTGGAGTTCGAGCCTGGTGGTGGAGACGCGGCCTGCCGTACGGATGTGGACACCGGGGGTGAGGACGGCGTCGGGCCAGCCCCCGTGGAGGGTGCGGCGGTACAGCTCGTCGTGGATGGCGGCGATGGTCTCGGGGCCGATGCCCTTGTGGAGCTGCCACTGGCTGGGGAGCAGGTCGTCGCGGGCGCGTTCGGGCAGCGCGTGGAAGTAGCGGGTGTAGTCGGGGGTGAACTGTTCGAGGCCGAGCTTCGAGTACTCCATGGGCGTGAAGGCCTCGGTACGGGCCAGCCAGTGGATCCGCTCGGCTCCGGCGGGGCGGGCGCGCAGCAGGTCGAGGAAGACCTCGGCGCCGGACTGTCCCGAGCCGATGACGGTGATGTGTCCGGCGGCGAGGAGCCGGTCCCGGTGGTCGAGGTAGTCGGCGGAGTGGATGACGGGGACGGTGGGCGCCTCGACGAGCGGCCTGAGCGGGTCGGGGACGTACGGCTCGGTGCCGATGCCGAGGGCGATGTGGCGGGTGTGGACCCGGCCGAGGGCCTCGGCCTCGCCGTCGGCGTCGAGCTGGGTGAAGTCGACCTCGAACACGTCGCGTTCGCCGTTCCAGCGGACCGCGTCGACCTGGTGGCCGAAGTGGAGTCCGGGAAGCCGTTCGCTGACCCAGCGGCAGTAGGCGTCGTACTCGGCGCGCTGGATGTGGAAGCGCTCGGCGAAGTAGAAGGGGAAGAGGCGGTCGACGGCCTTGAGGTAGTTGAGGAAGGACCAGGGGCTGGCGGGGTCGACGAGGGTCACCAGGTCGGCGAGGAACGGGACTTGGAGGGTGGCGCCGTCGAGGAGCAGACCGGGGTGCCAGTGGAAGGCGGGGCTCTGGTCGAAGAAGGCGGTGCTGAGCGGGGCCGAGGCACCCCCCGCCTCCGGAACGCCGCCTGTTCCCCGAACGCCCGCCGCCCCCGGAACGCCGTCCCGTGACGGAATGCGGTCGGCGAGCGCGGCGAGGGAGAGGTTGAACGGGCCGATGCCGATGCCCACCAGGTCGTGGGGGTGGGCGAGGTCGGTGAAATGGGCGGTCATCGGCGTGTGCTGCCTTCCACGAGTGGTGGTCTCCGGTAGGCACAACGAGGCGACACTGTCAGGGGTATCGGGGGATCCGGCGCCGGTCGCCGAAAAGGCTGAAAAACACTCCGGGATCCGTCCCGCCCTGTCGGAGGGAACGGATCCCGGTGTCCTCTCAGGCCCTGCGGACCCGCAGCGCGCGGCCCAGGTCGTCGAGCTGGTCGGTCAGTTTGCGCCGCAGGGAGGGGATCATCTCCGTACCGTCCAGGCAGTCCTGGCCGAGGCGGAGCGCCTCCTCGTCGACGGCGTACGCGGGGAAGGCGTAGCGGCCGGCGGCGTCGGCGATGGCCGGGCCCCTGCGGTCGGCGAGGGCGGTGGCCCGGGGGTAGAACAGGGGCACGTACTCCCGTACGAGGTCGGCCTGTTCGGGCTGCCAGAAGCCCTTCGCGGTGGCGGTGAAGAGGTAGTTGGAGAGCTCGTCGGTGTCGAAGAGCAGCGCCCAGGCGCGGGCCTTGGCCGCCGGGTCGGGGAGGGCGGCGCGGCACCGGGCGGCGCCCTCCTGGCCGGTGGCGCTGGGGTCGCGGTCGAGTTCGGCGTCGATGGTGGCGGTATCGAGCGCGCCGAGGACGGCGAGGCGGGTGAGGACGCGCCAGCGCAGTTCGGGGTCGAGTTCGGGGCCGCCGGGGACGCTGCCGGAGTCGAGCCAGTCCTGGAGGGGGTCGGGCTGGGTGGCGGCGTCGATGAAGTGGCGTACGGCGGTGAGGCGCAGGCCCGGGTGGTTGCCGTCCTCGGTGCGGCGGATGAGGTCGCGGCAGAGGGCGGTGAGGGTGGCGAGCGCGGCGGGCCGGTGCTCGGGGGCGAGATAGCGGTCGGCGACCTGCGCGGCGGCGAAGTCGAGGACGCCTTCGACGAGGGCGACGTCGGTCTCGTGGGGCAGGTGGGTGCGGGCGGCGTCGAGGTAGGCGGCGGGGGCGAGTTCCCCGTCGCGGACCATGTCGCGGGCGGCGTTCCACAGGACGGTGCGGGTGAGGGGTTCGGGGATGCCGGAGAGGGTGTGCAGCGCGGTGTCCCAGGAGGGCGCGTCGAGGCGGACCTTGGCGTAGGTGTAGTCGCTGTCGTTGAGGAGGACGAGCGCGGGCCTGCGGCCGGGGAGGGTGACGGGACCGGTGAGGGGCACGTCGAGTTCGAGGCGTTCGCGGGCGACGAGGCGGGCGGGGCCGGCGCCGTTGTCGGGAGCGGTGTCGTACGTGCCGACGGTGACGCGGTGGGGCCTGCTGCCGTCCCGGACGACGTCGAGGCTCCATTGCGTGGTGTGGTCGGTGATCCGGGGGGTGAGGGTGTCGACGCCGGTGGTACGGAGCCACTGCTCGGCCCAGGCGTGGACGTCGCGGTCGGTGGCGTGGGCGAGGGAGTCGATGAAGTCGGCGAGGGTGGCGTTGCCGAACTTGTGGCGGGCGAAGTGGGTGTTGATGCCGGCGAGGAAGTCCTTCTCGCCGAGCCAGGCGACGAGCTGGCGGAGGGCGGAGGCGCCCTTGGCGTAGGAGATGCCGTCGAAGTTGAGGAGCGCGGAGGCGGTGTCGGGGACGGCGTCGGGGTCCGGGGCGACGGGGTGGGTGGAGGGGCGCTGGTCGGCGTCGTACCCCCAGCCCTTGCGCCGGATCCCGAAGTCGACCCAGGTCTCCCTGAAGCGGGTGGCTTCGGTGAGGGTCTGGTATCCCATGTACTCGGCGAAGGACTCGTTGAGCCAGATGTCGTCCCACCAGGTGAGGGTGACGAGGTCGCCGAACCACATGTGGGCCATCTCGTGGGCGATGACCATGGCGCGGGTCTGCCGCTCGTTGTCGGTGACGGCGGAGCGGTAGACGAATTCGTCGCGGAAGGTGACGAGGCCGGGGTTCTCCATGGCGCCCGCGTTGAACTCGGGGACGAACGCCTGGTCGTAGGAGTCGAAGGGGTACGGCTCCTCGAACTTCTCGTGGTAGCGGTCGTAGCAGGCGCGGGTGATCTCGAAGATCTCGTCGGCGTCGGTGTCGAGGTGGGGGGCGAGGGAGCGGCGGCAGTGGATGCCGAAGGGGAGGCCGGCGTGTTCGGTGCGGATGGAGTGCCAGGGGCCCGCGGCGACGGCGACGAGGTAGGTGGAGATCCGGGGCGTGGGGGCGATGCTCCAGTGGCCCGTGCCGTCCGGTCCGGCGGCGGTCCGCTCGGCGATGCCGTTGCCGAGGACGGTCCACCGGTCGGGCGCGGTGACGGTGAGCTCGAAGACGGCCTTGAGGTCGGGCTGGTCGAAGGCGGCGAAGACGCGCTGGACGTCTTCCATGAAGAGCTGGGTGTAGACGTACGTCTCGCCGTCGGTGGGGTCGGTGAAGCGGTGCATGCCCTCGCCGGTGCGGGAGTACCGCATCGCGGCGTCGACGCGCAGCTCGTGCGCGCCGGGGGTGAGCCCGGCGAGCGCGAGCCGGTTCCCGTCGAGCGCGGCGGGATCCAGGCTCACGCCGTCGAGGGTGACGGTGCGCAGGGTGGCGGGCTTCAGCTCGACGAAGGTGTCTCCGGCCGCCCGGGCCGTGAACTGTATGACGGTGCTGGAGTCGAAGGTGTCCTCGCCGGTGGTCAGATCGAGGGTGATCGTGTACCGCTGGACATCGAGGAGCCGGGCTCGGGTCTGCGCTTCGTCGCGCGTCAGTACGGGCATGGAGCCATGCTGCCCGATGGGCCGGGGGCCGCGCAGCAAGGTTCTTTGCGCTCTGAGCGCACGGCTCCCCCCACTGGATCCGCGCTGTCTCAGGGGTGGTCGGCGCGGTTCTCGCCGGCGATCGTCTCGTGGTGGCGGATCACCTCGGCGATGATGAAGTTGAGGAGTTTCTCCGCGAAGGCGGGGTCGAGGCGGGCGTTCTCGGCGAGCTGGCGGAGCCGGTTGATCTGGCGGGCCTCGCGGGCCGGGTCGGCCGGGGGGAGCTGGTGTTCGGCCTTGAGGTGGCCCACCTGCTGGGTGCATTTGAAGCGTTCGGCGAGCATGTGGACGACGGCGGCGTCGATGTTGTCGATGCTCTCGCGGAGCCGGGTCAGTTCGGCCTGCACCGCCGGGTCGACGGCGCTACCGCCGCCGCTGCCGTTGCCGGGGGTGGTGCCGGGGTCGCTCGTGGTCATGGTCCGGCAGCTTAGACGGAGCGGGGCGCGGGGCCTCCGGGGTGGTCAGCATGCGGGATCCCGTCCTCCGGGAGGCGGGGGTCGTCCCCGCCCTCCGGTACGCGGAGATCGTCCCCGCCCTCCGGTACGCGGGGGCCGTCCAAGCCCGCCGGTACGCCCGGGCCGTCCCCGTCCCCGCCCGACGCGCCCGGCACCGTACGGCTCTGCTGCGCCCGGAAGCGCCCGGGCGCCAGGCCGACGCGGCGGGTGAACAGCCGGGAGAAGTAGGCGGGGTCGTCGTACCCGACCCGGCGGGCCACGGCGGCGACGGGCAGTTCGGTGGCGACCAGGAGTTCCTTGGCATGGCCGAGGCGGATCCCCAGCAGGTAGTCCTTGGGGCTGCGTCCGGAGGCCCGGCGTACGGCCGCGCGCAGGGCCGCCGGGGTCATGCCGTGGCGGGCGGCGTGCTCGGCGACGGTGAGCGGCCGGCAGGCGTCGCGGGCGAGCGCCTGGAGTACGGGGTCGCCCTCGGCGTCGGTGTCGGCGCGGGCGCGGCGCAGGGCGACGAGCAGTTCGTGGACGGCGGCGCCGGTCTCGACTTCCAGCAGGGGGTTGCCGTGGCGGGCGGCGCGGGCGATCCGGGCGACGGCGGCGCGCGCGCCGGTCGCGTCGGAGAGGGGGACGACGGGCCGGTCCGGTTCGATGTAGCCGAGTTCGGTGTACGTGGCGGTGGCGGGCCCGGTGAAGTCGACGAAGCTCTCGTCCCAGCCGCCCGGCCGGTCGGGCCCGTAGTGGTGCGCGACGCCGGGCGTGAGCCAGAGCAGCGCGGGCGCGGTGACGGTGGTGCGGCGTCCGTCGGCGCCGCGGAACCAGCCGCTGCCGGTGCTGATGACGACGGCGACGTGGTGGTCGAGGGCGCGGGGGCCGACGACGGGGAGGCTGCCCCGCTGGAGTCCCACGCCGAGGCAGACGAGCCCGAGCCCGTGGTGGACGGGGCCGGGGCTGAAGAAACGCATCCACGTGTGGTACGTCATCCCGGCTCCCTCCCCTGTCCCCCGCACCGTTCCGTCCAACCAATGGCGATCTTTGTCCATGGACCGTCCGGCCGCCACCGGGACAAGGTGGATGCGGCACGGAGAGGCCGAGGACCGCGACGGACGACCAGAAGGACGGTGGCTGAGCCGATGACGACCGGATTCACGGTGGGGAAAGAGCACTTCGAGGTGGACGGCCGTCCGGTGCGGCTGCTCTCCGGCGCGCTGCACTACTTCCGGGTCCATGAGGAGCACTGGGCGCACCGGCTGGGGATGCTGCGCGCGATGGGCCTCAACTGTGTGGAGACGTACGTCCCGTGGAATCTCCATGAGCCGGAACCCGGCCGGTTCCACGACCCCGCCGCGCTGGGCCGGTTCCTGGACGCGGCACACGCGGCCGGGCTGTGGGCGATCGTCCGGCCGGGCCCGTACATCTGCGCGGAGTGGGACAACGGCGGGCTGCCGCACTGGCTGACGGGGCCGCTGGGGGCGCGGGTGCGGACCAGGGACGCGGAGTTCCTGGGCGCGGTGGAGCGCTGGTACGGGGAGCTGCTGCCGCAGGTCGCGGCGAGGGAACTCGGCCGGGGCGGTCCGGTGATCATGGTGCAGGTGGAGAACGAGTACGGGAGTTACGGCACCGACCAGGTCTATCTGGCGCGGCTGACAGCGCTGACACGGGCGTGCGGGATCACGGTGCCGCTCTTCACCTCGGACGGGCCGGAGGAACACATGTTGACGGGGGGCCTGGTCCCGGGGGTGCTCGCGACCGTCAACTTCGACAAGGACGCGGCCGCGGCCTTCGGGGCGCTGCGCCGCTACCGTCCCGAAGGCCCGCTGATGTGCATGGAGTTCTGGTGCGGCTGGTTCGAGTACTGGGGCGGGAAGCCGGCCGTACGGGAGCCGGCGGAGGCGGCGGGCGCGCTGCGGGAGATCCTGGAGGCCGGTGCCTCCGTCAATGTGTACATGGCGCACGGCGGGACGAGCTTCGCGGGGTGGGCGGGGGCGAACCGGGCCGGGGAGCTGAACGACGGGGCGCTGGAGCCCGATGTGACGTCGTACGACTACGACGCGCCGATCGACGAGGCGGGCCGGCCGACGGAGAAGTTCCGGCTGTTCCGTGAGGTGTTCGCGGAGTACCAGGAGGGCCCGCTGCCGGAGATCCCGCAGGCGCCGCCGGTGCTGGCCGCGCCCGTGACGGCCGAGTTCACGGGGTGGGCGCCGCTGGACGCGGTCATGGAGGCGCTCGGCGGTCCCGAGGCCGAGTCGGCGCTGCCGCCCGCCTTCGAGGAGTTGGGCGTGGACCGGGGCCTGGTCCGCTACCGCGTGGACATCCCTGGCCCGCGGGCGCCGCAGCGGCTCACGCTGGCCGGGCTGCGGGATCTGGCGGTGGTGTACGTGGACGGCGCCCGGGCCCAGGCGGACCCCCTGAGCGACGGGGCGCCGGCCCTGCTGGAGCCGGTGGCCGGGCCGGCCTCGGTCGAGATCTGGGTGGAGTCGCTGGCCCGCGTCAACTACGGGCCGCGGCTGGGTGAGCCGAAGGGCATCACGGGCGGGGTGCTGCACGAGCGGCAGCAGCTGCACGGGGTACGGGCACGGGGGCTGCGGCTCGACGCGTTCGACGACGCGGAGGCGGTGGCGCGGATCCCGTACGAGGCGGTGCCGTCGGTGCCGTCGGAACGCGGGCTGTACCGGGCCGCGTTCACGGTGACCGGGGCGGGGGACGCGAGGCTGACGCTGCCGTCGTGGACCCGGGGCTTCGTCTGGGTGAACGGTTTCTGCCTGGGCCGTTACTGGTCCGCCGGGCCGCAGGAGTCGCTGTACGTCCCGGGCCCCGTGCTGCGCGAGGGCGCCAACGAGGTGTGGGTGCTGGAGCTGGACGGCGCGGGCGAGCCGCGTGTGCACCTCGCCTGAGACGCGCGGACGAGGGGGTGTGTGCCGGACCCACCGGTCCGGCACACACCCCCTCAGGTCACTGCGTGCGCGGCGCCGCTACAGGGTCGCGGCGGCCGAGGCGATCTGCGAGGCGAAGGTCGAGACCTCGGTGTAGACGCCGGGGTAGCCGGGCCGGGCGCAGCCGTTGCCCCAGCTCACGATGCCGACCTGGACGTAGGCGCCGGAGTTGTCCGTACGGAACATCGGGCCGCCCGAGTCACCCTGGCAGGTGTCGGTGCCGCCGCTCGCGTAGCCGGCGCAGATCTCCTCGTTGGCTATGATGTCGCCGCCGTAGGAGGCGTTGCAGCTCGCGTCGGAGACGAACGGCACGGTGGCCTTGAGCAGGTAGCGCTGCTGGGCGCCGCCCTCGGTGGCCGCGCCCCAGCCGGCGACGGTGAAGTTGCCGGTGTTGTACTGCGTGGTGGTGGCGATCTTCAGCGTCGCCAGGTTGATCGGCGAGGCGAGCTTGATCAGCGCCCAGTCCTTGCCCGCGCCGTTGTAGCCGGGGGCCTGGAGGACCTTGGTGGACTTGACCTTGATGGCGCTGGTGCTCTGGAGGTCCACGACACCCGCGGTGGCGGTGATGCTCGTGTTGTTGCCGGAACCGCTCACACAGTGCGCGGCGGTCAGCACGACGGTCGGGGAGTACAGCGAGCCGCCACAGCCCATGGAGAGGCGGACCATGAAGGGGAATTCACCCTGGGCGGCGCGGGTGCCGCCGACGACCGGCGGGGCGAGGGGCGCGGCGGCCTGGGCGACGGGCGCCGGGGCCG
Organism: Streptomyces sp. NPDC088124; assembly: GCF_040685895.1. NCBI lineage: Bacteria > Bacillati > Actinomycetota > Actinomycetes > Kitasatosporales > Streptomycetaceae > Streptomyces > Streptomyces sp. NPDC088124. The sequence continues at coordinate 4,298 of NZ_JBFBJB010000007.1, read as the reverse complement.
GCAGCGGCGAGGCCATGGCGGAGGACGGCTGAAGGCTGATGGCGGCGAGAGCGACGGCGCCGACGGCGGCGCATCTCTTCAGGGCACCAAGAATGCTCAACGGTCTGCCTTTCGTGGGGGATGCGGTGGAGGCAGTGCACCGGGCACGGGTCGACGCGCGTTGCGTCACGGTGTGTTACGGGCACGGTGGGGTACGGCGCGGTGGCATGCACCGTGCCGGCCTGCGCCGTGCCGCACCGCGACGCGTTGCACTGACATGAGCCCGACAAGAAAGCGTGATCCGGATTATGCGGAGCGAATACGCCGGGCCACAAGAACCCTGTTTCGGCCATCGAGGTAGATCATTTGTCGGCCAACGCCCGCTGACCGGACAACGCCGGGCCGCACTCCGGAGTGCGGCCCGGCACACTCCGGGCCGGGCGCCGGGCCGCACTCCCGGCACACTCCGGGCCGCAAGCCGAGCCGCACTCCGGGCACGCTCTCGCGGCGCGCTCCCGCTCCCCGTCCGTACACCGCCGTACAGTTGACGGGTGCGGGGCCCGACCGCCCCACGAGCCGGTCACGGGGCAGGCGGAGGGGGCAGGGACGTGCGAGACGGCGACGAGGTCGTCCACGGATATCCGCATCTCGACACGGCGCGGGCCGCGATCACCGCGCTCTACCACCGGCTCTCGGCCGACGGGGTCCGGGCGTACGCCACCAGCGTGGCGCCCGCCGATGTCGCCTTCTCCGATCTCGACGACCTCCATCTGGGCACCCAGCGGGTGGCGCACGCCCTCGTGCAGCAGCTCCGGCTGCCCGACGCGCGCGTGATCGTGAGTTTCCGGGAGATGACACACGCGGCGAACGTGGAGCTGACCGCGGGCCCCGAGTACTTCGTCGAGCTGAACGACCGCTTCCGTACCCACCGCAGGGACATCGGCGCCGCGCTCGCCCACGAGATCACCCATGTCCTGCTGCACCGGCTCGGGCTGAGCTTCCCCGGCACCCGGGACAACGAGATCCTCACCGACACGGCCACCACCTACCTGGGCGCGGGCTGGCTGCTGCTCGACGCGTACCGCGAGGACCGCGACTCCAGCCAGAAGCTCGGCTACCTCACCCCCGAGGAGTTCGGCTACGTCCTCGCCAAGCGCGCGGAGGTCTTCGACGAGGATCCGCGGATCTGGTTCACCAGCCCGCAGGCCTACACGTCGTATACGAAAGGCAGGGCGCAGGCGCAGCGCGACGAGCAGCAGCCACCGCTGACCACGGCCGGCTGGGCGGGCCGCCACCGCTACGCCAAGGACCGCCGCTACGCGCTCGACCACCCGGGCGCGGCCCCGGACCCGGCGTCACCGTACGCGTTCGAGAGCCGGCCGGACGGGCCCCGCGTCTCGTTCCCCTGCCCGACGTGTCTCCAGCGGATCCGGGTACCCGTACGCGGACGGGTGCGGGCGCGGTGCGGACTGTGCGGGACCGTCCTGCACTGCGACACCTGAACGGCAGGGCCTGGCTCCGCCGAACACCACGGCGCAACGTGGCCGCCCGGGGAAACGTAGGGTCGAAGCATGGCGAAAGAGGCGGCAGCGGGCGTCACCGACCTGTTCGAGGCGGTGATCGGCGGCAAGGACGACGCCGTCGTACGGCTGCTCAGGGCGGGCGTGTCCGCCGAGGCGACCGATACGGACGGGGAAACGGTTCTGTACCGCGCGGCGGTCAGCGACGAGCCGGGGATGGTACGGCTGCTGCTCGCGGCCGGCGCCGATCCGCAGCGGGCGAGCGGCCCCGAGGGCTGGGACCTGCCGCTGTGCGCGGCGGCCTGCGGCGGCCACACCGAGGTCGTCCGGGCGCTGCTCGCGGCCGGGGCGGCGCCGGACGGCCGGGAGGCGTTCGACTACACGGCGATCGTCTGGGCGGTGGTGCAGGGCTTCGCGGACACGGCGGAGACCCTGCTGGAGTACGGCGCGGACCCGGATCTGCCGGGCCCCGGCGGAGAGGCGCCGCTGGTGCTGGCGGCCCGGCGCGGCTCGACGGCGGCCGTCCGCGTCCTGCTGCGGTACGGCGCGGGCGCGCGCGACAGCGGCTCCGTGTACAACACGGCGGGCGCGGGCGCGTATCCCGGCGCGGATCACGGCATGGGCTCCGGCGCGTATCCCGGCGCGGACTCCGGCACGCGCGGGGCGGCGCTTGCCGAGGCCCGGCGCTGGATGGCGCTCGACGTCGAACAGGAGCTGCGGAAGGGGCTGCTGAGCACCTTCGGCGACGGGGACGAGGCCGAGGGGTACGAGACGGTGGTGCGCCGGATCCGGGCGGACGGTTCCGAGACGGTCATCGTCGAGCTGCTCAGGGACGGGGGCTCCGGGGCCGGCCGTGAGCAGCAGACGGGACACGCGGCCGTCGCCACGCTGCTGGAGGCGGAGCTGGGGATCGCGACACCGTACGAGGAGCTGGCCGGGCGCGCGCTGGGCTGCGGGGACCCGGAGCGGGACGACTGGACCGAGGCGGTGGCCGCGCTGTGGCGGCGCGGCGACGAGGAGACCTTCGCGACCTGCGCCGCGTGGTGCGCGAGCGACGAACCGCTGCGGCAGGCGTTCGCCGCCGATGTGCTGGCGCGTCTGGGCGCGACCGGCGGCGCGGGGCCGCAGGGCACCGGAGCGGACGGGGCCGGAGCGGGCGGCCCCGGCGGCGGCGCGGAAGCCGCCGACGGCGGGGGCCCGTACACGGCGCGCGCGGTGCCCCTGCTGCGCGAGCTGTCCCGGCAGGCGGTGGAGCCGGAGCTGATCAGCTCGGCCGTCGTGGCGCTCGGCCAGCACGGCGATCCCGCGGCGCTGCCGGAGGTCCTGCGCCACACGGCGCACCCGGACGCGGGGGTACGCCGCCGGGTCGCCGTCGCGCTGGCCGGCCTCGTACCGGCGGCCGGGCTCGTACCGGCGGACCGTCAGGACGCGGTACGGGCGGTGGTGCGGCTGAGCCGGGACGCGGACGCGGTGGTCAGGGACCGCGCGGTCATGGCCCTGGCGGAGCCGGCGGCGGACACGTACGAGATCCGGGAGGCGCTGGCGGCCCGGCTGAACGAGCCGGACGCGGGGACGGCGGCGCGCGCGGCGTGGGGGCTGGCCGTGCGCCGTGATCCGCGGGCGGTGGCCGCGCTGGAGCGGATCCTGCTGGACGAGGATCCGGCGGGGCGGCCGCGCAGAACGGCGGTGGAGGCCGTGGCGTACCTGCCGAAGGGCCCGGAGCGGCGCCGTCTGGAGTGCACCCTTCCGCGCCGCCGCTGACGGCCCGTACGCCACTCCTCACTCCGCCGACCGCGGCGCGGTCAGCGGAGCCGCAGCGTCCCGGGGGCCTCTTCCTCGATGAGCTGGACCAGTTCGTCGAAGACGGTGGGCCCCCGGCCCGCGAGCGCGTCCTCCAGACGGGCCCGCGCGGCGGGCCGGTTGTCGGGGTGCGTGCGCTCCAGCCGCCGCTGGAGCGTCCGCACGGTCTCCTCCTGGCCGAGGGCCCGGCGCGAGAGCTCGTGCCGGTGCCATTCGATGACGAAGTCGCCGTCGTCCGGCGTTCCGTAGCCGCCGTGCAGACAGTCCGCGAGCGAGTCGAGGTTGCCCCCGAAGTACCCGTCGGGCCCGTTCACGGCGGCGCCGATCACCTGCCAGAAGCGGTCGAGGCCGGTGACCTCCGCCCCGTCGATCACGTATGTCACCGTCATGGGACGGAGGTTACCTTCCGGGGTGGGGATCAGCAGGAGTACTTGACGAGCGAGAACGACGCGTAGTGGTCGGCCGTGTAGTAGTCCTCACTGGCCTTGCTGCCGGTGACGATGCGCCGCGCGCCGCGGTTCGAGGAGCCCGGCGTGATGACGGTGTACTCGTGGTAGTAGCCGTTGGACTGGCTCGGCAGGATGCCTTCCCGGTTCTGGAAGACACCGCCGTCCTGGGAGTACGGGAACGGTCCGCCGGCGTCGATCAGGTCGAGCGTGTCGTGGGCCTGGGACGGCAGCTTGGAGTAGCAGATGCTGCCGACCGCTGTGGGGGCGGCGTTGGCGGCAGTGGTGACTCCACCGACGAGCAGAGTCGAGACCAGTGCGGCGAGGCCACCAAGGGTGGCGATACGTGGGGGAATTCGCATGCCTCATGATGACGCGCGTAGACGTGCACACGTCAAGAACAACCGCCGGGAATTTCCCCGAAGTTAGAGGTCGCGTGGATAGGTGGGGCGGGAGAAGGAGCGGGGCGAGGGGCAAGTCCGGCAAGGCGGAGGAGGGAGGCGACGCGGAGCGTCGCCGAGTGACGACAACGCCGCCGGGCGCCGCCCATCGG
>NZ_JBFBJB010000006.1:214193-251999 GCF_040685895.1 Streptomyces sp. NPDC088124 | reverse complement strand
TTTCGTGTCCGATTCCCCGTCGGAGCGGGGTTCGCTTTCCAGTTCTTCGCTTTCGCGTTTCCCTTTCCGGCGGTTCCGACTCTACCAGATCCTTTTCGGCGATGTTCTGCCTCATGAATTCCAGTGGCCTTCGGATTGGCCTTTCATCTTTCGACTGACCCGACTTTAGCAGAAGCATGAAGGTCTGAATTTCACAGGCCCGAATCAGCTGCTTGTCGAATCGAGGGGTGCTCCGTGGAAATTCGATCCCACCAGGAGCTACGTAGATGTTAATCAGCGAACCCGGAGCTTGTCCAACTCCGAGGCAACCGTTCAAATCTACCTCCCCACGCCAACCGTGTCAACGGTTTTTGTGGGGCGAAGAGGAGAGTAACAGGTCGAGTACGCCCCATGCACATCAGCCTGCGGCTGGGAGCGCGGCGCTGCGGCCGGCTGCCTCCAGGTCGCCGGTCTCGCCTTCCCGGGCCGCCCTGCCACCAAGGATGTAGACATAGGCGAGGAAGGCCAGTTCCGCGACGACTCCTATGGTGATGCGCGCCCAGGTGGGCAGGCCGGACGGGGTGACGAAACCTTCGATCACGCCCGACACGAAGAGGACAAGCGCCAGACCGATGGCCATGCCGAGCGCTGCGCGGCCCTGCTGGGCCATGGCTGTTCGGCGGCTGTGCGGACCCGGGTCGATCAGGGTCCACCCGAGGCGCAGACCGGTGCCGGCCGCGACGAAGACCGCCGTCAGTTCCAGTAGACCGTGGGGCAGGATCAGGCCGAGGAACGTGTCGAGGCGGCCCGCCGAAGACATCAGTCCGATGCCGACGCCCAGGTTGAGCACGTTGACGAAGAGGATCCAGATCACCGGCAGGCAGAGAAAGGCCCCCAGGACGAGACACATGGCCGCGGCCTGCGCGTTGTTCGTCCAGACCTGTGCCGCGAACGACGCCGCCGGATGGCTGGAGTAATACGTCTCGTACTCACCGCCCGGACGGGTCATCTGACGCAGTTCCTCGGGTGCCCCGATCGCCGCCTGCACCTCCGGGTGAGCGCCGGTCCACCAGCCGATGGCGGCGGCGAGAAGAGTGGAGAGAAGCGCGGTCGGTATCCACCACCGCCGGGCACGGTAGACGGCGGCGGGGAACCCCGCCGTAAGGAACAGCACGGCGTCCCGCCAGCCGGCCCGGCGCGTGCCGGTGACCGTCGCACGGGCTCGGGCCACGAGCTGGGTGAGGCGGGTGATGAGTACCGGATCGGGAGCACTGGACTGCACCAGCGAGAGATGCGTGGCGGTGCGCTGGTAGAGGCCGACGAGTTCATCGGCCTCGGCGCCGGTGAGACGCCGGCCGCGGCCCAGGAGGTGGTCCAGGCGGTCCCACTCGGCGCGGTGGCTGGTCACGAAGACATCGAGGTCCATGGGCGGCTGCTGCTCCAGGCACTGGGTGCGAACGGTCCGTACTACTGGCGTCCGTACTACTGACGTCGGCACGGCTGACTGCGGCGTGTTGTGGGCCAGCTTGGCAGACTGGCCTTCTCCAGAGCGGGGAAGGTCGGCGAAGGGTGGGCATCGGTGGATGAGCTTGTGACGGGCGACGCGGTCGTACTGGGGCTGCGCCCGGCGCGGCTGCCGAGCCGGGCGCTGGCGACGGCGATCGATCTCGCGGTGGCCGGTGCCGCGTATCTGATGGTGTCGGTCGGCATCGTGCTGTCGGCCGGCTCGCTGGACGAGGCCGCGGTCGCGGCCCTGGCCGTCGCCTCGTTCCTTCTGGTACTGGTCGGTGGCCCGATCGCCGTGGAGACCCTGAGCCACGGGCGCTCGCTGGGCAAGCTGGCCTGCGGGCTGCGGGTCGTACGGGACGACGGCGGGCCCATCCGATTCCGGCACGCGCTGGTGCGCGGGGCGATGGGCGTGGTCGAGATTCTGTTCTCGGTCGGGGTGGTCGCCTGTGTCGCGTCGCTGACGTCGGCGCGGGGGCGGCGGATCGGGGACGTGTTCGCGGGGACCCTCGTCGTACGCGAGAGGGTGCCGACGTCGTACATGGAGGCGGTGCCGCCGCCTCCGCCGTGGCTCGTGGGGCGCTTCGCGGAGCTGGATCTCTCCGCCGTGCCGGATGATCTGTGGCTCGCGATACGTCAGTACCTGACGCGGATGCGGCAGCTCGACGCGGCGGTGGGCCGGTCGATGGCCGAGCGTCTGGCAGGTGATCTCGCGGCTCGTACCGGTACCCCGGCGCCTCAGGGAGTGCCTGCGGGCGCGTATCTCGCGGCTGTGGTGAACGAGCGGCAGGCACGGGACGCGCGGCGGGCCTTCGGCGGCACCGCTCCGGCCGCGGGAGCCCCTGAAGGCAAGGGAGCCGCGGGAGCCGCGCGGCGCTTGGAAGTCCCGGGGGGCATGGGAGCCCCGGGGGGCATGGGCGCTGCTGTCGGCTCTCCGGTGGTTCCTCTTGCTCGGTCTGCTGTCCCTCCCGTGGGCTCCCCGTCTTCCTCTTCTTCCCCGTCTCCTGCCCCACCCGTGGCCCCGGCGCCCGGCGCCGGAGCGCCCCCTCCGCCCGCCACGGGGTTCGTCCCGCCCGCGTAGGCGTGCGTAGCGGCGGATCCGGTCAGGTCGGTGGCGACGGCGGGGTTTCCAGGTCTTCCAGCTCGATGCCGGGGGCCGAGAGCACCACGTCGCCGGCAATGTGAACGGTGTGCTGTTCACCGGTGTCCAGGGCGCTGACCTGGTACTCGTCCACGATCAGGGGTCCGTTGTCAGTGGCGTGCGCTTCACTGTTCACCAGGGCCCAGGACTGGTCGAGCGTGCGGGGGGCGAGGACCGGGTCGGTGAAGGCCACGAGGCGGACGCGTGTCGTGGGGGAACCGGGGGTGAGGCGCAGAAGACGGGTCGTCGCGATGAGGAAGGCGGGGGATGTGCCGGTGAAGGCGTGGGCTTTGACGTTGCCTTCTGTGGCGTGGGCGCCGGTGGGGTCGGTACGGACCCAGGTGACGCCGTCGAGGGCGGCGCCGCGGATCTGCCAGCTCGCCGCGTGGAGTTGAAGCCGGATGGGGCGGCCGAGCTCGTCGAGGGCCAGATCGACGGAGCCCGAGTGGTCGCCGGAGGGAGTGGTGATCTGGGAGACGTAGCGCCAGCCGGAGGGGCCGGGCGCGCAGTGGAAGTGTTCGTCGCCGAGAGGGATGTGATCGTGCGGGTCATGAAGCGAATAACGGCCGCGGGGCATGGGGTCTTCCGGGTCCTTCGGGTACGCGGCGGCTGACAGCACACCGTACGTCAACGCCCTGGCGGCTCGGCGCCGTGCGCACGGAACAAGCCCCCGGCACGGGGGTGCGGGGGCCTGTTCTGTGAGCTGCGGAATGCCGGGTGCCGAGGGGCCGAGGCGGTGTCGGTGATCCGTCACCACCGGTCGGCCCGTCGGCGGGCGTGCCCGCGCGGGCGCGCGCTGTGGATCAGTAGCGGTAGTGGTCCGGCTTGTACGGGCCTTCGACCTCGACACCGATGTACGCGGCCTGCTCCGGGCGGAGCGTCGTGAGCTTCACCCCGAGCGCGTCGAGGTGGAGACGGGCGACCTTCTCGTCCAGGGCCTTGGGGAGCACGTAGACGTCGGTCGGGTACTCCTCCGGCTTGGTGAAGAGCTCGATCTGGGCCAGGGTCTGGTCCGCGAACGAGTTCGACATCACGAACGAGGGGTGACCGGTCGCGTTGCCCAGGTTGAGCAGGCGGCCCTCGGACAGGATGATGAGCGTCTTGCCGTCGGGGAAGGTCCAGGTGTGGACCTGGGGCTTCACCTCGTCCTTGACGATGCCTTCGATCTTGGCCAGGCCGGCCATGTCGATCTCGTTGTCGAAGTGGCCGATGTTGCCCACGATCGCCTGGTGCTTCATCTTGGCCATGTCCGAGGCCATGATGATGTCCTTGTTGCCCGTCGTGGTGACGAAGATGTCGGCGATGCCGACGACGTCGTCCAGCGTCGAGACCTGGTAGCCGTCCATCGCCGCCTGGAGCGCGCAGATCGGGTCGATCTCGGTGATGATCACACGGGCGCCCTGGCCGCGCAGGGACTCCGCGCAGCCCTTGCCGACGTCGCCGTAGCCGAAGACGACCGCGACCTTGCCGCCGATGAGGACATCGGTGGCGCGGTTGATGCCGTCGATCAGGGAGTGGCGGCAGCCGTACTTGTTGTCGAACTTGGACTTGGTGACCGCGTCGTTGACGTTGATCGCCGGGAAGAGGAGGACACCGTCGCGCTGCATCTCGTACAGCCGGTGCACACCGGTCGTGGTCTCCTCGGTGACACCGCGGATCTCGGACGCCAGGCGGGTCCACTTCTGCGGGCTCTCGGAGAGGGTGCGGTTCAGCAGCGTGAGGATGTGGCCGTACTCCTCGCTGTCCGCCGTCGCCGGGTCGGGGGCCGCGCCGGCCTTCTCGAACTCGACGCCCTTGTGGACCAGGAGGGTGGCGTCACCGCCGTCGTCCAGGATCATGTTCGGGCCGCCGGTGGGCGTGTTCGGCCAGGTCAGAGCCTGCTCCGTGCACCACCAGTACTCCTCCAGCGTCTCGCCCTTCCAGGCGAAGACGGGGACGCCCTTGGGGTCCTCCGGGGTGCCCTCGGGGCCGACCGCGATGGCGGCGGCGGCGTGGTCCTGGGTGGAGAAGATGTTGCAGGACGCCCAGCGGACCTCCGCGCCCAGCGCGGTCAGCGTCTCGATGAGGACCGCGGTCTGCACCGTCATGTGCAGGGATCCCGTGATGCGGGCACCGGCCAGGGGCTGCGTCGCCGCGTACTCCTTGCGGATCGACATCAGGCCGGGCATCTCGTGCTCGGCGAGGGTGATCTCCTTGCGGCCGAACTCGGCGAGCGAGAGGTCGGCGACCTTGAAGTCCTGCCGGTTGGCGACAGTCGTCATAACGAGCTGCTCCTCGTAAATCGGGTCGAGGGTGAATACGTACGGCTGGCTCTGCGGCGGCGGGCACACGAATGCCCGGGCTACGCGGGGCAGTCCGTCGGAGGCCCTCTCTCCCTCGGCCGGTCCGCAGCGCGGACCGCCCGACCGCCATCAGCAGCGACGTCTGGCTCTGGTCACGAATCTACACCGATCGGCCCAGCGACCTACAGCCGAACCAGGAAGGAGCAGAACGCGTGTGGGGGAACACACGCCGGGAGAAGCCAGGAGAAGCCAGGAGAGAGGACAGCCGTATGGGACGGGGGGAGAGGGCCTCGGGGGGGGCGGCGCTGCGGGCTACTCCGTCGCGTCCGGGCTCGTCGAGGTGGTCGAGGTGGTCGTGTCCTTGGCCGGGTTGGTGCCCGCGGCGGCGGCCGAGGCGCTGTAGATGTCCGGCTCCAGATAGATCACCCGGGCGATCGGGACGGCCTCGCGGATGCGGGACTCGGCGGCGTTGATCGCGGCGGCCACCTCGCCCGCCGTGTCGTCGTGCTCGACCGCGATCTTCGCCGCGACCAGAAGCTCCTCGGGGCCGAGGTGGAGCGTGCGCATGTGGATGATGCCGGTCACGACATCGCCGTCGACGATCGCGCCCTTGATCTTCTCGACGTCCTCGGTGCCCGCGGCCTCGCCGAGGAGCAGGGACTTCGTCTCGGCCGCGAGGACGAGGGCGATCACAATGAGGAGGATGCCGATGCAGAGCGTGCCGATGCCGTCCCAGATGCCGTCGCCGGTCGCGAGGGAGACACCGACGCCGCCGAGGGCGAGGACCAGACCGATCAGCGCGCCGAAGTCCTCCAGGAGGACCACCGGCAGCTCGGGGGCCTTGGCCCGGCGGATGAAGTCCTTCCAGGAGAGCGCGCCGCGCAGGGCGTTCGACTCCAGGATGGCCGTACGGAAGGAGATCGACTCGGCGATGATCGCGAAGACCAGCACACCGACCGGCCAGTACCAGGCCTCGATCTCGTGCGGGTTCTTGATCTTCTCGTAGCCCTCGTAGATCGCGAACATGCCGCCGATCGAGAACAGCACGATGGAGACGAGGAAGGCGTAGATGTAGCGCTCACGCCCGTAGCCGAAGGGGTGCTCCGGCGTTGCCTCGCGCTTCGCCTTCTTACCGCCGAGGAGCAGCAGCCCCTGGTTGCCGGAGTCGGCGAGGGAGTGCACACCCTCGGCGAGCATCGACGACGACCCGCTGAAGGCGAATGCCACGAACTTGGCTACTGCGATCGCGAGGTTGGCGCCGAGCGCCGCCACAATCGCCTTGGTTCCGCCGGACGCGCTCATGGGTGCGTGGTGTCCCTTCCTAGGTATGCGGCCCTGGCGCCGCCGTACGGCGGGACATTGTTGCAGCCGCCGGAGCGGCCGAACTATCAGACCACCACTGTGGCCCGGAACACCGTGCCGGTACCGGACAGTTCGGTCTTCTCACCCGCCGGTACGAAGACCGCGCCGCCGGGTGTCAGCCCGAGATCGCCCGCCGTGGGGGCGCCCGCGGTACAGAGCAGGATCTGCGGGGTGGCGGCCGTCAGATCGCGCGGAGCGGCGCCCGGCGCGAGGGTGAAGCGGGAGAGCCGGAACTCGTCGATGGGGGTGTCGTACAACTCCTCGCCGGAGGCGGACGCCTCGGGGCGCAGAACGGCCGGCTCGGTCGCTTCGAAGCGCACGACCCGCAGGAGTTCGGGGACGTCCACGTGCTTGGGGGTGAGGCCGCACCGCAGGACGTTGTCCGAGTTGGCCATGATCTCGACACCGAGGCCGTCGAGGTACGCGTGCGGCACACCGGCGCCGAGGAAGAGCGCCTCGCCCGGCTGGAGTTGTACGTGGTTGAGCAGCATGGCGGCGATGACACCCGGGTCGCCCGGGTAGTGGCGGGCGATCGACGCGTACGGGGCGTACGCGCCGCCGAGCCGGTCCGCGGCGGCGGCAGCCTCGGTGACCGTGGCGGCCGTCTCCTCCGGGTCCGCGCCCAGTACGGCGGTCAGGACCTCGCGCAGCGCGGCCTCTTCAGGGTGGGCGCACAGGAGGTCGACGTACGGCTTGAGCGCGTCGACGTCGAGCCCCGCGAGGAGTTCGGCGGCGTCCTCCGGGGCGCGGAATCCGCAGAGCCCCTCGAAGGGGGTGAGCGCGCAGATCAGTTCGGGCTTGTGGCTGGCGTCCTTGTAGTTGCGGTGCGGGGCGTCGATCGGGACGCCGCGGCGCTCCTCGTCCGCGTACCCCTCCTTCGCCTGGGCGAGGTCGGGGTGCACCTGGAGGGAGAGCGGCGATCCCGCGGCGAGCAGCTTGAGCAGGAAGGGCAGCCGGGGACCGAACTTCCGTGTGGTGGCCGCTCCGAGCTCCGCCTCGGGGTCGGCGTCGATGACGTCCGAGAGCGCCTGCTCACCCGCGCCGTGTCCGCGGTCGAGCCGCGAGGGGGCGCCGGGGTGGGCGCCGAGCCACATCTCGGCCTGCGGCTCGCCCGTGGGAGGGGTGCCGAGCAGTTCCGGGATGGCGGTCGTCGAGCCCCAGGCGTAGGGGCGCACGGTGTTCGAGAGGCGGTCCATGGGGTGAGCCTTCTGGTACGAGGTGGCGGCGCGGTGGCGGTGGGACGGCGCCCTGGTGCTGGTGTGGTGCTGGTGGAGTGCTCGTCGGATGCCGGTCAGGTGCCGACCAGGTGCGGTCTGGTGCGTCGGGTGCCGGTAGGGCTGAGCTGACCGGGCGACGGCGGGGTAAGGGCCAAGGGGAGCGGGCGTGCGGGTGCTCGGGCGGGCGGCGCGCCGTCGGTACGGGAACGGCATGCATGGGCGGTGTCAGGTCATACGGGAGTGCCCGCGGCCAGTGTCAGGTAGACCGTGGCGAAGTCGGTGACGGAGATCAGCTCGGCCAGGGCTTCGATGTCGGTGCCCTCCTCCGGCTCCAGCTCGCTGATGGGCGCCTCGTGGCCGAGGGCGAGTTCGCGGGCGGCGGGGGCGGCGGTGAGGCCGCCCGCCGGACGGTCCCTGAGCAGTACGACGCGGGCGCGCAGGGCCTGGCTCTCCTCGACCCGGTCGCGGAAGAAGTCGTCGGGGTCGGCGCCGGCCGCGAGGGCGCCGGCGAGCAGCGCGCCGTGGGCCTCCAGCGCCTCGGGCAGTTCGGCGGCGAGCGCGGGACGGCCGCTCAGTTCGGACAGCACGGCGGCGAAGCGGCGGCCGGCGGGGGCCGCGGCCGTGCCCTCGGTCCAGATCAGCGGGAGGCTGTCGGCGAGTTCGGCGGCGAGGGTCTTCGCGGGATTGCTGTACGTGACGATGGCGGGGCCGCAGCGCTCGGCGGTACGGTCCAGCCGGTCGGCGACGCGCTGAAGGGTCTCCGGTGGCGCGGTGAGGAGTCCCACCCGGTCGAGCAGGGCGAGCAGCGGGACGAGCAGGGCCCAGAGGGCGCCCGGCCCGGTCGCGCGGGTGTCCGCCTCGACGGCGTCGGCCCACTCGTTCGGTGCCGTCGCCATCGGTACGAGCAGTCCGTGCGAACCGTTGAGGGACTCGCTCAGCGGGGAGTGGCCGGGCGCGACGCCGACGACCGTGCAGCCGCGCCGGTACGCCTGCTCCGCGAGGAGGGCCAGGCCGGGCTCGCTGCCGTCGGTGGTGGCGATCAGCAGCAGGTCCACGGGGCCGGCCCACCCGGGGAGCGCCCAGCGCAGGGCGCCCGCGGCGGGGGCGACGCCCGTGGGGCGCAATCGGGTCACCGGCGCGGCTCCGCCCGCCAGCGCGGCGACAAGGTCGGCGGCGGCGGTCGCGGCGGCGCCGGAACCGGCGATCAGTACGCCACGGGGGCGGCCTTCCGGTGCCAGGTCGCCGACGCCGGCCTCGGCGGTCTGCCGCAGCGCGGTACGGACCCTGGCCCCGGCTTCGGCGGCGTCACGGAGCAGACCGTGGTGGTCGGCGCGGGTGAGCGCGTCGGGAGCGTCGAGCAGCGACTCGTCGAGCATGAGGGGTGGGCCTCCGCTGGTGTGGCACATGAGCAGGGCTGATGCGAGTGATGCAGTTGTGAGTGATGCGGTTGTTACGGGTGGTACGCGGCGTGTCCGCGCGGTGCGCGCCTACGCACCTGCGGGGTGCGTACGTGAGGCGTACCTGCGCGTTGTGCGTGTGTCCACAAGGCACGGCCACGCGGGGCGTGCTCGCGCGGGGCGGTGATTACGCGGGGCGGCGCGCCTCGTCCACGAGGAGCACCGGGATGTCGTCCCTGACCGGGTACGCCAGGCCGCACTCCGCACCGGTGCAGACGAGCTCGGGCGTCTCGGCCGTGGTGCGGTCGCTGAGCGGCGCGTGACAGGCCGGGCAGGCCAGGATCTCCAGGAGGCCGGCTTCGAGCGGCATGGGGTGGGTGTCCTTTCGAACAGGTGGCTAGACGCCTGTCAGCCTACCGCCGTAGGCCCCGCGCCCGCCGTCCCGGAGCCGGGAACGGCGGGTGTCCGAGGGGCGGTGATGACGGCCGGTCCCGGTCAGTCCCTGATCAGGGCCAGGGCTTCGTCCCGGAGCCTCGCCATCGTCGCCGCGTCCCGCGCCTCCACGTTCAGGCGCAGCAGCGGCTCTGTGTTGGAGGGGCGGACGTTGACCCACCAGTCCGCTGCCGACACCGTCAGGCCGTCCAGTTCGTCGAGGGTGACCCCCTCGCGCGCCGCGAACGCCGCGCGGACCGCCGCCAGCCGGGCCTCCTGGTCGTCCACCGTGGAGTTGATCTCGCCCGAGCCCGCGTACCGGTCGTACGAGGAGACCAGTTCCGAGAGCGGGCCGTCCTGGCCGCCGAGGGCCGCCAGGACGTGGAGCGCGGCGAGCATGCCGGTGTCCGCGTTCCAGAAGTCGCGGAAGTAGTAGTGCGCGGAGTGCTCGCCGCCGAAGACCGCGCCCGTCGTGGCCATCTCCTGCTTGATGAAGGAGTGGCCGACGCGGGTGCGGACCGGGGTGCCGCCGTTCTCCCTGACGACCTCGGGGACCGACCGGGACGTGATCAGGTTGTGGATGACCGTCGCGCCCGGGTGCTTGGCCAGTTCGCGCGCCGCGACCAGGGCCGTGATCGCGGACGGCGAGACGCCCCGGCCCTGTTCGTCCACGACGAAGCAGCGGTCCGCGTCGCCGTCGAAGGCCAGGCCGAGGTCGGCGCCCTCGGCGAGGACGCGGGCCTGGAGGTCGACGATGTTCTTCGGGTCCAGGGGGTTCGCCTCGTGGTTCGGGAACGTACCGTCCAACTCGAAGTACATGGGCACGACATCGAGCGGCAGGCCGGCGAAGACGGTCGGGACCGTGTGGCCGCCCATGCCGTTGCCCGCGTCCACGACGACCTTCAGCGGGCGGATCGCGGAGAGGTCGACCAGGGAGAGCAGATACGCGGCGTAATCGTCCAACGTGTCACGCCGCGTGAGGGTTCCCGTGCCCTCCGGTGTCTTCTCCGTGCCCCGCAGCCAACTCTCCACCAGGGCACGGATCTCCGCGAGTCCCGTGTTCTGGCCCACCGGTGCGGCGCCCGCGCGGCACATCTTGATCCCGTTGTAGCGGGCCGGGTTGTGCGACGCCGTGAACATCGCGCCGGGGACGTTCAGGCTCCCGGACGCGTAGTAGAGCTGGTCCGTGGAGCACAGCCCGATGAGGGTGGCGTCGGCGCCGCGCGAGAGGGCGCCCCGCGCGAAGGCCGACGCCAGGCCGGGTGAGGAGGGCCGCATGTCGTGGCCGACGACGATCGCCCCGGCGCCGGTGACCTCTGCGAAGGCGGCACCGAAGAGTTCCGCGAGCCGGTCGTCGAGCTGGTCCGGGTACACCCCTCGTACGTCGTACGCCTTCACGATCTGCGCCAGGTCCGGCACATGTGGCACATGCGGCGCATGCGAAACATCGGCCACGGTCACGCCCTCCAGAGGTTCCTGTCACCGCGGTCGGTTCACTGCGGTCGGTTCAGTGCGGTCGGTTCAGTGCGGTCGGCTCAGTGCGGTCGGCTCACCGCGCTCGGTCCAGTGCGCTCGGTCCAGTGCGGCAATTCGTGCGGTGCGGTGCGTCGGTTCAACCTACCCGGGCCGGATGACACCGTTAAGGCAGCATCCACCCCAGTACCGCCGTACTCTGCGCCACCACGATCAGGCACATCACCAGCAACAGCCCCAGACTCCACGGCAGCACCTTGCGCAGCACGTCTCCCTCCTTGCCCGCCAGCCCCACCGCCGCGCACGCGATCGTCAGGTTCTGCGGGGAGATC
Source organism: Streptomyces sp. NPDC088124 (assembly GCF_040685895.1). NCBI lineage: Bacteria > Bacillati > Actinomycetota > Actinomycetes > Kitasatosporales > Streptomycetaceae > Streptomyces > Streptomyces sp. NPDC088124. The sequence goes on along the minus strand of NZ_JBFBJB010000006.1, from coordinate 240,878 downwards.
ATCTTGCCCAGCACGCCCCCGGAGCTGTTCGCCGCGGCCAGCAGCTCCGGCGCGAGCCCCGACTGGTGCGCCGCGGTCACCTGGAGCGCGCCGAACAGGGCGTTGGCCGAGGTGTCCGAGCCCGTTACCGCGACGCCGAACCAGCCGAGGATCGGCGAGAGGAACGCCAGCCCGGCCCCCGCCGCGGCGACGAAGTGGCCGATGGTCGCGGCCTGTCCGGACAGGTTCATGACGTACGCGAGGGCCAGCACCGAGGTGACGGTGAGGATCGCGTACCGCAGTTCGTGCACGGTCGCCGCCCACTCGCGCACCGCGTCCCCCGCCCGTACGCCCAGCACCACGGCCGTGACCAGCCCGGCGAGGAGTACGAGCGTGCCACCGGTGCCGACCAGGGGCAGCGTGAAGACATTGGCGCCCACGCGCTCCCCGTCGGGGTTCGCGACATCGAGGAAGGGCCAGTCGAAGACCTGTGTCGCCTTGGCCAGCAGCTCCTTGACCGGCGGGATCTGCGCGACGGAGAAGATCGCGACGATCAGCGCGTACGGGGCGTAGGCGCGCACCACTTCGCGGCGCGGGTCCTCGCGGTCCAGGTCCTCGCTCCGTACGCCCGTGAGCACGGCGGCGCGTACCGGCTCCGCCGCGGGCCGGCGCGCCGAGGGCACCGCGACCAACGCGGCGGCCCCGGCCAGCGCGGCCGCGATGTCGGCGAGTTGGGCCGAGACGTAGTTGGCGGCGGCGAACTGCGCGACGGCGAAGGCGACTCCGCACGCCAGCGCGGGCACCCAGGTCTCGCGCAGCCCGCGCCGCCCGTCGACGAGGCCGATGAGCACCAGTGGTACGACGAGGGCGAGGAGCGGGGTCTGCCGGCCGACGACGGCGGCGACCGTGTCCAGCGGCAACCCGGTGACCTGCGCGAGCGTCACGACCGGTGTGCCCATGGCGCCGAAGGCCACCGGCGCGGTGTTGGCGACGAGCGCGACGACGGCGGCCTTCACCGGGTCGAAGCCGAGCGCCACCAGCATCACCGAGCAGATCGCGACCGGCGCGCCGAACCCCGCGAGCGCTTCGAGGAGCGCGCCGAAGCAGAAGGCGACGACGAGCGCCTGGATACGGGGATCGTCGGAGAGGCGTCCAAAGGAGCGCCGCAGGATGTCGAAGTGCTGGGTCCTGACCGTCATCCGGTAGACCCAGAGGGCGTTGACGACGATCCACATGATGGGGAAGAGCCCGAAGAGCACGCCCTGCGCGCCTGCCGAGAGCGTCTGGCCGAGGGGCATCGAGAAGGCGAGCCAGCCGACGAGTACGGCGACGGCGAGGCCGGTGAGTCCGGCGAGGTGGGCTCGCATACGGACCCCGCCGAGCAGGATCAGCACGGTGGCCAGGGGCAGTGCGGCGACGAGAGCGGAGAGTGCGAGCGAATCGGCGACAGGTTCCAGTTGCTGTACGAACACGACAGTCCTCCGGAATTCCGCGATACGGAAAGTGATCTCTCACGGATGGAGGAATGGTCGTGTCCGCGCCAAGAGAAGGTCAATGGTCCGCGCAGGATCCGTGGCGGAAACCCTGAACGGGGATCCGGAAGTGCCCCTGGAAGAGCCCTGAAGGCCCGTCGGGGCGGGGCTCAGGACTCGGGTGAGCGCAGCACCCGCAGATGCCCCCGGCGCCCGACCTCCATCGGGTCCGCCCCGCGCGCGCCCTTGCCGCCACCCTCGGGCGACCGCTCCGGCGGGCGGGCGGCCTCCCGGACGGCATTGGCCAGGGCTTCGAGATCGTCGCCGCTCGGCTGCGCGGGGGCCGAGCCGTCCGTGAGCCGGACGACCTCCCAGCCGCGTGGCGCCGTCAGCCGCTGACCGTGTTCCGCACACAGGTCGTAGCAGTGAGGCTCGGCGTAGGTGGCGAGCGGGCCGAGGACCGCGGTCGAGTCGGCATAGACGTACGTCAGTGTCGCGACAGCAGGGCGGCCGCACGCGGTGCGCGAACAGCGACGTACAGGGCTCACGATGTTGGACGGTACCGCACTCTTGAGCGGGCTGCGACGACTCACCACCAGGTCACTCCACCGTGTCGCGGCGTGATATGCCGCACAAGTTGGCTGGAATCAACTGCCCTGACCTGCGCGGAAAGAGGAGTGACGAGCCGACGACAGCCCGTGACACGGTCGCGACTTGGGACAAACCCGTCAATGCGCGAGGGATCGACGATCATGCGTACGTCGGGAATCGAGCCCAAGCTTGGCCTGAATGCTCAATATGCGACATGCCATGCGACGTGGCATGCGACATGGCTTCCGACGAGGTCCGAGCCTCGATGATGGAGCGCCCCGGAGAGCTACGCTGCGTCAGTGATGGACAGTCCAGTACCTCCCCGGCCGCCCGAGCCCCGGCCGCGCCGCCGCGACCGCCACGGCCGGGGGATGCGCGGGCCGGTCGCCCCGCCCCAGGTGCCGCTCTCGACCAGCCGCTCGGAGTCGTTCCGTGATCTCGTACGGGACTCCGTGGACCGGCTGGAGCGGCGCTGGCCTCAGCTCGCGGATGTCGAGTTCCTCGTCATGGAGGTGCCCAGCACCCTGGAGGAGACCGTTCCGCTCGGCAGCTCCGCCCCGGCGGGCAAGGATCATCCGGCGCGCATCCTCGTCTACCGCCGCCCCGTGGAGATCCGTACCAAAGGCCGCGACGACCGCGCGCTGCTGGTGCACGAGGTCGTCGTCGAACAGGTCGCGGAGCTGCTGGGGCTGGCGCCCGAGTCCGTCGACCCGCGGTACGGACAGGAGTGAGCTGCCGGACAGGAGTGACCCGAGGCTCCGCGCGGGGCCGGTGAAGGGCGCTACTCTCCGTTGTCCAGGATGGACAGGTCTTCCCTGGCCCTCGGTACGGACACGGTGCCCCGGTCGTCCGGCAGCGTCTGCACCGTGAACATCGGCACCCCGTCCTCCGGCAGCTCCAGCGTGCGCGACGCGTGGACGGGGCCGCCCGACTCCGGCTCGACCGTCAGCGCGTACGCGCCCTTCAGGCCGGCCGGCGCCTTCGGGGTGACGGCCAGCGTCGACCGCGCCTTGACGTCGTACGTCTCCACCGTCGCCTCGCCCCCCTCGGTGCCCGGCGAGGACGTGACCCTGACCTTCGCGGCGGCGCCGGGGGCGGTCAGCGAGAGCGTCGAACCCTTGGCGCGGTTGTCGGCCACGGTCGCGCGCGCCGTGATGGGGGCGGTCGCCGGGATGAACGCGATCTCCCGCTTCTCGCCCTTGCCCCGCACGACGCGCAGCGCCGCGACCACGGGGGCCGGACTCCCGGACGGGGAGAGCACCAGGGAGCCGGCCTCGCCCTTGGTGACGTCCGCGAGTTCGAGCGCGGCCGTCATCTGCGACTTGACGTGGAGGCTCTCGTGTCCCGCCGGCGTGATCGTGCCCTCGGGGGTCGAGAGCTGCACCTTCAGGTCGGCGTCGGCGGATCCGGTCGCGAAGACCACCAGCCGCACGTCCGTCGCGTCCTTCGGGATGCCGGGCAGCACCACACGGTCCGCCGGGGCACCGGAGGCGGTCAGCCAGTCACTGCCGCCCGCGTCGTCCGCGGCGCGCACCGCCGCGCCGACCCGGCCCGCGCGGGTGCTGACATGGACGGTCACATTGGGCGCGGTCTCACTGGTCAGGGTGGAGAGCAGCACCGGGACGCTGGACCGCGCGGGCACCGGAATGCCCTCCCCCGTCTCGGACTTGAGGGCGCCGTCCGCCCCGTACAGCTCGATGTCCACGATGGCGACGGTGTCGTCGGGGTTGGTGAGGTGGACGTAGTCCTGGCGGGAGCGTTCGGTGCTGGCGCCGGGGAACCAGAAGTCGGTGTCGGGCGCGGTGCAGGTCATCCCGAGCAGCCCGCGCGCGCCGCCCACGGTCACCGTGGTGGTCTGCTGCGTGGTCCAGCCGGGGGCGAAGCGGCCGGTGGCCGTGCCGACGAGCGCGGGTGAGGTGGCGCCGCTCGCCTCGGCGGAGACGGGGGTGCCGGGCTCCTTGAGGGTCATGAAGGACTTCCCGTCCTCGCCGGTGGCCCCCTTCGCCGCGTCGTCCTGCGCCTGTTCGCCCTTCTTGTCGTCCTTCTTGTCGTCGTCCGCCCCGCCCGGGTCGGCCAGCGTGACCGTGGACTCCTTGAGCTCGGCCGTGCCGCCCGCGTCGGCGGCGGGCGCGCTGTCCGCGCCGCCCTTCCCCGTGGGGGTGACGGAGGTGTACGTGGTCTCCGCGACGTCCGAGACGCTGGGCGCCGGGCAGAGCTGGCTGGTGCGCTCGACGGGGAGCCGGGCGACGGCGCCAGCGGCGGTCGTGTCCGCGTCCGCGGGGGCGGACATCGAGGCGAACCCGGTGACGGCGGCGAGGGCGGTGGCGGCCGCGATGAGGGAGAGGCTCGTACGGTTCACTGGTTGCTGCTCCCGTCGGGGCGCTGACGCGGGTCGTTCTGATGGCCGTCGGCGTAGGGCTGCTGCTGTCCGTAGCCGTACGGGTCGTACTGCTGCTGGTGGTTCTGGTACGGCTGCTGGTCGTACGGGCCGGGCTCCGCGTACTGGCCGGGCTCCGCGTACGTGCCCTGCTGCTGGTACGGGTCACCCTGGTAGGGCTGTTGCTGTTGCTGGTACTGCTGCTGGTACGGGTCCTGGCCGGGCGCCACCTGCGCGCCGGCGCCCGAGTCCGCGGGTGCGGGTGCGGGGGCGGATGCGGGTGCAGTCGCGGGGGCGTTCGCGTACGTGGAGCTGTCCCACTCGTCGTACGCCGGCTGCGCGGGCACCGCTCCGTACGCCGCCTGCTCGTCGGTCTTGGTGACCGCTTCGGCCCCGGCCTCGGTCTCGGCCCCGGATTCCGCCTCGGCCGCGGCCCGGAGCCGGCGTGCCCTGCGGCCCTCGCCCTCCACCGGCTGGGCCGGGATCCCCTCGTCCTCGTCGGGCAGGTCGTCGTCGATCTCCCGGCGGCGCCCCGGCAGGGCGAGCACCAGCAGGACGAGGGCGAGCGCGCCCTGCGTCCAGACCCACGCGGTGTGGGTGATCGGGTCCTCGTAGGTGAGGTCGAGCCGGCCGCCCTCGGCGGGGAGCTCGAAGCCCTGGGCCCAGCCGTCGACGGTCTTGCTCGTCAGCTCCTTGCCGTCGAGGGTGGCCTGCCACCCCTCGTCGGCCCGGTCCGCGATCCGCAGCACGCGTCCGGCGGCGCCCGCCGGGATCTCCGTGTGCGCCTCGACCGGCCCCGCGGCGACCGCGAGCGACTCGCCGTCGCCCTTGCCGTCGACGATCGTGGCGCGCGAGATCTGCCGGTCGACCCGCCACAGCGCGCTGCCGTCGAGCTGGCTCAGCCGGGTCAGGCCCGGGGTGGTGTCGAGCACGCGGCCGGTCTCGGCGGGGGCTCCGTCCCGTACCAGGACGTAGCGGATCGCGAAACCGCTGAGCGTGTCGGTCTGGTCGGCGCCGGAGCCCGCGACGAGGTTGGCGACGACCTTGTCGAGCCGTGCGTCGCCGCCGCCCGCCGCGGTCAGCTCGGCGTCACCGAGCCGCCCGCCCGAGCCACGGACCAGGGAGTACGAGACCTCGGCGGGCGAGGTGCCGCCGAGGACCAGGGTGCGCGGCTGGTCGCGGGTGATGCTCTCCTCCGCGACGAAGGCGGGCACCTGCACCGGGTCGCGGCGCTCCAGCGGGCCCGCCGCGCCGCTGAACATCCAGCCGACGGCGGCGATCAGCGGGCCGAGTCCGGCGGCGGCCGCGATGAGCACGGCGACGGGCTGGCGCCAGCCGAAGCTCTCGGCGGCGACCCGGATCCGGGCGCCGTCCGCGCCGAGGATGGCCGCGGCGATCATCGCGAGGCCGTAGACGAGGGTGGCGGGCCCCACCCACCCGGAGTTGTTGGTCAGAACGGCGAAGACCAGCGCGACCAGCGCGACCGTCCACGCCGAGCCGATGGCGAACCGCCGCTCGGCGCGGAGCAGCGCCGCCAGCGCGGCCAGCACGATCCCCATCATCAGGACACCGCCGACGGCCTTCGGGCCGCCGGGGCTCATCCCGAGCAGGTCGAGCGCGGAGGCCGAGCCCGTACCGAACTCCAGACCGGCCTCGCGGAAGAGCGCGGACGGGTCGGTGAGCAGCGAGAACGACCAGGGCGCCAGGAGCAGCAGCGGGGTGCCGAGCCCGGCGAGGACGCGCGGTCCGTACGCGGCGATCTCACCGCGGCGCAGCACCAGCACGCCGAGGCCCAGCACCAGCGCCAGCGGCCACACGACGGGCGTGAAGGCCATCGTGAACGCGAGCAGGAAGGCGTACGCCCACGTGGCGCGCCAACTGCCGCGCGTCTGCGGGTCGGCGCCGCCGCGCATCGCGTACGCGGAGACGGCGGCGCGGGCGAGCAGCGGCAGCAGGACGGCGAGGACGGCGGTGCCGAGCCTGCCGGTGGCCAGCGCGCCGGTCGCGGCGGGCAGGAAGGCGTACGCGACGCTCGCCCAGGCGCGCAGCAGCCGGGACGGGACGAGCGAGCGGGAGGCGAAGTACGCGGTGACCCCGGCGAGCGGGACCGAGCAGACCAGGAGCACCGTCAGCGCGAGGCCGGTGGAGCCGAGGAAGAGGACCGACAGGGCGGCCAGGACGGCGAGGTAGGGCGGCGCGGTGTCGGTGACGCCCGTACCGACGGGGTGCCAGCCGTCGGCGTACCGGGACCAGAGTCCTGAGATGTCGGGGGGCGCGGGCAGCAGGGCGCCGCCCGCGAGCGCGCCGCCGCCGAGCAGTCCGCGGCAGGCGACGAGCGAGACCAGGAGAAGGATCGCGAAGAGGACGGGGCCGGGCTTGTGCGCGAGCTTCTTCAGCCGGGCGAACTGCTCGATCTCCATGTAGTCGGCGTCGTCGCCGCCCGGTCCCGACTCGACGGCGCCGTGGCGGGAACCGCCGGAGTCGGAGTCGGAGTCGCCGCCGAGGCTCGCCGCGATCTGCTCGACGGTGACGCGGACGGTCGCGCCGGCCGGCGGGAAGAGGGGGCGCAGCTCGGCCGCCTCGACGACTCCCTTGCCGCGGTCCTTGCGGGCGCTGATGATCCGTCCGGGCCGCAGCAGGGTGCCGAGGAGTCCGGTGACCTCGTCGACGGCCTGTCCCGGTGCCTTGCCCACGAGATAGGCGAGGGTGCGCAGGACGGTGCCGAGGACGAGCCGGAAGAGCACGTAGGGGAGCACGGCGGCCCGCGCGTTGACGAGCATGGTGTAGACGGCGCCGGCCTTGTCGACGCGGTGCGGGTTGACGACGGAGCGGCCCGCGCAGTCGACCGTACGGCGCTCGCGCGCGGACGCCTCGGCGTGGCGCAGGACGGCGTCGGGGGCGACAAGGACCCGGTGCCCCGCGGCGTGCGCGCGCCAGCACAGGTCGACGTCGTCGCGCATGAGCGGAAGTCTGCGGTCGAAGCCGCCCAGTTCGTCCCAGACGTCGCGGCGGATGAGCATGCCGGCCGAGGAGACGGAGAGGACGGTACGGACCTGGTCGTGCTGGCCCTGGTCCTGTTCGCGGCGGTCGAGACCGGTCCAGCGGCGTCCGCTGTTGGCGATGGAGACGCCGACTTCGAGGAGCTGCTTGCGGTCGTACCAGCCGCGGAGTTTGGGGCCGACGACGGCGGCGTACTCGTCGGAGTCGGCGACACGCAGGAGTTCGGCGAGCGCGTCGGGGGCGGGCGCGCAGTCGTCGTGGAGGAGCCAGAGCCACTGCACCGGTTCGCCGTGCGGCAGTTCGGGCAGGTCGTAGTTCTCGTCGCGCCAGGTCCTGGTGACCGGGTCCCAGCCGCCGGGCCGCTTCAGATAGGGCAGATCGTCGGGGGTGAGCACCCCGGCCGTCGTGACGGCCTCCTCGACCGCGGTGCCGAAGCCGGAGCGGCGCGCGAGGTGCAGCACGCGCTCGTCGCCGAGCGCCTCGGTGAGCAGCCGGGCCGAGTCGTCGGCGCTGCCGGTGTCGGCGGCCATGACGTTCTGTACGGGGCGTTCCTGGCCGAGCAGCCCCGCGAGGGCGTCGGGCAGCCAGCGCGCGCCGTCGTGGGCGACGAGCACCGCGGTGACGACATGGCGCGGGAACTCGGGGGCGCTGGTGGTGGCGGGAACGAACGCGGCGGTGGTGGGGGACATTGAGGTGGCGGGCCCTCCGGCCGGGGGTCGCCCCGAAGGGGCGTTGGAGCGTCTCGGACGGGGCCCCACACTAACGGTAGGAATACGCGCGGGGCGCCCGGCGCTCGATGTCCCCTGCGCAGCGGCCCGCCGGAGTGCCCGGCGCGCCGTGGCGGAGCTCCCGGCGTGCGCGCGGGGTCGCGCGGGGACACGGGGGCGCGGGAGTTGCGTGGAGAGCGCGCGCCAGGAGCGGGCGCCGGGAACGCGGCCGGGAGCGGGCGTCGGGAGCGCGGGCCGGGAAACACAACGGTCCGCCGTCTGCGGGGAGGAGCAGACTGCGGACCGCGCCATATACGTATGCGTAAGGGGTCGTACGGTGGATCTCCGGTGTCGCGGCCGCCCGGCGGCCCGACGGCGTTCAGATCGCGGCCTTCTTCAGGCGGCGCCGCTCGCGCTCGGACAATCCGCCCCAGATGCCGAATCTCTCGTCGTTGGCGAGGGCGTACTCAAGGCATTCCGACCGGACTTCACAGGCGAGGCAGACCTTCTTGGCCTCGCGGGTGGAACCACCCTTCTCGGGGAAGAAGGACTCGGGATCGGTCTGGGCGCACAAGGCGCGCTCCTGCCAGCCGAGTTCCTCTTCCGCGTCCTCGACCAGCAGTTGTTGGAACAGCTCGGTCATGTGCGCCCCTCGTCTGTCTTTTGCGTCCCCGTGGGTATGGCCGCTGTCGAGTCGGCCGAACGACACGAGTGAAATTACAAGTGTGTGCTCCGGTCCGGTCAAGCCGAGATCTGCTATTGGGCCCGGTATTCACTCTGCGGAACCAAGGCTATGCGGAAAGTGTTCAAATCGCCAAAAACCTGACACATGCCACTGGCCTGCCCGCACCACCGCAATCACCCCTTCCGATCACCTCCCGGCCCTCTCCCGACAGGAGAGACGTCACGTGCCCCGATCCTGTTGCGGATCCGGGCGCGGAAGCGATCTGGATCACAGTCCGGTCACGAGGGCGCCGAGGTGTTTACGAGCGCGGTCGCTGCCCCATGTGTCCGCACCTCTTCATGGGCAAACCTTTCTCCGGACGGAGCAACCGGATGTGGTGAAAGATTGCGGCCAAATCGGTCATTGAGTTGACATCCGGAAGGGGATTCGCGACCTTAGGTCTCATGCCAGCGCACCGCACGCACCCCGCGACCCACCTCCGTGGATTCCGCAGTGCTGTCCAGGCCCGCTGTTGCTGTTCGAGCTGTTTCGGCTGTTGAAGCCCTCCGGGCTCCGGTCGTACCTCTCTCACCTCCCCCTTTTCCGGTAGTAGTGCACGTCCCTTCCCTGCCGAGGAACCACAGCACCCCATGAACAGCGACAGCGACATCCAGATCGCCGGCGACCTCCTTGAGGTCCAGCACCTTCTCCGCCCCGCCCGGGAGCACCCTGTCACCGTGGCCGAGTTCGCCGGCCTCGCCCGTACCCTCGCGGCCGACCGCGCCCAGTGGGCCCCGCACGTCCGGTACGACGCCACCAGCCGCTGGTACCACCGGCTGCGCACCGGGCCCGGCTACGAGGTGTGGCTGCTCTCCTGGGTGCCGGGACAGGGCAGCGGATCGCACGACCACGGCCGCTCCTCCGGCGTACTGACGGTGCTCGACGGGGAACTGACGGAGCGTTCGGAGAGCGGGAGCCGGACGCTCACGCCGGGCGCGCAGCGGGTCTTCGCCCCCGGTTATGTCCACGAAGTGGTCAACGCCGCGATCGAACCGGCCGTGAGCCTGCACATCTACTACCCGGGACTGACCGAGATGCCGATGCACTCGGCCCGCTGCGCCCCGGCGGCCCAGGATGTCGTACCCGCCTGACAGTATTCAGGGCATGCGCATCGTGGTTCTGGCCGGCGGCATCGGCGGCGCCCGTTTCCTGCGCGGCCTCAAGCAGGCCGCGCCCGACGCGGACGTCACGGTGATCGGCAACACCGGCGACGACATCCATCTGTTCGGGCTGAAGGTCTGCCCGGACCTCGACACGGTGATGTACACCCTCGGCGGTGGCATCAATGAGGAACAGGGCTGGGGGCGTACCGACGAGACGTTCCTGATCAAGGAGGAGCTGGCCGCGTACGGCGTGGGGCCGGGCTGGTTCGGGCTCGGCGACCGCGACTTCGCCACTCATATAGTCCGTACGCAGATGCTCGGCGCGGGCTATCCGCTGAGCGCCGTGACGGAGGCGCTCTGCGCCCGCTGGAAGCCGGGCGTGCGGCTGCTGCCGATGTCCGACGACCGCGTGGAGACCCATGTCGCGGTCGACGTTGACGGCGAGCGCAAGGCCGTGCACTTCCAGGAGTACTGGGTGAAGCTGCGGGCGTCCGTGGACGCGCAGGCGATCGTCCCGGTCGGCGCGGATCAGGCCAAGCCGGCGCCCGGGGTGCTGGAGGCGATCGGCGCCGCCGACGTCATCCTCTTCCCGCCGTCGAACCCGGTGGTCAGCATCGGCACGATCCTGGCCGTCCCCGGGATAAGGGAGGCCATCGCCGAGGCGGGCGTGCCGGTCGTCGGCCTCTCCCCCATCGTCGGGGACGCGCCGGTGCGTGGAATGGCGGACAAGGTGCTCGCCGCGATCGGTGTCGAGGCGACGGCGACGGCGGTCGCGCTGCACTACGGCTCCGGGCTGCTCGACGGCTGGCTGGTCGACACGGTGGACGCCGGTGCGGTGGCCGCGATCGAGGGCGCGGGCATCCGCAGCCGGGCGGTCCCGCTGATGATGACGGACGTGGCCGCCACCGCCGCGATGGCACGCGAGGCACTGGCGCTGGCCGAGGAGGTACGGGCATGAGCTCCGGCACGGATCGGGCGTCCGCCGCGCCGGCGGTCCCCTCGTACGGGGTGCGCGCGCTGCCGGGACTGCCCGAGGTGCGCCCCGGCGACGACCTCGCGAAGCTGATCGCGGCGGCCGGGGCCGGGCTGGCCGACGGTGATGTGCTGCTGGTCACCTCGAAGATCGTCTCCAAGGCCGAGGGCCGGATCGTCGAGGCGACGGACCGCGAGGCGGCGATCGACGCGGAGACGGTACGGGTCGTCGCCCGGCGCGGCCCCCTCCGCATCGTCGAGAACCGGCAGGGACTCGTCATGGCGGCGGCCGGGGTCGACGCCTCCAACACCGCGCCCGGCACGGTCCTGCTGCTGCCCGAGGACTCCGACGCCTCGGCGCGGGCGATACGGGAGGGGCTGCGGGACGCGCTCGGGCTCGACCTCGGCGTGATCGTCACGGACACCTTCGGGCGGCCCTGGCGCAACGGGCTGACGGATGTGGCGATCGGCTCGGCGGGCGTACGGGTCCTGGAGGACCTGCGCGGCGGGACGGACGCGCACGGCAATCCGCTGGCCGCGACGGTCGTGGCCCTCGCGGACGAGCTGGCGGCCGCCGGTGACCTGGTGAAGGGCAAGACCGGGAATCTGCCGGTGGCGGTGGTGAGCGGGCTGGGACACCTCGTGAGCCCGTCCGCCGTGTCCGGAGGGGACGACGCGGATGACGCAAACGACGCAGCCGACGCAAACGGCGCGGACACCGGTGCCCGCGCGCTGATACGGGTCGCGGCCGACGACATGTTCCGGCTCGGCACCTCGGAGGCGGTACGGGAAGCGGTCACCCAGCGCCGTACCGTCCGCGACTTCACCGACGAGCCGGTCGACCCGGGCGCGGTCCGCCGCGCGGTCGCGGCGGCGATCACGGCCCCGGCGCCGCACCACACCACACCGTGGCGCTTCGTGCTGCTGGAATCCCCCGGATCGCGGCTGCGGCTCCTCGACGCGATGCGCGACGCGTGGATCGCCGACCTGCGCCGCGACGGTAAGTCCGAGGAGTCGATCGCCCGCCGCGTCCGGCGCGGTGACGTGCTGCGCAAGGCGCCGTATCTCGTGGTGCCGTGCCTGGTGACGGACGGCTCGCACACCTACGGCGACGCCCGGCGGGACGGCGCGGAGCGCGAGATGTTCACGGTGGCGATGGGCGCGGGCGTGCAGAATCTCCTGGTCGCGCTGGCGGGCGAGCGGCTGGGCTCCGCCTGGGTCTCGTCGACGATGTTCTGCCGCGAGGTCGTACGGGACGTCCTGGACCTGCCCGAGGAGTGGGACCCGATGGGCACGGTCGCGGTCGGCCACGCGGCGGCCCCGCCGAAGGAACGGCCGGGGCGCTCGCCGGAGGCGTTCATCGAGGTGCGTTAGCACGCGTCACGACGGTCGCGACCGAGCGCGGCCACGACCGCCGCGAGGAGAGAGAAGAGAGAGCCGTCCCCGAACGTGGACCCCACCGACATCCTGATCGACGCGGCGGTCATCACGATGCCGTTCGGCGTCGTGCTGCTCCTGGTCAAGGCCGTCCATCTGCTCGTCCGCCGGCGCTGGTTCTTCGCCCGTACCGCCGGCGGTCCCTGGCGTGGGGTGGAGCTGATCGCGCTGAGTCTCGGCGCCGGGCTCCCGGCCTATGTGGCCGGGCTGTCCGTCGGCTGGGACAGCGGCGGACTCAGTACCGCCTGCGAGCGGGCGGTGAGCGTCCCCCCGGGTGGTGAGGGTCCCCCGGGTCCCCTCACCGTGGCCGAAGGGTTCCTGCCGCTGTCGAGCCACTGCCGCTGGGGCGACGGCACCCACCTCGAACTCGTCCCGGGCTGGGTGAACGTCGTGGTCCTCGCCGCGCTCGCGGGGGTCGCCGTCGGCACCGCCGTGGCCGTACGGGGCAGAGCCCGCAGCGAGGGGCCCCAGGGCGTGTTTCGAAAGTAGCGCCGTCCGCCCGCAGGGCGGGGCTTGCGGCGTCTGGTGCACTGCACTCGCTCCGCTCGCTCCGTCTCGGCACCTTGATTCGTCCTGTGGACGCCGAGCGCGATCGCAAGGCGGAGGATCGGCGCCCTCGATGGCCTGGCCGTACGTGGACGACTCCGACAACGCAGCGAGCGTGCCTGCCAGGCGTCGCGAGCCAGGCGGGACTTTCGAAACACGCTAGAGACGGGCGATGTCGCGGACCGGCATGCGGGGTGCCCGGCGGGCCGGGACGCGTCCGCTGAGGAGGATCAGCCGGGTCGCCCGGTGGCGCTGGCCCGCGTACGGGGTGAGGAGGTCCAGCATCGCCGCGTCGTCCGCGTGCCGGTCGTCGGCCAGCGCGTGGCCGACGATGCCCGGCAGGTGGAGGTCGCCGACCGTGACGGCGTCGGGGGCTCCGTTGGACCGCTGGATCACCTCCGCCGAGGTCCAGGGGCCAATGCCCGGGATCAACTCCAGCCGGGCGGCCGCCTGTTCGGGCTCCATGGCGGCGGCCTCCTCCAGCCGTCCCGCGACCCGTACGGCGCGCAGAATGGTCGAGGACCGCTTGGCGTCGACCCCTGCCCGGTGCCACTCCCAGGAAGGGATCAGCGCCCAGGTCCTGGCGTCGGGCATGACGTAGAGCGGCTCACCGGAGGCGAGGGGCGGCCCCGGCGCGGGCTCGCCGTGCGCGCGGACCAGCAGGCGCCAGGCGCGGTACGCCTCGACGGTGGTGACCTTCTGCTCCAGCACGGACGGGATCAGCGACTCCAGTACGAGCCCGGTCCTGCAGAGCCGCAGTCCCGGTCTGCGCCGCAGGGCCCCGACGAGGAGCCGGTGGCGCGGTACGAAGGCGGCCGGCTCGTCGGACGCGCCGAGCAGTTCCGGGAGGTGCTCCAGCAGCCACTCCGCGCCCGGGCCCCACGCCTCGGCGTCCACGCCGCCGCCCCGCGCGACGAGCCGCAGCGCGCCGGGCCCGGCGGGCGTACGGCTCGCGCGGCGCACCGCGCCGCCCGGCTCGGCCCGGAAGGTCGGGTCGCCGGGGCCGCGCCGCAGCGGCCCCAGGGTGAGCCCCAGGTCGTACGCGCCGTCCGGCGGCGTCCAGCGGCGGCGCAGGCCCTCCGGCGCGGGCGCGGAGCGCACGGGACCCGTGGGGTACGGGGCGCGCGCGGGGCGGGGGGCGAAGCGTCCTGCCACGGGTGGGGTCCTGGGGCCTCTCGTCCGGATCGTGAAGTCCCGGGGGCTACCCTCGGGGTCACCCCGAGGGTAGCCCCCGGGAGGGCGTCCTTCGTCAGGGGAGGGCATCCCCGCCGGGGCGGTCCGCCCGGACCGCACGGAGGACCGGACGACCACGCGGGGGCGGGCCCGGCGCGGTCGGCTACGCGTCGGACGAGAAGCGCACCGCGCCCGCCGGGAGCACCGCGTCGCACCACACACGTACGCCCTCGCGCAGTTCGTTGTCGGCGCCCACCACCGCGCCGTCCCCGACCACCACCCCCGACAGGACCGTACGGGCCCCCACCCGCGCGCCCGCCCCGATAAGCGAGTCCGTGACCACCGCTCCGGGCTCCACCACCGCGCCGGCCAGCAGCGCGCTCCCCGTCACGCGCGCGCCCGCGCCGACCCTGGCCCCCTCGCCGACCACCGTGCCGGCAGTGAGCTTCGCGCCGGCGGCCACCGAGGCCGTCGGCAGCACCAGCCGTTCGCCGCAGCGACCCGGCACCGCCGGGGACGGGGCGCGGCCCAGGACGAGGTCGGCGGAGCCCCGTACGAACGCCTGGGGCGTGCCCAGGTCCAGCCAGTACGTCGAGTCGACCATGCCCTGGAGATGGGCCCCCTCGGCCAGCAGGCCCGGGAAGGTCTCCCGCTCCACGGAGACCGGCCGGCCCGCCGGGATGGCGTCGATCACCGAGCGTCTGAAGACGTACGCGCCCGCGTTGATCTGGTCGGTGACGATCTCCTCCGGGGCCCCCGGCTTCTCCAGGAACGCCGTCACCCGCCCGTCCCCGTCCGTCGGCACCAGGCCGAAGGCGCGCGGGTCCGCGACCCGGGTGAGGTGCAGCGAGACATCCGCCCCCGACGCGGTGTGCGTCGCGACGAGCGCCCGGATGTCGAGGCCCGTCAGGATGTCGCCGTTGAAGATCAGCACCGGCTCGTCGGGCCCCGAGTACAGCCGCGACGCCACGTTGCGCAGCGCGCCGCCCGTGCCGAGCGGATCGCGCTCGGTCACGTACTCCAGGCTCAGCCCGAGCGCCGAACCGTCCCCGAAGTACGGTTCGAAGACCTCCGCGAGGTACGACGTGGCGAGGACGACGTGCTCGACCCCCGCCGCCCGCGCACGCGCCAACTGGTGCGTGAGGAAGGGGACGCCCGCCGCCGGGACCATGGGCTTCGGGGTGCGCGCCGTCAGGGGCCGCAGCCGGGTGCCCTTGCCGCCGACCAGAAGGATCGCTTCAGTCACCGTGTCGTCTCCGCTTCCCTCTGGGGCCGATTCCTCGTGCATACGTACATACGCACATACATACAGGCGTACACCCGAAGAACCGGCCGTTGTCAGCGGCCCCTCAAGACGTCAGCGTCCCTGATCCGGCGTCAGCGGCCCTGGTACCCGGCCGCCTTCGCGCGTACGGAGCCGAGCTTCCCGTACAGGCGGCTTCCCGGGCAGTCGGTGCTGAACCCGTCCCGGTGACCGGAAACGGTGTGCAGGCGGACCCGCGCGCCCTTCCCGTACTTCCCGCTGCCCCCGGACGTCAGGGTCACCTTGGCACGCGGGTTCACCCCGTGCAGACCGAGCTTCCACGCGGTGAGCCGGGCGACGGCGGTGGTGGCCGCCGACGGCGGGTTCGTGCGGTTGTACGAGCCGAGGACGGCGATGCCCGTCGTGTTCGTGTTGAACCCGAACGTGTGCGCGCCCAGCACCGGCCTGGCCACGCCTCCGGCCCGCCCTTCGTAGATGGTTCCGCATTTGTCGACGGCGAAGTTGTAGCCGAAGTCCCGCCAGCCGCTGCTCTTGACGTGGTACCGGTAGATACCGCGCAGAACGGAGGGCGTCTGCCGGCAGGTGTAGTTGTTGCCGGTCCCGCTGTGGTGCACGAACGCGGCCTTCACCGTGCCCGAGTAGCCGAACTTCTTCTCGCGCAGCGACTCGTCGGCGCCCCACCCCTTGCGGGTGACGATGCGCGGGCGCGGCGCGGCGTACGCCCGCGTGGTGGCGTCGGACACCTCCACCTCGGCCTCCGCCTTGGTGAGGGCGGGGATCTCGGCGGCGCCCAGCGACGCGAGCCCTTCGTTGGCGGACGAACTGGCCATGTCCTCGGCGGACATGACGGGGGCGAGGCCCGTCGTCCCGCCGGTCATGGTGCCGTTCGCGGGGGACGTTCCCGTCTCCATGCCGACGGGGGCGCCGACCGCCGTACCGGTCCCCTGCGTCGTTGGCTGTGCGCCTGTCTGCGGGGCCGGCTCGTCGCCCGGGTCGATCAGCTCCAGCCGCAGCCCCCGCGGGAGCAGCGGGCGGACCGGTCCCGTCCCGTCCGGTTCCGCGGTGGCCCGTACCCGCAGCTCCACGCCGTCCGAACCACCCACCCACAGCGGCGCGGTCGAGCCGCGCACCGTCCCCGAGTCCCGCTCCTGCGTCCCGGGGTCGGCGCCGTGCTCCTGGTTGTGCGTCTCGACGTCCTGCCAGCCGGACCAGACGTGGGTGGTGGCCGAGCGGGTACGGACCTGGACGGTGCCGCGCAGTTCGTCGTCGGCGTCGTCCCAGACGACGCCGAGCAGCGAGAACGGCCGTACCTCCCGGGAGGCCACACCCGGCTCCGCGGCGGAGCCGGACGACCGCGGGGAGCCGAGCGGCCGCAGGGGTACGGACTCGGTGGAGCCCGGCACGGCCCCCGCGGGCGTCCCGGCGGGGTGGGCGGCCCCGGGGCCGGTCCGGGGGCCGGCCTGCTGACTGGCCGGCGGGGCGGCCGGGGACGCGGCGAGCGCCCCCGACGGCCGCGACAGCGGGAGGACGAGTACGGCGGTGCACACCACGCCGATCGAGGTTGCAAGGTAGGCACGCATGGGCCGATCCTCGGCGCGCGCCCCACGACCCGCTCGGCGGGAAAACTGACGGGCCGTCGGCCGACCGGCGTACCCCGTCACCGGTACGGGGGCGGTCGCGTACACCGTCCGCGTACCCTTTCTCCGATGAACGCCAGCGACCATACCCCCGCCGACCTGCTGCGATCCGCTCTCGCCGCGGACCCGGCCCGCCCCTTGATCACCTTCTACGACGACGCCACCGGTGAACGCGTCGAATTGTCCGTGGCCACCTTCGCCAATTGGGTGTCCAAGACCGCCAACCTCCTCCAGGGCGAGCTGTCCGCGGAGCCGGGCGACCGGCTGGCGCTGCTGCTGCCCGCGCACTGGCAGAGCGCGGTCTGGCTGCTCGCCTGCTCCTCGGTGGGCGTGACGGCCGAGATCGGCGGCGACCCGGCCGCGGCCGATCTCGTCGTCAGCGGGCCCGCCCCCGAGTCGCTCGCCGCGGCGCGCGCCTGCGCCGGCGAGCGGGTGGCGCTCGCGCTGCGCCCGCTCGGCGGCCGGTTCCCGCAGCCGCCGGAGGGGTTCCTCGACTACGCCGTGGAGGTGCCGGGCCAAGGCGACCGGTTCGCGCCGTACGCCCCGGTGGACCCGGACGCGCCCGCGCTCCGGGTCGGCGGTACGGAGCTGACCTCGGCCGCGCTGCTCGCGCGGGCGCGCGGGGACGCGGCGGAGCGGGGGCTCGGGCCCGGTTCGCGGCTGCTGTCGGGGCTCGGGTACGAGAGCTGGGAGGGGCTCTCGGCGGGGCTGTTCGCACCCCTCGCGGCGGGCGGCTCCGTCGTACTCTGCCGCCATCTCGACCAGTTGCCGGCGGCGGCGCTCGCGGAGCGCGTGACCAGTGAGCGGGTGACCGACAGCGCCGTCTGACCTGGGCCCCGCCCCGGTCCGTTCCTCCTTCGTGCGCCACCGCTCACAGCGCCGTGACCAAACCGCAGTACATGATCGGCGAAACCTGCGGCGCACAGCACAACCAAGCGTGGCGCTCGCCCGTCTACGACAGCGACCGGCGGCCCGTGTGTGCCGCCGACGCCTTGAAGGATGGACGAAGACGTGACCGAAAGTGCTGGCACGCCGCCCGAGCCGGAGAAGAAGTCCACGGATTCCACCACGCCGGAGGACTCCGAAGAAGCCGAGGCGGGCACCGCACTCCGTGACGACAGCGCTGACGACGAAGACAGCGCCGACATAACCGGAACCAGAACCAACGGGAGCGCCGAACAGGCCGGGAACGCCGGGCAGGCCGGAAGCGCCCAGCAGGCCGAGACCGCCGAACAGGCCGGGAACGCCGAACAGGCCGGAAGCACCCAGCAGGCCGACAACGATGCCGAGGCCGGCGCCCCGCCCCGTCGCAACCGGCGCTGGCTGCGCTGGACCGCGGCCGCGGCCTCCGTCCTCCTGCTCGGGGCCTCCGGCGCCGGCTGGTGGGCCTACCGCACGCTCGACCGGAACATCACCACCGACACCACGGCCGCCGCCGAACTCCACACGTACGAGCGGGAACGCCCCACCCCGGTCGCCCTGGACGCGCAGAACATCCTGCTCATCGGCTCCGACAGCCGCGCGGGCAAGGGCAACGGCAAGTACGGGCAGGACGACGGCGGTTCGCAGCGCTCCGACACCACGATCCTGCTGCACCTCGCCGCCGACCGGAAGAGCGCGACGGCGATGTCGATACCGCGCGACCTGATGGTGGAGATACCGAGCTGCCGTTCCGCGGACGGCAGCCGCACCAGGGCCCAGTTCGCGCAGTTCAACTGGGCGTTCCAGTTCGGTGGCGCCGCGTGCACCATCCGTACGATCGAGAAGCTCACCGGCATCCGCGTCGACCACCACATCGTGATCGACTTCAGCGGCTTCGAGGACACCGTGGACGCGGTCGACGGTGTCGAGGTCTGCCTGAAGGACCCGGTCGACGACGAGCAGGCACGCCTCAAGCTCCCGAAGGGCCGCCAGACGCTCACCGGGGAGCAGGCGCTCGGTTACGTACGGGCGCGGCACGGCATCGGCGACGGCAGCGACACCCAGCGCATGGACCGGCAACAGCGTTTCCTCGGCGCCCTGTTCAAGAAGGTGCAGAGCGACGGGGTGCTGCTCAACCCGACGCGGCTCTATCCGGTGCTGGACGCGGTGACACGGTCGATCACCACCGACGCGGGGCTGAACAGCCTGACCGACCTGTACAACCTGGCCAGTTCGATGCGGGGTGTGCCGGTGGAGAAGGTGCAGTTCCTGACGGTGCCCCGGCAGCCGTACGCGCTGGACCCGAACCGCGACGAGCTCGTCGAGTCCAGCGCGAGGAAGCTTTTCGAGCGGCTGCGGGACGACGAACCCGTCACGATCGACACGGAAACCTCACCGGCGGACACCGACACCGACACCGACGCCGACACCGTCGCGGACACCGAGACGTACCCGGCATCCGACGCCGCGTCACCGTCGGCCTCGGAATCGGCACCGGAATCGGACTCGAAATCGCCGTCGGACAAGAGTTCCCCGGCCGCGCTGCCCTCGTCCGAGGCACCCTCTCCGAGCAGCACTCCGGCGCCGACTTTCACGGGTTCCAATGCCGAGGCGGGCATGTGCGGGTAAAGCAATTGGCAAAGAGAAGCGCACACTCCATGGAGATTGGGCAGATTGCCCGCTTGTAAGGGGTGAGGAATTTGTCACGGACGTCGCTCGACGTTGAACTGGGCGGATAGTGTGACGCGATCCGGTGCGTCCGGCCGTACGGTCGCACACTGCTGGATCGAAAACCGAGCGTCTTCGGGGGAAGACGCCTCGCGTGGCACCGACGGAGGATTCAAGCAACCGTGGATGCGCAAAGCCGTGGACAGGCGGACGAGATCGACCCCGCCGACCAGTGGGTCCTCAACCCGCAGACAGGTAACTACGAGCTGCGACTGGACCACTCCGAAGGGCAGCCGCCGGCCGCCCCCGCGCCCACCGCAGGCGCCGGTGGCAGAAGGAAGAGGCCTGCCCCGCAGGACAGCTCCGCCACGCCCCAGGGCCCCCGGTCGGGCGGCCGGAGCCGTAACGCCGACACAGCCGGCGGCGGGAGCGGGAGCGGGGGGCAGCGCGCCGACGTCCCCGGACAGCGCAGCCGGCGCGCGGGCAAGGGACCGGCCGCCGAGTCCGCTGCGGCGGCCCCGGGGCGGCGCAAGCGCAAGCCCAAGAAGACGGGCAAGAAGAAGGCGCTGATCTGGACCGGCGGGGTGATGGGCTTCGTCCTGGTGGGCGGCTCCATCGCCGCGTACGCCGCGTACGAGCACTTCAACGGCAACATCGCCACGATCGATGTCGAGGGCGCGGGCAGCGGCGGCTTCAAGAAGGACCAGCCCGTCAACATCCTGGTGATCGGCACGGACAAGCGGACCGGCGCGGGCAACGAGGGCTACGGGGACAAGGGCAGCGTCGGCCATGCCGACACCACACTGCTCTTCCACGTCGCGAAGGACCGCTCCAACGCGACGGTGGTCTCCATCCCGCGCGATCTGATCACCGACATCCCCGACTGCGAGACCAAGACGGACTCGGGCACCACGGTGATCCCCGGCTCGCAGCAGGTCCGCTTCAACACGAGCCTCGGCCAGGACGACCGGGACCCGGGCTGCACGATGCGTACGGTCAAGGAGCTGACCGGCATCGAGGTCGACCACTTCATGATGGCCGACTTCAACGCGGTGAAGACGCTGTCCACTGCCGTCGGCGGGGTCGAGGTCTGTGTGGACAAGGACATCGACGACCCGAAGTCCAAGCTCAAGCTGAAGAGGGGCAAGACGGTCATCGACGGGGAACAGGCACTCGCCTTCGTCCGCACGCGCCACGCCTTCGGCGACGAGAGCGACCTCACCCGGATCCAGACCCAGCAGCAGTTCCTCAGCTCGATGATCCGGACGATGAAGTCCGGCGACACCCTGACCAGCCCCAGCAAGCTGTTCAGCCTGGCGGAGGCGGCCACGCAGGCGCTGACGGTCGACACCGGCATCGGCAGCATCAAGAAGCTGAGCGATCTGGCCCAGGAGATGGCGAAGGTCCCGGCCAAGAACATCACCTTCACCACACTGCCGGTCCTCGACAACCCGGCGGAGGTCGTCAAGGCCACCGTCGTCGTCAACGAGGCCAAGGCGAAGCCGCTGTTCTCGATGATGCAGAACGACGTCTCGCTGACCGAGGTGGAGGCGAAGGAGAAGGCCGACAAGGAAGCCGCCGCGAGCAAGCAGGAAGCGCTGCTGAAGGGCGACAAGGCCGATCCGGCCGATGTACGGGTCGACGTCTTCAACGGCGGCGGTCCGCAGGGCTCGGCGCAGGAGACGCTCAACTGGCTCCAGAACACCGAGGGCGTGCCGAAGTCCACCAACAAGGGCAACGCCCCGGCGAACGTGGCGAAGACCACCCTGGAGTACGCGCCGAACCAGGCGGACCAGGCGCGCGCCCTCGCGGAGATGATGGGGCTGCCCGCCTCGGCGCTCAAGCCCGGCACGGAGGACGCGGTGGGTCTTGAGGCGATGACGCTGACCCTCGGCGGGGACTTCAAGGGCGCGGGAGTGCCCATCACCGGAGCGGCGAAGGCGCCGGAAGGTGTGCAGAAGGTCGAAGCGGACAAGCAGGTCTGCGCGAAGTGACACGTGAGCACCGGCTCGTACGGCCGGCCTGGGCCCTGTCGTTTGGATCTGGCCGGATCAGGGAGCGGGGGCTGGTGCCGTGGATCGCAAGGCGGAGGAGGGAGGCGACGCGGAGCGTCGCCGACTGACGACAACGCGGCGAGGCGCGGTGCCAGGGCACGCGAGCCCGGCAAGATCCAAACGACAGGGCCACAGGGGGATCCGGTGGGTACGAGCGGTGTACGGCGGGAAGAGGCGCGCGAACGCGGCCCACACGCCGGGGAACTGGGCTGGGACGACAGCCTGTACGGGGACGGCGCGCCCGGCGGCGCGAACGGGAGCGCGGAGGGCGGAAAGGGCGGCAAAGACGGCAAAGACGCCGGTCCCACCGCCGACGGCACGGACCGTACGGTGCCCGCGAACCGTACGGTGCACGCGCGGAACGCCGGAAGCACGGCGGACGGCCCGGAGACCGCGACCGGCACGACCGGCACCGGCGCCACGGGTGGCACAGGCGGTGTGGGCGGCGCGAACGGCTCCGGCGGTGCGAACGGGGCCAAGGGCCGGCGCCCCCGAGTCCGCCGCATACTCCGCTGGGCCGCCGCCGTGCTCTCGCTCCTCATACTCGGGACGGCCGGCGCCGGTTATCTGTACTACCGCCACCTCAACGGCAACATCCGCAGCGGCGAGCGGAGCAACGGCTCCAGCGGCCTGGACCAGCCCGCGGCCAACTCGGCGGGCCAGCGGCCGCTGAACATCCTGCTGATCGGCTCCGACAGCCGCAACAAGCCGGAGAACGTCGAACTCGGCGGCAGCAGGGGCTCCGTGGGCAGCCCGCCCCTCGCGGACGTCCAGATGCTCGTCCATGTCTCCGCCGACCGGAAGAACGCCTCGGTCGTGAGCATCCCCCGGGACACCCGGGTCGACATCCCCGAGTGCAAGGACGCGGAGACCGGCACGGTCCACCCCGCGACGAACACGATCATCAACGAGACACTGGCGCGCGGCGGCCCCGGCTGCACCCTCTCCACCTGGGAGAAGCTGACCGGCGTCTACATCGACCACTGGATGACGATCGACTTCTCCGGTGTGGTGAAGATGGCCGACGCGATCGGCGGCGTCGAGGTCTGCGTCAAGGACAACGTCTGGGACCGGCCCCTGCCCGGGGTGCCCGGCGGCTCCGGTCTCAAGCTCACGGCCGGCAAGCACCGGATCCAGGGCGAGCAGGCCCTCCAGTGGCTGCGTACCCGGCACGCCTTCGAGAGCGACCTCGGCCGGGCCAAGGCCCAGCACATGTACATGAACGCGATGATCCGCGAGCTGAAGTCACAGAACGTCTTCACCGACACGCCCCGGCTGACCGGTCTGGCCGAGGCGGCCACGAAGTCGCTGGAGGTGTCGGAGGAGATCGGTACGGTCAAGAAGCTGTTCGATCTCGCCATGCAGCTCAAGAGCGTGCCGACCGACCGGCTCACCATGACGACGATGCCGACCGTGACCGACCCCCAGGACGCGAACCATCTCGTGGCCGGCGGCGCCGACGCGGAGCACCTGTGGGCCATGGTCCGGGACGACGTGGCCTTCGACAGCAACGGCGACTCGGCCGAGGACAAGGCGGCCGCCGCCGCGGCGGCCAAGCGGAAGAAGGCCGCGGAGGACGCCCTCCAGGAGCCGACGACGACACCCGCCGAGACCGGGGTGATGGTACGCAACGGCACCGGCGGCGCGCAGACGCCCGTGCAGGGCCGTGCCACCGACATCGCCGGCGCCCTCGTGGCCAAGGGCTACACCCTGACGAAGGCGGACGGGCAGCAGTCGCCCCAGGAGACGACCACGGTCAGCTATCCGAGCGCGGACCTGGAGGGGAACGCCCAGGCGGTCGCCAAGGCCCTCGGGATCCCGACGAGTTCGGTGAAGCGCTCCACGGACGTCTCGGGCGTCACGGTGGTCGTGGGCGCCGACTGGCGCGAGGGCTCGTCCTTCCCGAAGGAGAGCGCACCGGCCGCGGGCGGGGTCCCGGACACGGCGGACGCCATCAACGGCTCGGAGAAGGACGCGTGCATGGACGTGTACGCGCCCTACCGCTTCTGAGGGCCGCCGTACCGCGGCCCGCGTCCGCGTACGTACGCGACGCGCCCCCGTACACCGCTGTACGGGGGCGCGTCGGCGTTCCGGGGCGGGCTCCCCGTGCTTTCCCCAGGGCCTGTGTGGAGTTCTCGCGTGGAGGAAGGAGCGGGGTCTGGTGCCTGTGATCGCAAGGCGGAGGAGGGCGGCGATGCGGAGCATCGTCAACCGACGACAACGCCGCGAGCACGGGTGCCGGGGCACGCGACGCCGCGAGAGAATTCCACACAGGCCCTAGGCGTCGGCCTCGACCGTGCGGGCGGCCGGGCGGCGGCTCGCGATGACCTTCTTCGCCAGCGCCTTCGGGCTGGTGAGGAAGCCGTACCCCCACGACATGTGCATGGTGGCCAGCGCCACCGGGATCTGGAGCCGGGCCTTGAGCGGCAGACCCTTGCCCGCCGGTACGGAGCCGGCCACGATCGCGGCGAGGTAGCCGCCCGGCACGACGAGGCCCCAGGGCGTGAGCACCGCGCCGACGACGAGGCCCGCGGCGATGGCGCAGACGGCCGCCGGCGGGGCGAGGTAGCGGAGGTTGATCGAGCCGGAGTGGTAGCGAGCGACGACATGGCGCCAGCGGCCGTAGTCCTTGTACTGCTTGGCGAGCGCGCGGACCGAGGGGCGCGGGCGGTACTGGACGCGCAGCTCCGGGGAGAACCAGATCGCGCCGCCGGACTCGCGGATCCGGAAGTTCAGCTCCCAGTCCTGGGCACGGATGAACTCCTCGTTGTAGCCGCCCTGCTGCTCCAGCGCCTCGCGCCGGAAGACACCCAGATACACGGTTTCGGCGGGGCCCGCCCGGCCTCCGGTGTGGAAGGCCGCGTTGCCGACGCCGATCTTCGACGTCATGGCGGCGGCGACCGCGTGCTCCCAGTCGTTCTCGCCCTCGGCGTGCATGATGCCGCCGACGTTCTGCGCGCCGGTCTCCTCCAGCAGCCGGACGGCGGTCGCGATGTAGTCCGGCGAGAGCATGCCGTGGCCGTCGACCCGTACGACGACGGGGTGCTTGGACGCCTTGATCGCCGCGTTGAGCGCTGCGGGGGTGCGGCCCGTCGGGTTGGGCACGGTCTGCACCCGGGCGCGCGGGTGGGACGCGGTCTCCCGTACCAGCTCCGCGGCGATCTCGTCCGTACGGTCCGTGGACGGGCCCAGGGCGATGACCACCTCCATGTCACCCTCGTACTCCTGCTCCAGGATGTGCCGGACGGAGTTCCTCAGATGACGTTCCTCGTTGAGCACCGGCATGATCACGGAGACTGCGGGAGGCAGGGCAGGCATGGGGTCCTTCGGGGCCTTCGGGCGGGGGCGCGTTCGAGACGGCGGGGCTGTGGTCGGTCCGCCCACGTTACCGCGAACGGGGGACAGCTGAGCGCGCCGCCCGGTTGCGCACCGGGGGCGCTGATCGTATGGGCCTACCGTGCTCACGGTCCGCTCACGGTCCACCGGTAATGCGCTCACGGTCCGCTCACACGCACCGCGGAGGTGTCCCTCGTGCCCACGCCGCCCCGCACCACCCGCCGGCCGGACGCACGCCGCCGACCGGACACCACGACGGCGCGCGCCGGCACCCGCGCCGGAGCCCGGGGCCCTGGCGGGAGCGGGCCGGGGAAGGGCGGCAGGGCCGGGCGGCCCCGCTGGGGGATGCGCATGGCGACGGCCCTCTCCGTCCTGGTCCTGGGGGCGGGCGGCATCGGCCACGCCGTCATGACCAGCCTGGACTCCGGGATCGGGCGGATCGACCCGTTCAAGGACATGAAGAACCGGCCGGGCGCGGGCCGCGGGCTGAACCTGCTGCTCGTCGGCACCGACGGCCGCGACAAGATCACCGAGGAGGAGCGGCAGAAGTACCGCCTCGGGGGCGAGCCCTGCCACTGCACCGACACGATCATGCTGGTCCACCTCTCGGCGGACGGGCGGCGCGCGAGCGTGGTGAGCCTGCCCCGCGACAGCTTCGCCGAGCTGCCCGACCACACCGACACCACCACGGGGAAGCAGCACGACCCGCACCCGGTGAAGCTGAACGCGGCGTACGCGGAGGGCGGGCCGAATCTGACCGTCCGTACCGTCGAGCGCATGACGGGGGTGAAGATCAGCCACTACCTGGAGGTCGACTTCACGAGCTTCATGAAGACGGTGGACGCGGTGGGCGGGGTGGAGATCTGTACGACCCGGCCGATGAAGGACTCGTACACCGGCCTCGATCTGGCGCCCGGCACGCACCGGATGAACGGCGGCGAGGCCCTTCAGTACGTACGGTCCCGTCATGTCGACGGCGCCGCCGACCTCGGCAGGATGGAGCGCCAGCAGCGCTTCGTGGCCGCCCTGATCAGCCGGGCGACCAGCAGCGGGGTGCTGCTGAACCCGGTGCGGTTCAAGGAGGTCACCTCGACGGTCCTGGGCTCGGTACGGGCCGACACCGGGTTCGGCGCCGAGCAGATGCTCGCCGTCAACGAGGCGATGCGCGGCTTCTCGCCCGCCTCGTCGGAGTTCACGTCCGTACCGCTGGCCGGCGGCGGTGCCTCGGTCCCGGTCAAGGGCGTCGGCGCCACGGTGAAGTGGGACCCGGTGAAGTCGAAGCGGCTCTTCCAGGCGCTGCGCGAGGACAGACCGCTGACGCCGCCGCACCGGCAGGGGCCCGGCTCCCCGGCCGCCGGGAAGGCCACGGTCGTCGCGGTGAGCCCCCGGGAGATCCGCGTACAGGTCTACAACGGGACGCGGATCGACGGCCTCGGCCAACAGGTCGACGACGCGCTGCACGCCACCGGCTTCCGTACCACCGGCGCGCCGCTCGGCTCGGACGGGAGCGAGGTGCAGCGGACGGTGGTGATGTACGACCCGCGCTGGGACCGCTCGGCGAAGTCCCTGGCGGCGGCGCTGCCGGGCAGCGAGCTGCGGGCGGTGAAGCAGCAGGGCGCGACGCTGAAGGTGATGGCGGGGACGGACTACACGGCGGTGCGGCCGGTCCACGCGGAGGAGGCGGCGAAGGGCGAGTTCGACGCGACGACCGGCGATCAGGTGGC
>NZ_JBFBJB010000006.1:0-214095 GCF_040685895.1 Streptomyces sp. NPDC088124 | reverse complement strand
GCCTGCCCGTAGGGGCCTGCCCGTAGGGGCCTGCCCGTAGGGGCCTGCCCGTAGGGGCCTGCCCGTAGGGGCCTGCCCGTAGGGGCCTGCCCGTAGGGGCCTGCCCGTAGCGCCGTAGAGGCTTTCCAGCAACGGCGCGGTCAAACCTCCGGGACGGCACCGGTCCGGTTCGCATTGCATCAGATTCGCAACGGGGCCGACCCTATTTCCCACCTCCCTGTATGGGGCCCGGCCCCGCCCGGCACACTGTCCGCATGACTGATGGATGGACCGGCGACCGTGGCGACCGTTACGGGCGCGGCAATGGAGGCACGCAGCCCGAGGGAGCGCAGGTCATGCCGCATGTGCGGCGCAGCGGCGTACCCCAGCAGGCACAGGGGTACGGCCAGGGCCGGGATCCCGGTTACGACAGCGGGTACAACACGGGCCAGGTCTACGGCTCCCCCGCGGGCGGCGGGGGCGGCGACGGCGGGCGGGGCGGCTACATCCCCCCGCAGAGCGGCGGGCCCTCCCAGCCGAGGTACGCGCCCGACTGGGGGCGCCGTATCAAGATCGGCGCGCTGGTCCTCGTGGTGCTGTTCCTGGGCACGTCCATCGGTACGTACTTCTGGGCCGACGGCAAGCTCCGGCGCGAGGTCGATCTCTCGAAGGTCATCGAGCGGCCGGAACAGGGCGACGGCACCAACTATCTGATCGTGGGGTCCGACAGCCGCGAGGGCATGTCCGACGAGGACAAGAAGAAGCTCCACACCGGTTCCGCCGAGGGCAAGCGGACCGACTCGATGATGATCCTGCACGACGGGTCGAACGGCCCGACGCTGGTCTCGCTGCCGCGCGACTCGAACGTGACGATCCCGTCGTTCGTGGGCTCGGAGTCCGGCAAGCAGTACCCGAACACGGGCCGCCAGACCAAGCTGAACGCGGCGTACGCGGAGGACGGCCCGGAGCTGCTGGTCCGTACCGTCGAGTTCAACACCGGGCTGCGCATCGACCACTACGTGGAGATCGGCTTCGCCGGCTTCGCCAACATCGTGGACGCGATCGGCGGGGTGGAGCTGGACATCCCGAAGGCGTTCAAGGACAAGAAGTCGGGCGCCGACTTCCCGGCGGGCAAGCAGACCCTGGACGGCGAGCAGTCGCTGGCCTTCGTACGGACGCGGTACGCGTTCGCCGCCAGTGACCTGGACCGTACGAAGAACCAGCAGAAGTTCCTCGCGGCCCTGGCCTCGCAGACGGCCACGCCGGGCACGATCCTGAACCCGTTCAAGCTCTACCCGACGATGGGCGCGGGCCTGGACACCCTGATCGTGGACAAGGACATGTCGCTCTGGTCGCTGGGCCAGATGTTCTTCGCGATGAAGGGCATCACGGGCGGCGACGGCACCTCCATGAACATGCCGATCTCGGGCAGCGTGGGCGGCAACCTGGTCTGGGACAAGACGAAGGTCAAGGAGCTGGTGAACCAGCTCAACAACGACGAGAAGGTCACCGTCACCAGCGACTGAGGCCGGCGACCGGCACCGGCGTCGTCGTCCGTAGCCCCCGTGCACCCCCGCTCCGGCGGCGGGTGCACGGGGGCTACCGCGTGCCGGAACGCGGGCGGGTCCGCGCGTACAACCTTCCTCCTGGTCGACGCGTCGAATGTGCCGTAGATCCACGCACATGTCCGATGGAGGACCTTTGAGAAAGTTCCTGGCCGTGGTCGGCACGGCCGTCGCGCTCTCCGTGTCCACGCTGGTCGTCGCGCCCGGCGCGCAGGCGGCCGAGACCGACCTCCGGTCGTTCGCGTGGAGCGCCGAGAAGGACGGCCGGATCCATGTGCTCTACGAGCACTGGGAGCGGAACTCCCTGCCGTCCGACGTCACCGTCCGGATCCGGGCGAAGGGCAGCGACACGGTGCTCGCCACGCTCGGCCTCAACGACGCCGACAGCTGCCCCACCGCGTACGACTGCCTGGAGCGGCAGTTCTGGACCGACCCGGTCGAGTTGCCCTCGATGGGCGTGTACGCCATCGACCTCGTGGTCAAGGCCGGTACGGCGGGCGAACTCGTCGACCGGGACAACGGTGAGCTGAACTACGGCCTCGACCGGAAGCTGACCGCCACCGCCGACCGCCAGACCGTTTCGTACGACCACCGCGCGGTCACGGTGAACGGCACCCTCGTCGCGCGGGACCCGAACACGCGCGAGGTCAAGCCGTTCACGGGCGCCACGATCCACTCCCGCTACATGCTGCGGGACCAGCCGCCGAAGACGGTCGACAAGGCGGGACGTTTCTCCCTCCCCTTCGAGTTCAGCGGTTACGAGGCCGACGAGCGGATCAACGTCTGGTTCCAGGAGAACAGCGCTTCGTTCCCGGTGTCGGTCCGGAGGCAGCCGCTGAAACTGGCGGTGGACACCCCCGCCGGGCCGGTCACGGCCCCGTTGGGCAGCGACGTCCCCGTGCGCGGCAGGGTGACCCGTACGGCCGACGACGGCACCGAGAAGCCGGCCGGCGGCGTCGGCGTCCTGGTCGGCGGCCGGCCCGTCACCAGCACCAAGGAGGACGGCACCTTCGCCGGCGCCTTCACCGCCACGAAGAACGGTACGACGCGCGTCGGCGTCGGCCAGGAGCCGTGGTTCGCGGGGGCATCCCCGTACGACTTCCAGGTCACGACGGCCGCCACGAGCACCTTCTCGGCGGTCGAGGCCGCTGTGGACAAGTACCGGAAGGTCACCTTCAGCGGCAGACTGGGAGTCACCTCGGGTTCGTACCCCGCCGGGACGACCGGACAGGTCTCCATCGACCACTCCCCGGACGGCCAGAACTGGTCGAGCGTCGGCCAGTTCACGGCCGTCTACGGAGCCACGTTCCACCGGACGGCTCCCACGAAGGGGGTGGCCGGCAGCTACTGGCGTCTGCGTCATCTGGCCGCCCCGGGCGTGGAGAGCCGCGTGTACCACCTCGGCCGCGCGTACACCGAGATCCGGAAGGACAGCGTCGCGCCCGAGGGCATCCGCAAGGGCACGAGGCTGACGGCCAAGGGCACGCTGATGCAGAAGTCCGGCACCACCTGGAAGGCGTACGCGGGCCGGAAGGTCCGCGTCTACTTCAAGGCCGCCACGCCCGGCGCGGCCTGGAAGGAGCTGGGCACCGCCACGACCCTCGCGAACGGCACGTTCAGCAAGCAGTTCACGGTGCTGCGGAACGGCACCTGGCAGATGCGCCACGTCGACACGGTGAAGACGCACTACGCGTCGAGCGGCCGTGAGATCCCCGTCACCATCCGCTGATGTCCCGGGCCCGCGCTCTCGGCCCCAGGCCCCCCGGCCCCTGGTGTGACGCCGGGGGCCGCGGCCCTTCGCCACCGCCCTACGGGAGGTTGCGGGCCATGACGATCCGCTGGACCTGGTTGGTGCCTTCGTAGATCTGAGTGATCTTGGCGTCGCGCATCATGCGCTCCACCGGGTAGTCGCGCGTGTAGCCGTAGCCGCCGAGGAGTTGGACCGCGTCCGTCGTGATCTCCATGGCCGCGTCCGACGCGTAGCACTTGGCCGCCGCGCCGAAGAAGGTCAGGTCCTCCTTCGCGGAGCCCGCCGTGACCCGCTCCGACCTGGCCGCCGCCGCGTAGGTGAGCTGGCGGGCGGCCTCCAGCTTCATGGCCATGTCGGCGAGCATGAACTGGACGCCCTGGAAGTCGCCGATCGGCTTGCCGAACTGCTTGCGCTCCTGGACGTAGCCCTTGGCGTAGTCGAGCGCGCCCTGGGCGATGCCGAGGGCCTGGGCCGCGATGGTGATGCGGGTGTGGTCGAGGGTCTTCATCGCGGTGGCGAAGCCGGTGCCCTCCGCGCCGAGCAGACGGTCGGCCGGGATGCGGACGTTGTCGAGGTAGACCTCGCGCGTCGGTGAGCCCTTGATACCGAGCTTCTTCTCCGGGGCGCCGAACGAGACGCCCTCGTCGGACTTCTCGACGACGAACGCCGAGATGCCCTTCGTACGCCGGTCCGGGTCGGTGACGGCCATGACCGTGTAGTAGTCGGAGACGCCCGCGTTGGTGATCCAGCGCTTCACCCCGTTGAGGACGTAGTGGTCGCCGTCCCGTACGGCCCTGGTCTTCATGCCGCCCGCGTCGGAGCCCGCGTCCGGCTCGGAGAGGCAGTACGAGAACATCGCGTCGCCCTGGGCCAGCGGGCGCAGGTACTTCTTCTTCAGCTCCTCGCTCCCGGCGAGGATCACGGGCAGCGAGCCCAGCTTGTTCACGGCCGGGATGAGGGAGGAGGAGGCGCAGACCCGGGCGACCTCCTCGATGACGATCACGGTGGCGAGCGCGTCGGCGCCGGCGCCGCCGTACTCCTCGGGGACGTGGACGGCGTGCAGGTCCGACGCGACCAGCGCGTCCAGCGCCTCCTGCGGGAAGCGGGCCTCTTCGTCCACCGCCGCGGCGAACGGCGCGATCTTGGCCTCGGAGAGCGCGCGCACGGTGTCGCGGAGCATGTCGTGCTCTTCGGACGGGCGGTACAGGTCGAAATCAGCTGATCCGGCCACTGTCTCTCACTCCCCATGATGCTAACTACCGTTAAGTAACCCAATTTTAGACGGCGGTGACGGCGCAGGTACAGGTGAGTTCGCCGACAGCGTCCCCAGGAGATCCCCCGCAGATCCCTCGGAGATCCCACGGAGGGAGACCGGAGAGTTCCCGGAGGGAGAAGTGCCCCTGCGGGGCGTCTCCGACGCGCGGCTATGCTCGGGCCCGCACCTGCCCGTCTCTCCTTGGAGCACCCACATGGCCCTCAAGATCACTGTGATCGGCACCGGCTATCTCGGCGCCACACACGCCGCGGCCATGGCGGAGCTGGGCTTCGAGGTCCTCGGGCTCGACGTGGTGCCGGAGAAGATCGAGCTGCTCTCCACGGGCCGCGTCCCCATGTACGAACCCGGCCTTGAGGAACTGCTGCGCAAGCATGTCGCCGGGATCGAGGGGTCGACGGGGCGGCTGCGGTTCACCATGGACTGGGCGGAGGTCGCGGACTTCGGCGATGTGCACTTCGTCTGCGTGAACACCCCCCAGAAGCACGGCGAGTACGCGTGCGACATGAGTTACGTCGACGCCGCGGTCGAGAGCCTGGCCAAGCATCTGAGCCGGCCCGCGCTGGTCGTCGGCAAGTCCACGGTGCCCGTCGGCAGCGCGGACCGGCTCGCGGCCCGGATCGCCGAGGTGGCGCCGGCGGGGCGGGAGGTGACGCTGGCCTGGAACCCGGAGTTCCTGCGCGAGGGCTTCGCCGTACAGGACACGCTGCACCCGGACCGGATCGTGATCGGTGTCCGCGGTACCGGCGGCGCGGACGGTACGGGCGCCACGGACGGTACGGGCGCGACGGAGGCCGAGCGGACGCTGCGCGAGGTGTACGCGACGCCGATCGCCGAGGGCTCGCCCCTCGTGGTGACCGACTTCCCGACGGCCGAGCTGGTGAAGACCTCCGCCAACTCCTTCCTGGCGACGAAGATCTCGTTCATCAACGCGATGGCCGAGGTCTGCGAGGCGGCCGGCGGCGATGTCGTGAAGCTGGCGGAGGCACTGGGGTACGACGACCGCATCGGGAAGAAGTTCCTGCGCGCGGGCATCGGCTTCGGCGGCGGCTGTCTGCCCAAGGACATCCGGGCTTTCATGGCGCGGGCGGGCGAGCTGGGCGCGGACCAGGCGCTGACGTTCCTGCGCGAGGTCGACTCGATCAACATGCGGCGGCGCGGCCACATGGTGGAGCTGGCGCGGGAGGCGGTGGGCGGCGACTCGTCGTTCCTGGGCAAGCGGGTCGCCGTGCTCGGCGCGACGTTCAAGCCGGACTCGGACGACGTACGGGACTCCCCCGCGCTCAATGTCGCGGGCCAGATCCACCTCCAGGGCGGCCAGGTCACGGTCTACGACCCGAAGGGCATGGCCAACGCGAAGCGGCTCTTCCCGACGCTGGGGTACGCGGAGTCGGCGCTGGACGCGGTGCGTGGCGCGGATGTCGTGCTGCATCTGACGGAGTGGCGCGAGTTCCGCGAGCTGGACCCGGCGGTCCTGGGCGCGTCGGCGTCGCGCCGGCTGATCCTGGACGGCCGCAACGCGCTGGACCCGGAGCGGTGGCGCGCGGCGGGGTGGACGTACCGCGCGATGGGGCGCCCGCGCGCCTGAGCGGGTGGGCCGCGTCGGTGCCCGGCGTGGGGCGGGCTCGGTGGGGCGGGCTCGGTGGGGCGGGTCGCCGGCCGGTGGGCGTCGCGCGGGCTCAGTGGGGCGTCGCGCCGCCGTCCGTCAGTCTGGCCCGGTACGCGCGCATCTTGGCGCGGGCTCCGCAGACCGACATCGAGCACCAGCGGCCGCGGCCGGCCGGGCTGCGGTCGTAGAACGCCCACTGGCAGTCGTCGGCCTCGCACGCCTTGAGCCGGTGCCACGTGCCGTCGGCGGACGCCTCCGCGATGGCCGCCGCCACGCGGGACAGCAGGGCGTCGGGCGCGGCGGCGGGGAGGAGCGCCGCCTTGCCGGCGGGGTCGACGGTGACCCGGAGCGGCGCCTCGGCGAGCAGTCCGTCCAGGGCGGCGGTGGAGCGGCCCCGGGGGTGTACGCCCGCGTGCGCCAGGCAGGCGGTGCGCAGGGCCTCGCGGAGGGCGCGGGCCGCCGGGACCTCGCGCTCCGCGAGGCCGAAGGCGGCGCGGCCCTCCGCCGTGCCGAGCCGGTCGGCGCCCGTCTCGATGTCCAGCGAGTTGACGAGGGACTGGACCAGGGCGAGCGCTCCGGGGGCGGGCGGGCGGTCATTCATGGTTGCGACGTTACCTCCGATACGGGACCATGAGGTAACGGTTACCTCTTGAGGTCACTTAGCAGTAACCATCCATCTCTGAGGAGCGAACACTATGGCCATCGCCACGCTCGGCACCGTCGTCCTGGACTGCCCCGACCCGGTCGCGCTCGCCCGCTTCTACGCCCAGGTGCTGGGGGGTGAGGTCGAGGAGGTCCAGGAGGGCAACGACAGGTGGGTCGACCTGACCGGCTTCCCCGGCACGCCGCTCGCCTTCCAGGCCGCGCCCGGCTTCGTACCGCCCGCGTGGCCCGCGGCGGAGGGGTCGCAGCAGTTCCATCTCGACCTGACGGTGCCCGACCTGGACGCGGCGGAGCGGGAGGTGCTGGCGCTGGGCGCCGTACCGCTCGACACGGAGGACCGGAATCGGTCCTTCCGGGTCTACGCGGACCCGGCCGGGCATCCGTTCTGCCTCTGCGCCGGCTAGACGGCTGAACCGGTGGGTCGGCCGGGCCTCCGTGCGGGCCGGGGCTCGCACGGAGGCCCGGCTCGTACGGAAGCCCGGCTCGCACGGAGGCCCGGCTCGTACGGAGGCTGTCCTCAGCCGTCCAGGTCCGTGATCGTCGCCTGCGACGGCGGCCGCTCCGTGCGCAGCGTCCGCGAGACGTCCTCCGCCGCCCGCAGCACCCGTACCGCGTTGCCCCAGGTCACCTTGGAGACGTCCGCCGTCGACCACTTCCGGGCCAGCAGCTCCGCGATCAGGTTCGGGTAGCCCGCGACGTCCTCCAGGCCCCGCGGGGTGAACGCCGTGCCGTCGAAGTCGCCGCCGATGCCGATGTGGTCGACGCCCGCGGCCTCACGCATGTGGTCGAGGTGGTCCGCGACCGTGGCGACCGTCGCGACCGGGCGCGGGTGCGCCGCCTCGAAGTCCTCGTGGACCCGCATCGCGTCGGCGGTCGTGTCGAGCGGGTGCAGGCCGTGCGCCAGCATGTTCGCGTCGGCCTCCCTCGTCCACGCCACCGCCGCCGGGAGGATGAACTTCGGTACGAACGTGGCCATCGCGACGCCGCCGTTGGCGGGCAGCCGCTCCAGGACGTCGTCCGGGATGTTGCGCGGGTGGTCGCAGATCGCCCGCGCCGACGAGTGCGAGAAGATCACCGGCGCCGCCGTCGTGTCGAGCGCGTCGCGCATCGTCGTGGCGGCCACGTGCGAGAGGTCGACCAGCATGCCGACGCGGTTCATCTCGTGGACCACCTCGCGGCCGAAGGCCGAGAGACCGCCCACCGACGGGGTGTCCGTGGCGGAGTCGGCCCAGCGCACGTTGTCATTGTGCGTGAGCGTCATGTACCGGACGCCCAGGGTGTGCAGGGCGCGCAGGGTGGCGAGGGAGTTGTTGATGGAGTGGCCGCCCTCGGCGCCCATCAGCGACGCGATCCTGCCCTGCCGGCGCGCGTCCTCCATCTCGTCCGCCGTCAGCGCGCGGACCAGGTGGTCGGGGTAGCGGGCGAGGAGCCGGCCGACCACGTCGATCTGCTCCAGCGTCGCGCTGACCGCGTCGTCCCCGGCCATGTCGGACCGTACGTAGACGGACCAGAACTGGCCGCCGACGCCGCCGCGCCGCAGCCGGGGCAGGTCGGTGTGGAGGTGCCCCGACAGGTCCCCGGCGATGTCGAGGCGGTCCAGGTCGTACCGGACGTTCTCGCGCAGCGCCCACGGCAGGTCGTTGTGGCCGTCGACGACCGGGGCGTCGGCCAGCAGCGCGCGGGCCGCCGCCAGGTGGTCCGGCTCCACGGCCGGAACGGGCACGGTCACTTTCCGAACCCGAAGTGCTCCGAGCCCTCGACCTTGGCACGCAGCCGCTTGCCCTTCTCCGACGCCTGGTCGTTCAGCTCCTGCTGGAACTCACGCATCCGGCCCTGGAGCTCCGGGTCGTGCGCCGCGAGGATCCTGGCGGCCAGCAGGCCCGCGTTGCGCGCGCCGCCCACCGAGACCGTCGCGACGGGGACGCCCGCCGGCATCTGGACGATGGAGAGCAGCGAGTCCATGCCGTCCAGGTACTTCAGGGGTACGGGGACGCCGATCACCGGCAGCGGGGTCACCGAGGCCAGCATGCCCGGCAGGTGGGCCGCGCCGCCCGCGCCCGCGATGATCGCCTTGAGGCCGCGGCCCGCCGCGTCCTCGCCGTACGAGATCATCTCGCGCGGCATGCGGTGCGCGGAGACGACGTCCACCTCGTACGGGATCTCGAACTCGTGGAGGGCCTTGGCCGCCGCTTCCATGACGGGCCAGTCCGAGTCGGAACCCATGACGATGCCAACGACAGGTGGGGTCATTCCGTGATCGTTCCTCTGAGGTAGCCGGCTGCGTGACGGGCGCGCTCCAGCACGTCGTCCAGATCGTCGCCGTAGGTGTTGACGTGCCCCACCTTGCGGCCGGGCTTCACGTCCTTGCCATACATGTGGATCTTGAGCTGGGGGTCCCTGGCCATGCAGTGCAGATAGGCCGCGTACATGTCGGGGTAGTCGCCGCCCAGGACGTTGCACATCACCGTCCAGGGCGCGCGCGGGCGCGGGTCGCCCAGCGGCAGGTCCAGAACGGCCCGCAGGTGGTTGGCGAACTGCGAGGTGATCGCGCCGTCCTGCGTCCAGTGCCCGGAGTTGTGGGGGCGCATCGCCAGCTCGTTGACGAGGATGCCGGGCGTGCCGTCCTCGGACCTGACCTCGAAGAGCTCGACGGCGAGATGGCCGACCACGCCGAGCTCGGCGGCTATGCGCAGGGCGAGGCGCTGGGCCTCGCCCGACAGCTCCTCCGAGAGGCCGGGCGCGGGCGCGACGACCGTGTCGCAGACGCCGTCGACCTGCTGGGACTCGACCACGGGGTAGGCCACGGCCTGGCCGTGCGGCGAGCGGACGACATTGGCCGCCAGCTCCCGTACGAAGTCGACCTTCTCCTCAGCGAGGACCGGGACCCCGGCGCGGAAGGGCTCCTCGGCGTCCGCCTCGGACCGTACGAGCCAGACGCCCTTGCCGTCGTACCCGCCGCGCACCGTCTTCAGGATGACGGGGAAGCCGCTCCCCTCGGCGGCGAAGGCCGCGGCGTCGGCCGCGTCGGCCACGATCCGGTGGCGCGGGCAGGGCGCGCCCAGCTCCGTGAGCCGCGCGCGCATGACGCCCTTGTCGTGGGCGTGCAGCAGCGCCTCCGGGCCTGGTCTGACGGGGATGCCGTCGGCCTCCAGGGCACGCAGGTGCTCGACGGGGACATGTTCGTGATCGAACGTGATCACGTCACAGCCGCGCGCGAAGTCACGCAGCGTGTCCAGGTCGCGATAGTCGCCCACGACGACCTCGCTCACCACCTGGGCCGCCGAGTCCTGGGGGGTGTCACTGAGGAGCTTGAATCTGAGGCCGAGGGGGATGCCCGCCTCGTGGGTCATACGGGCGAGCTGACCGCCGCCGACCATGCCGACTACCGGGAACGTCACGCAGCTAGCGTAGCCGCCGCCCGCCCCGGCCCGCCCACTTGTCCACAGGCACCCGCCGCGGGGAGCTGCCGGGCGCCGCCGGGCTGTGGACGGAGGGGCGGGCTCCGGGGGCGCTGGTTAGCATGGTCCGACCGGCGGTGCCGATCACGGGCACCGCACGCCAATACCGCATGCCGACGCCAATACCGCACGCCGACACCGATACCGACACCGATACCGACCGGACGGGGCTGAACGGGCAGATGAGCGAAGAGGGCGCACTCCGCGTGCGACTGGGCCGGCTCGTGCGCGAGGTGGCCAAGTTCGGGGCGGTGGGCGGCGTGGGCCTGCTGGTCAACCTGCTGGTCTTCAACCTCGTACGGCACACCACGGAACTGCCCGTGGTCCGGGCCAGCATCCTCGCCACGGTCGTCGCGATCGCCTGCAATTACGTCGGGTTCCGCTACTTCACCTACCGGGACCGCGACAAGAGCCGCCGCACCCGCGAGCTGACGCTCTTCCTGCTGTTCAGCGTGGTCGGGCTGGTGATCGAGAACGGGGTGCTGTACACGGCGACGTACGGCTTCGGCTGGGACACCCCGCTCCAGAGCAACGTGTTCAAGTTCCTCGGCATCGGGATAGCCACGCTGTTCCGCTTCTGGTCCTACCGCACCTGGGTCTTCAGGGCCCTGCCCGCCTCCGGCGACGCGGAGCAGCCGGAGTCAGAGCCGGCCGGTCTTCGCTGACCGGGGGCTTTCGTGCGTCCGGGTGTCCGCGGCGCCGCGAGCCGCGTCAGCGGACCGGGCGGTCCGGGTCCTTCGTCGCCTTGCGGGTACGGGCCTCCCTGCTGAGGAAGAGCGCGAAGACCGGCGGCTGCTGCTGGAGCAGCTCCAGCCGTCCGCCGTCCGCCTCCGCGAGGTCACGGGCGACGGCGAGGCCGATCCCGGTGGAGTTCCGGCCGCTGATGGTCCGCTCGAAGATCCGCGCCCCGAGGTCCGCCGGTACGCCGGGCCCCTCGTCCGTCACCTCGATCACCGCCTGGTTGCCGGTGACACGGGTGCGCAGCGCGACCGTACCGCCGCCGTGCATCAGCGAGTTCTCGATCAGCGCCGCGAGGACCTGGGCGACCGCGCCCGGCGTGGCGACCGCCCGCATGCCGTGCCGCCCCGAACAGACGATGGCGCGCCCAGCACTGCGGTAGGCGGGCCGCCACTCCGCGATCTGCTGCTTGACGACCTCGTCGAGATCGAAGGCGACGGCCGAGCCCGTCCGGGGGTCGCGCGCGTTGGTCAGGAGCCGTTCCACCACGTCGGTGAGCCGCTCGACCTGCGTCAGCGCGATCATGGCCTCCTCCTTGACCGTGTCCAGATCGTCGGTGGCGGAGATCTCCTCCAGCCGCATGGACAGGGCGGTCAGGGGTGTACGGAGCTGGTGCGACGCGTCCGCGGCGAGCCGGCGCTCGGCGGTGAGCATCCGCGCGATCCGCTCGGCGCTGGAGTCCAGGACATCGGCGACCCGGTCCAGCTCGGGCACCGCGTACCGCTTGTGCCGGGGGCGCGGGTCGCCCGAGCCGAGGCGCTCCGCCGTCTCCGCCAGATCGGTGAGCGGTGAGGCCAGCCGGTTCGCCTGGCGCACGGCGAGCAGCACGGCGGCGACGACGGCGAGCAGCGCCACCGCGCCGATGATCAGCAGCGTACGGCCGACCTCACGGGTGACGGAGGAGCGTGCCTCCTCGACGATGACGGTCTCGCCCTCCTCGCCCTCCGCCTTCGCGCGGATCACACTGCCGGTCGGGCGCGTACCGATCTCGACGTCCGCGCGGCCGGGGATCTCGATCCGCGCGTACCGCGTCTGGTCGATCTGTTCGGAGAGGATCCTGGCCGTGATGCGGTCGCCGCCGATCAGCCGGCTGTCGACGATGCTGACCAGCCGCAGCGCCTCGGAGTCCACGCTCTCCTGGGCGCTGTTGCTGATGGTGCGGGTCTCGACGATGACGAGCGACACCCCGAAGACGGCGATGACGACAAGCACCACGGCGAGCGTGGAGTTGATCAGACGACGGCGCACGGTGCCCTCCGGGCATCAGCTCTTCAGTACTTCAGCACTGCAGTACTTCAGCACGTCAGCTCTTCTCGAAGCGGAAGCCGACGCCCCGTACCGTCGCGATGTACCGCGGGTTCGCCGCGTCGTCGCCGAGCTTCTTGCGCAGCCAGGAGATGTGCATGTCGAGCGTCTTGGTGGACGACCACCACGTGGTGTCCCAGACCTCGCGCATCAACTGGTCGCGGGTGACGACCCGGCCCGCGTCCCGGACCAGGACGCGCAGCAGGTCGAACTCCTTTGCCGTGAGCTGCAGTTCCTCGTCGCCCATCCAGGCCCGGTGCGACTCGACGTCGATCCGCACGCCGTGGGTGGCCGGGGCCGGCACGGGGTCCGCGGCACCGCGCCGCAGCAGCGCCCGTACCCGCGCCAGCAGCTCCGCCAGCCGGAACGGCTTGGTCACGTAGTCGTCGGCGCCGGCGTCCAGCCCGACGACGGTGTCCACCTCGTCGGCGCGGGCGGTCAGCACCAGGATCGGGACGGTATGGCCTTCGGCGCGCAGTCTGCGGGCGACTTCGAGGCCGTCCATGCCGGGCAGCCCCAGGTCGAGGACGACGAGGTCGACGCCGCCCTGGAGTCCGGCGTCCAGCGCGGTCGGACCGTCCTCGCGGACCTCGACCTCGTATCCCTCCCGGCGCAGGGCGCGGGCCAGCGGCTCCGAGATGGAAGCGTCGTCCTCGGCGAGCAGTACACGGGTCATGGGGTGATGGTAGACCGCGAAGGGTGCCGGTCGGGAAGTGCTCGGCGACCGTCACGGGGGCGCGGCGGGGCGCCCGGTGGGGCGTCCGGCGGGCCGTGGACGAGCCGCGGAGGGGGTACGGACGGGGTTCGGTGTGACGCCTGCGGCTCAGTGGTTCGATCGGATGATCCGCCTTCGAATATAAGCGTTTGGTTCCATAAAAACCTGTGATCCATCTCTCATACCCTTCCATATGGCGCTCTGTCGTGCCGTATGGTGGCGAGACGCCTGTAGTACCACCCGGGGACCTTTGGCCTGCTGAGCGCCGAAGGTCCTTTTTCTGTGCAGACCCCCCACGAAGGATCGACCATGGCGTCCAGCCTGATGAAGGATTCGCCCGATTCGCCCGGCGTACCCGCCGGACCGGAGAAGACCTTCTTCGGCCACCCCCGCGGACTGGCCACCCTCTTCATGACCGAGATGTGGGAGCGTTTCAGCTTCTACGGCATGAGGGCACTGCTCACCATCTATCTGCTCTCCGGCGGACCCGATGCCTCGAAGGGGCTTCAGGGCGGCGGCCTCGCGATGGACCTGGCCACGACCACGGCCATCTACTCCATCTACCTGTCGATGGTCTATCTGCTGGCGCTGCCCGGCGGCTGGCTGGGGGACAGGGTCTGGGGCCCGCGCAAGACCGTCACGATCGCGGCCTGCACGATCATGCTGGGCCACCTCACGCTCGCCCTGCCGGGCACGGGGACGTTCTTCGCCGGTCTGGCGCTGGTGGCGCTCGGCTCGGGCCTGCTGAAGGCCAACATCTCCACGATGGTCGGCCATCTCTACGACGGCCCGAACGACCCGCGGCGCGACGGCGGGTTCACCGTCTTCTACATGGGCATCAACATCGGCGCCTTCTTCGCCCCGCTGATCATCGGCACCGTGGGCGAGAAGTACAGCTGGCACCTCGGCTTCGCGCTCGCCGCGGTCGGCATGGCCATCGGCCTGGCCGCCTTCCTGCTCGGTACGAAGCACCTCAGCCCGCAGAGCAGCCGGGTCCCCACCCCGCTCTCCCGCGAGGAGCGCGCCGCCTGGCTGCGCAAGGGCCTGACCTGGCTGCTGATCGCGGCCGTCTTCTACGCGGCCGTCGTCCTCAGCGGCAACTTCACGCTCAACTGGGCGATGGTCCCGCTGACCCTGGCGGGCCTGGCCATCCCGGCCGCCGTGCTGATCAGGATCAAGCGCGACAAGGAACTGTCGGCGACCGAGCAGACCAAGATGTCCGGGTACATCTGGTTCTTCGTGGCCGCCGCGGTCTTCTGGATGATCTACGACCAGGGCGGCTCGACGGTCCAGGCGTTCGGCACGACGAAGGCCGCCGACTCGCTCTTCGGGCTGTCCTTCCCGACGTCCTGGTACCAGTCGCTGAACCCCGTCTTCATCATGGCGCTGGCGCCGGTCATCGCCTGGTTCTGGCTGTGGCTCAACCGCAGGGGCCAGGAGCCCAGCACGGTCGTGAAGTTCGCCGCCGGGCTGTTCTTCATCGGCGTCTCGTTCTTCTTCTTCCTGATCCCGCTCTTCCTGGCGGACGGGGGGACGCTGGTCAGCCCGATGTGGCTGGTGGGCATCTATCTGATCCAGACCGTCGGTGAGCTGTGCGTGTCGCCGGTGGGCCTGTCGGTGACGACGAAGATGGCGCCGGCGAAGTACGCGAGCCAGATGATGGGCGTCTGGTTCCTGGCGGTGACGGCGGGCGACTCGGTGACCGGGCTGCTCTCCATCGGCGGCGTCGATCTGAGCCGTACGGGCGTGGTGGCCCTGGAGGCACTGCTCGCCACGGCGGCGGGGATCGCGGTCTTCATGTACCGGCGGAAGGTCAGGGCGCTGATGGGCGACATCCGCTGAGCCGCTGACGTACGGGGGCACGGGCGCGTGCCCGTGACGGCGTACGGGAAGGGGCGTCGCACCGGTCGATCCGGTCGCGGCGCCCCTTCTCGTACGTACGGCCTACGCGCGTCACGCCGGAGCGGACAGCTCCGCCCAGACGGTCTTGCCCACCGCGCCCGGCGTCCTGACGACACCCCAGTCGAGGCAGAGCCGCTGCACGATAAACATGCCGTGCCCACCGGGACGCCCCGCGCGGTGCGGGGTGCGCGGCGCCGGCTGGCCCGTGCCGAGGTCGCTGACCTCCAGCCGCAGCACCTTCGCGGTGTACGCGACGCGCAGCCCCTCGGGGCCGCCGGCGTGCAGACAGGCGTTGGTGACCAGCTCGGAGACGACCAGGAGGACGTCCTCCGCGGCGGCGCGGCGGTCGGCGGTCGCGGCCGGGAGCCAGCCCCAGTCGTGGAGCGCCTGGCGGGTGAAGTCACGCGCGAGCGGGACAACACCGCTGGCGCCGGCCAGTACGAGCGTCCGCACCCGCGCGTCGGACGCCACGGGGGAATGCCCCGACCGGTCCGACTCGGGGCCGAGGTCGCCCGGCGGCGGCTGCCGGGTGGTGCTCATCAGCGCTTCACCTCACCGATTCACCAATGCGTGAGTTCAACAATGCGACGTCAATACAACTTCAGTACAAGTTCAATACAGCTTCATCAATGGTGCGAGCCAGGATCCCGCGAGGCCTGCCCGGGGTCTTCTGCCCCTCCGAATCGTGACAACACCCACTTCATCGAACGGGCGTCGTGACACAGGCAACACAGCGGCCCCCGCTGCCACGACAAGGCGGAAAAGAGGCCATGAAAGGGGTCGGATCCGCTTGGCGGCGGGAGCGACGGAGGGGCGTCGCCGGGATGGAGGCGGGGGCACGAGCCGGGGCGCGGGCCGGACCCGCTCAGCCGGCCAGGGCGTCCGCGAGCGAGTCATGGACGGTGAACACGGCGTCCGCCCCGGTGATCTCGAAGACCCTCGCGACGACGGGCAGCATTCCGGCCAGATGGACCCCTCCCCCGGCGGCCTCCGCCTTCAGACGGGCACCGAGGAGCACGTTGAGCCCGGTGGAATCGCAGAATTCGAGCTGTGAACAATCGATCACCAGGCGCACCCGGCCCCGCTCAAGGGCGTCCTCCAGGGGCTCGCGCAACAACTCGGCCGTATGGTGATCCAGCTCACCGACCGCCGTCACTACCTCGCTCGGGCCCTCGGCCCGAACTCCGACCTGAAGCCGGCCCCGGTTCGTGCTGCCGACCGTCTGGCGGTCCATGCCCGTCCCTCTTCGCCGATGGTGTCGATCATGCCGACAGTGGTCCGTCCCGCCGTCATCACCAGCGGATGACGCCCGTCGAACATTACGCCTTTCACACCTCGGGCGGTACCCAAAGTCCCCCACAATATGGACATATGCCGCAATTAACACTTGCAACGGTCACTGCCTACCGGGTAGGGCTAGTAGGGACACGTCCGCCCGCGACCGGCTTTGGAGGCGCCGCAAACCGGAGCAACACATATCGGCTTCGGCAGCCATATGCCGAGAACGTATGGAGGAGACCATGTCACCCCGGCTCGACGAACCGCGTACCCAGAACGCGCCGTCGGCAACTCCGCCCCCAGCTGTTGAGACCCACGTCACTCTGTCCGACGCGCCGCGTGACGCGCTGTCCGACGCTCCGTCCGACGCGGCGCGGCAGCCCGAGGACTGCCCCGACGGGCTCACCGA
This sequence comes from Streptomyces sp. NPDC088124, assembly GCF_040685895.1. Lineage (NCBI taxonomy): Bacteria > Bacillati > Actinomycetota > Actinomycetes > Kitasatosporales > Streptomycetaceae > Streptomyces > Streptomyces sp. NPDC088124. Next base: position 197,451 of record NZ_JBFBJB010000006.1, on the reverse strand, counting down.
CCTGCCCGAGATCCCGCCCTTCGACGAAGTGGGCGCGGTGGACGCCCGGGCCCTGTCGAAGACCCTCTTCGCCCGCCTGGACGCGCTGGAAGAGGGCACCCACGAGCACGCGTACGTACGCAACACCCTGGTCGAGCTGAACCTCGCCCTGGTGAAGTTCGCGGCCTCCCGGTTCCGCTCCCGCAGCGAGCCGATGGAGGACATCGTCCAGGTCGGCACGATCGGCCTGATCAAGGCCATCGACCGCTTCGAACTGAGCCGGGGCGTCGAGTTCCCCACCTTCGCGATGCCGACGATCATCGGCGAGATCAAGCGCTTCTTCCGCGACACGTCCTGGTCGGTACGCGTACCGCGCAGGCTCCAGGAGCTGCGCCTCGACCTCGCCAAGGCGGGCGACGAACTGGCGCAGCGCTTCGACCGCGCACCCACCGTCGGGGAACTGGCGGAGCACCTCGGCCTCACCAGGGAGGAGGTCGTCGAGGGCATGACGGCGAGCAACGCGTACACCGCGAGCTCGCTGGACGCACAGCCCGAGGACGACGACACCGAGGGCGCGCTGGCCGACCGGATCGGGTACGAGGACCACGGGCTCGAAGGCATCGAGTACGTCGAGTCGCTGAAGCCGCTGATCGCGACGCTGCCGTCGCGCGACCGTACGATCCTCTCCCTGCGCTTCGTCGCGAACATGACGCAGTCGGAGATCGGGGAGGAGCTGGGCATCTCGCAGATGCATGTGTCGCGGCTGCTCACCCGCACCCTGGTCAAGCTCAGAAAGGGCCTGACGCTGGAGGAGTGAGCGGGCCGGAGTTGCGTTCCTCTCCTCGCCGCCGTTGTCCGCCCCGTGCGCCCGTCCCCTGAACGAGGGGACGGGCGCACTCGGCTGTCGGCCCGTCGGCCCGTCGGCTCAGAGGAGCTGCCGCTGCCGGCAGTCCTTCTCCACACCGCTCTGGTAGAGACAGACCTTGACGACAGGTGAGGTCACGGCCCCCGCCCCCGTCCCGAAGTCGGTGCAGCGGTCGGCGTACGCCCCGTCCGCCCCGGTCAGGACCTGGGCGCCGCCCGACGTCGCGTACACGTAGCCGCGTACGCCCCAGCCGTCCGCCTTGTTGTCGCAGACCCGCAGGGTGGCGCTGCCGTCCCCCGCCACGGCGAGCTGTGCCCATCCCGCGCGGGAGTCGGCGCCGGCCGACACGGACCCGGCCTTGGTGACGGGCGCCGGGCGGACGGTCAGGTCGGTGACGACGGGCAGATGGTCGGAGGCCGTGGTCGCGACGGTACGGGCGGCGCCGACATCGAACGCGGGCGTCGCGTAGACGTAGTCGATACGGGAGTCGTCGAGCCCGTCCCCGGGGTGGGTGACCGCGCCGCTGCCCGTATTGGCGTTCACCCGGGTCCACGAGTCGATCCAGTCGGCGGCGGCGAACCAGGGCCTGATCGCGTCGTCGGGGCGCACGTTGAGATCGCCGGTGAGCAGCATCGGCGTCGTCATCAGGGAGCCGGACACCTTGTCGATGACGGCGCGCGCCTGCCGGTTGCGGCGCTCGGTGGCCTCGGTGCCGACCCCGGCCGAGAGGTGGGTGGTGTAGACGCGTACGTCGGTCCCTTCGACGTCGAGACGGGCACCGCCGAGGCTGCGCAGGACGGCGGTGGTGCCGCTGGGATACTGCGGGAGCTGGTAGGTCAGCTTCTCCTTGATCGGGTACTTGCTGAGAATGAGATTGCCCGCGACGCCGCCCAGGGCATTGGTGTCGCTCCTGGCGAAGTGCGCGACGTACTGGGGGAAGGCGTCGAGCAGTACCTGCCACTGGTTGGGCCCGCCGACGGCCCGGTTGTCGTGCACCTCCTGGAGGGTGACGACATCCGGATCCTGATCCCCGATCACGCGCGCGATCCGGTTGATGTCGGTGACGCCGTCGGTGCCCTGGCCGCCCTGGATGTTCCAGTCCATGACCTTGAGGGAGGCGGCGGCGAGCACGGCGGGAGCGGACTCCAGGGGGTGCTGGACGCTCGCGGCGTAGGCGCCACCGGGGGCCGCCAGGAGGGCGAAGGCGGCGGCCAGGGTGGGCAGTACGGTACGGACGGTACGCGTCGGCCGGGTGGATCTGAGGTGGTGTCGGGCTCTCAACTGGCTCCCCGTTCGCTGCTGTTCGTGACTGGTCTTCTCCCGGATTCAATCCGGTGCGGCAGCCGCGCACAACAACCGGGACGGCTGTGACGGGTATGGCTGTTCACCCGGGTGGGGGAGGGAGAGACCATGGGAGAGGAAGAAACGCGCCGCACGAGCGCGGGGGATGACGCCGACGAAGGAGCCGGTCAGGGATCCGGGGACGGGAACGGGAACGGGGGCGCGAACGGGTCCGGGGACCGTGCCGGAGACGGTGGTGCGCCGGCCACCCCCTTCTGGCGCAGACCGCAGGAGATCCTCACGACCGTCGGCGGAGTGGTCGCCGTCGTCGGCGGAGTGGCCGGGCTGATCTTCCTCTTCTGGCCCGACGCGCAGCCCCGACCGACCCCGGAGCCGGAACCGGAACCACCGCCTGCCGTCACCCTGGTCAACTCCGATGTCGACCGCGAGGAGAACATCGCCGCCGACCGCGTCTTCGACGGTGAGGTCACCGGCCGGATCGAGCAGAGTGCGACCGTGGTCAGCGCGGTGCTGCGGAACACGGGCGACGACCCCGTTCTGGTGAGCCACGCGAAGGTGCGCTTCAGCGCGGCGACCCAGGTCGGCTGTCCCGCCAGCGGCACCGGCGGAACCGAGATCATGGCGCAGTACGACATCGAGGCACCGGAGAACGTGGGCAAGGGGTCGGTGGCCACCCGCAAGATGGTGTACACCCTTCCGCCGCACGCGCAGGAGCGCGTGGCGTTCACGGTCGGGCCCGGGCGCCATGTGGAGGGGGCACTACCGTGGGTCTACACCTTCACCATCTCCCTCCACATGGACGACGGTTCGACGGTCACCGTGCCCGAGGTCAGCTATCTCTCGCCCCGGATCGGGGCCGATGGTGTCCTGGCCGGAGCCGAACAGGCGATGGACCCCGGACAGAACGGTGGGCCGGGGCTGATGGATCCCGTCTGCGTCGCCGAGCAGGCCCGGTCCGTGGCGGGGCTCGTCTCCTCCGCCGCCCGGCCCTCGCCGGAACTGCGGGAGTTCAGCGCGGAATTGACCCGTATCGCGGCTCGGTGATCGCGCCTCAAAGATCGCGGCTCGATGGCTCCCCTGGCCGCAGGCGGTCACAGTAGGGTCATCGGATGACCAGTGACTTCGCTTCCTCCCGCCGTATCGGCGTGATGTTCGACAGAGACGGGCGCCCGGAAGAGCTGGCGGCGTACGCCCGTACGGTGGAAGAGCTCGGCGCGGACGACCTGTGGCTCGTGGAGGACCTGGCCTGGGCGGGCTCGGTGTCCTCGGCGACGCTCGCGCTGGCCGCCACCGACCGGCTGCGGGTCGGGATCGGCATCATGCCGGCGCCGCTGCGCAACCCGGCGCTCCTCGCCATGGAACTCGCCACGCTGGCCCGGGTGTTCCCGGGCCGGATCATCGCGGGCATCGGGCACGGCGCCCCGGACTGGATGGCCCAGGTCGGCGCCGTCTCCCCCACCAAGCTCGCGCTGCTGGAGGAGACGATCACGGCGGTACGGAGCCTGCTCGGCGGAGAGACCACCACGGTGGACGGCCGCGCGGTGCACATCGACGGCGTACGCCTGGTCCACCCGCCGGAGGTGGCACCGCCGCTGGTGGCCGGTGTCGTACGCCCGCGCTCGCTGGAACTGTCCGGCCGCGTGGCCGACGGTACGGTCATGGCCGAGGGCCAGGGCCCGGACGTACTCAAGGCCGCGCTCGAAACCATCGGGAAGGGCCGCGCCGCCGCGACCCCGCCCCGCCCGCACGAACTCATCGCCTTCACCCACCTGTACGTGGACGACCGGCCCGACCGCGTCGCCACGGCCACCGCGCCGGTGGTCGAGGAGTACACCGGGTGGCTGGGCATCCCGCCCGAGGAGGTCTTCCTGGCGGCGGGCGACGCGGCGACAACCGCCCGCCGCGTCGAGAGCCTGTGGGACGCGGGCGCGGACACGGTCGTCCTGCGCCCGGTCGGCGACCACCCGCTGGACCAGGTCCGCGCGACGCTGGGGCACCTCGCCCGCTGAGTCCGGCGCCGTTCGCCGTACGGGCCGTGGCCTGCCGCCGGGGAGAACCCGGGGGTGCGCTTCGGCCCGACGCGCGGCCTACGATCCGGTCCCGGCCCGGCTACGTCCGTAACAGGCCCCCGAGTCCACGCATACGAGCCGCGTACCGCGCCCGTACGGACCGGCCGGACGCGCCCGCAGCGTCGAGGAGACGACCAGGCAGCCGCACGCCTCACACGGGAACAGCAGGGCCGGATCACGCGTAGAGGCGTCCCTCACTCCGAGCACACCGCCGCCTCGTGCGCGATCGGCAGCCGCGCCCAGACAGTCTTGCCCGGATCACGTGGCCGTACGCCCCACTCCTCGCAGAGCGAGTCGACAATGATGAGGCCGCGCCCTCCGAGGTCGTCGTCACCGGGCTTCATGAGCTCGGGCATCTTCCACTGGAACGAGTCGGACACTTCTAGGATCAGTGCGCCGGTGCGGCGCCGCAGCCCCAGATCGAAGAAGTCGCCGGTGCCTCGGGCATGCTGGACGACGTTGGTCGTCAACTCGCTCGCGACGAGGGAAACATCGTCGACGAGGCAGCCGAGTTGCCACTGCCGCAGAAGCACTTCGACGTGGCGTCGGGCCTCCGGCACGGAGTGCTTGCGGATCCGGAATCTCTTGATGTGCGTACGTCCGAGCATGGGGCTCCCAAGGTGAGTGGGCAGACGGAACCAGAGTCACCTAACGTCCCGACAAGACGACGTTGCGTGACGCAATCCACGCTAGGGCGCACCTGACGAACAAGGCAATCGAATCGAGAGCGCAAACTTGCGCGTGGCGTCTAGTCGCCAATCGGTTAGCGTGCGGCACTCCGCACCCTGCAAACTGAGCCACAGGCAGTGAAGGAGGGAACATGCCAGCAGGTGGACGCCCAACCATGCGCAGCAGACGGCTCGGCGCGGCGCTGAAGCGATACCGCGAGGCAGCAAAGCTGGACCAACAGCATGCGGCTGATCACATCGTGGGGTCGACGACCAAAATCAGCCGCATCGAGGCCGGCCAGGTATCCGCCCGCCCCGGTGACGTCCGGCTGCTGCTGGAGCTATACGGGGTTGAGGATCGCGAGGTCTACCAGCGGCTTGAGCAGCTTGCGCGGGATTCGAACAAACGAGGTTGGTGGCTCGACTTCCCGTGGGTGGTCAAGAACGAGGGCTTCGCAGACTTCGTCACGCTGGAGACGGATGCCACGTATATCCGGACGTGGCAATCACTCTTCATTCCCGGCCTGCTCCAGACCGACGCCTACATCCGAGCGCTCATGGAACTCAGCCCCACCCTCCACGCCCCCGAAGCCATCGAAGAAGCGGTGGCCATTCGGCAGGCCCGCAGAAAGATCATCGAGGATAACGGCGCACAGTACGCGGCGGTCATTTGGGAACCCGCTCTCACCGCGCCCATGCCGTCGCGGAAGACCCACAGTGATCAGCTGCTCCACATCCATCAGGTCGCGCAGCGACAGAACGTCAGCCTCCAGGTGCTGCCCACCTCCGAGTGGCAGACGGCGCATATGTCCTCCCACTTCGTCATGTTCAATTTCGCTTCCGAGCCAGCACCTCAGGCCGTTGCGTTTGACACCACGTCAAGCACGGTGATCCTGGAAGATGTGGAAGACATGGCCAAGCATGTTCAGATCTTCGAGAGGTTGAGGTCTGCCGCGCTGACGCCCAACCAGAGCCTGACCTTCATCCAAAGGGTGATAAAGGACGTCTCGGAGACCGAGGAAGAAGCAGGATGAGGAAGTCGGACATAGTGACGGCGTTCAAGAAGGCTAGCGCCTCGGGGGCATCACCGACGACGGACTGCGTAGAAGTCGCCCACACCGCAGACGGTGGCTGCGCCGTGCGCGACAGCAAGAACCGCCGTGCTGGCATCCAATACTGCACCCCGGATGAATGGGCCGCCTTCCTGGCCGGGGTGAAGGCGGGCCGGTTCGACGTCTGAGCCGCGCCGAGGTGCGCTTCGGCGGAACGAAAATCGCTGGACACCGCGCAGCCGTGGCGGCGAACGTGGCCGGCATGGAGCAGCAGGCAGAGATCTGGGACACAGAGACCGCCCAGCGCTATGACACGCCCGGCAAGGGCATGTTCGCGCCCGAGATCGTGACGCCCACCGTGGACCGCCTCGCCGCACTCGCGGGAGAGGGGGCCGCGCTCGAATTCGCCGTCGGGACCGGCCGGGTGGCGATTCCGCTGGCCGGGCGCGGCGTGCCCGTCACCGGCATCGAGCTGTCACCGCCGATGGTGGAGCAGCTGCGTACCAAGGCCGACGAGGCGACGCTCCCCGTGGTCGTCGGGGACATGGCGACCACCGCCGCCCCCGGGGAGTACACGCTCGTCTATCTCGTCTTCAACACCATCTCGAATCTGTACACGCAGGCCGAGCAGGTCGAGTGTTTCCGCAACGCCGCCCGCCATCTCGGGCCCGGCGGCCGGTTCGTGGTCGAGTTGTGGGTCCCCGAGCTGCGTAAGCTCCCGCCGGGGCAGGCCGCCACCGTCTGGCATTCCGAGACCGGGTACATCGGCCTCGACACGTACGACGTGCTGCGTCAGCACGTCGTGTCGCATCACTTCCACTTCGGCGAGGGCAAGGAAGCCCAGTTGTTCCGCAGCCCGCACCGCTACATCTGGCCGGCCGAACTCGATCTGATGGCCCAGCTCGCCGGATTCGAGCTGGAGAGCAGGCACGCGGACTGGGCTGGGGCCGAATTCACCGCCGATTCGCGCGAACATGTCTCCGTCTACCGCATCCCACCGAAACCGTAGTCAACGAGCGCCCCTCAAACGCCTCCGTACATCGGTCCACCCGAGTCCGGGCTCTCGTTCGAGCGCCCGGAGAGCGCTACCTTTCCCAAAGGGAAACCGCTCGCAGCAAGGGGGACTGATGGAGCGACCTGGACACCCCGATTTACCGAGATCCCGACCGGACCTGGTGACTCGGCAGCTCTGCGGATACGCGTATCTCGACATGGACTTCGCGTCGACCGTGCTCAAGCTCTTCACGGTGGAACGGTTCAGGGCACACGGCGCGCCCCTGGGCATCGACCAGGTGGCAGTGGTGCGGCACGCGCGCCGCGCCGAGCGGCTTCGGTCGGCGCGGGACGTGCTGCTCGGTCTCTGTCTCGTCGCGCTGGTCCTGGCCATGGTCGGAGCCGCCGCGGCAACGCAGGCCGGGGCCCACCAGGCCCGGCCGCTCCTGCACCGTTACCTGAATCTGGGCGGCTGGGCCCTCCTCGCGGCCGTGCTGCTCGTGTACGGGTGGGGCTGGTTCGTATGGCGGACGGCCCATCTCCTCCACTGGGGGGAGGCCGGGCCACGCGAGGGCGCCCGCCCCCTGGACTCTCTCCTCGAAGCCGAACTGGACGCGCTGGACGAGGCCAATGTCCGTGCGTACGCCACGACGTACGACGGCAGACGTCCCCTGGCGGACGGCGAGCATCCCTTCGTGGGGCACGGCAGCCTGGTCATGGAGACCGTTTGGCCGGGCATCGACGTGGGCCGCGCCGCAGAGGACAAGCAGGGCCACAAGCTCACGATCAAGCCGTTCGACGGGGCCGCGCTGCACGCCTACGTCGCGGAACAGGCGGCCGGCATCGCGGGCATCGACGGGTTGCGCGCCCGCGACCGGCTGTACGTACGGGGGCACCATGTGCGCGATCTCGGCACCGAGTTGCTGCCGGATCCGATGCGGCGTCCGGTCACTCGTATCGGGCCCGACCGCGTCGCGGAGGGGGTGGCGGCGTCGGGAAACGTACGCACCTATCTCTCGCTGGAGCTGGTCGGTTCCGACGGCACGCATGTGGAGACCATGTTCCTCCGGGCCCGGCTCACCCAGTCCCGCCTCTCCTGGGAGGTCTCGGCCTATGCCGTGCCTCCCCTGTGGGCGTCGATCGGCGAGAAGGTGGACGAGCTCCCCCTGGGCCCCGGAGAACGAGCGTTCCGGCTCCTGGGATACACCCTCCGGGAACTGCGCCCCCAGCTCTTCAGATCGGTGGGCCGGGTGTCCCGGCGCACCGCTCGGCCACTGCGCGACCGGGTGCGACTCTGGTCGAACCGGCGTCGGATCGTGCGACGCCAGAGCCTTTTCGACTACGGAACCCTGTACACGCTGCGCGCGTACGTGTCGGACGGGAATCGCTGGGACTACCTCCAGCGGATGGACGCGCGGGACACGTTGCAGCGGCTCCAGCAGGCGGTCCTGCTCGCCACGGAACGGTTCCTGACCGAGCACAACGTCGACGCGTCCGACCTGAAGCGCATCCAGAAGGTCGTCCACAACCAGTCGTACAACTTCAACGGTCCGGTGGTCGGACAGAACATGTTCGGCAACCACGGGACCAACTACGCGGGGCGGTCCCCTGCCGGGTCCGGCAAGGGCAAGGGCACAGGCACGGGTACAGGCGGAAGCGAGCCGGTCGGGGGCAGCGGTGCAGGCGCCTCGCAAGGAGCCGCCGGGCCCGGGCCTTCGTCCGCGCCTGCCCCCGCTTCCTCGCCCGCTCCCGCACCGGGCACGGCCGAGAGCTGACCACGACGCGGAACGGAGACGGTCATGAGCACATACAACTTTCACGGACCGATCAGCGGCCAGTCCATCTTCGGTGACGGCGGCCAGAACCTGATTTTCCAGGGGCCGTCCGCCGCCCGGGCGATGGGCGTCGCCGACGACTTGGTGCGGCTGTTGCGTGCCGAGCAGGACGGGCGGGACGACGCGGCCGTACAACTCCGCGGCGAGCTCGCGCGGGCGGAGAGTGAGGAGCGGCCCGTGGACGAGGAGCGCGTACGCGGCTGGCTCACCACCATCCGGGAGGGCTCCGCCGCGGGCAGCGGTGCGCTCGCCCTGATCGCATCCCTGAAAGAGCTGCTGGGCCTCTGAAAATCCGGGCCGTGGCCTGCCGCCCGGGGGCCCGGGCGTAGCACCGACCTCCGGTCGGCCACGGCTTCCACACGCGGAGAGCAGGCGTCGCCCCGGGTCGTGATGGACCCAGGAGCGCAGTCGACGCGATCAACGTGGCGATGCGGCGTTTCATTCGCAAGTTTCCCCCACTTGGTGATGATTGTTCTTTGATCAGCGGACGTATGCCGGCGTCGCGCTCGACGATGTGGTTCAGCTTCTTGCTTCCTCCCCGTTGTCCCCTCGGGTACGTACCGTAGTGACGACCGGTGGCGGGAGCGAGACTCAAAATGCCCATCGGAGGGTGCCCCCGGTGTCAGATGGCTGCGCGGGATGCGACAGACCGCCGTCGCCCCGTTCGGCCGCGCCCCGCACACGGCGCCGGCAGCGAGGTACCGCTCGTGATTGCGCGGTGCTGCGTGTCAGACGTTTTCTGTCCGGCCTTCCGCGGTCGAGGATCTCGATGACCAGCCAGAGGTCATGCCGCCGCTCTGTGCCAGAAGGCTGAGCAGCCTTTGGGGCGGTGCAGCGGAGCCGTTCGCGTTCCTCCGCGCACCGGGGGTGGCGTCATCCCCGGTGCAGCGGGGATAATCCGTCTCCTCCCGTGGCGGGTTTGCAGGCCCCGACACGCTGACCGGTCAGGCGAAGAGGTGCGGCGTGGGCGAGCCAGTGACGCCGTCCCTGGATTCCCGGCGCGCCGCCGACATCCTGACCATGCACCGGCTGGCGGGCAAGGCGGACAGCGTACAGGCGTTGGTGCGGTGGCTGGCACGCCGGACGGGGTGCTGGGTCGGGCTCGTGGACCCGGCCGGCGGCGTTCAGGCGCAATCTCCCCGGGAGTGCGACTCCGATGGGATGACGCTCGTCGCCGACGGGCTGCGCGTGATGCGTGAGCGGGGGCTGCGTACATTCGTCGGGGGTGAGTCGCCGGGCCGCTCCGCCGCGCTGCTGGCCGTCGGCATACCCGGGGACCAGTCCGGATCCGTTCCGTCCGGACCGGTCCTCGCGGTCGTCGGACCCGAACCCCTCGCGACGGCCGCGCCGGCCGACGCGGGGCCGCTGCTCGGTGTCTGCTGGAGGGCGCAGGAGACCGAACGGGCCCGGCGGCGCGTGGAGATCGCCGACGCGCGCGGACGGGAGGCCGTGCTGCATCTGCTGATGTCCGGGAACCTCACGACGGCGCATCAGATCGCAAGCGTCCTGGCGCCGCGCCTCTACGATCCGGCCCGGTTCCATGTCATCGAGTGCGGACCCGGCCGGCGGGCCGAGACGATCCGTATCTGCACCGAACTCACCGGCGGCCGGGCATGGATCGTAGGGTGCCCCGTCTACTCCGACCATGTGCTCATGGTCGCGCCCGCGACCCCGCTCCCCGCCGGCGCCCGCCCGCTGGAAGCCGCGCTCACGGCCGAGATCGAGGGCTGTGTCGTGGGGACCGGCGACGCGCTGGCGCTGCGCGACACGGCCACCGGCTACGAACAGGCGTTCCACGCGCTCGCGGTGGCCCGTGGCCGCCCCGAGCGCTGGACCCGGTTCGACGCCGCACTCGGGCTGCCCGTCATCGTGGGCCGCCACGGGCTCACCTGGGCCGACCACCTGCTGGTGCCACTGGCCGGGCACGTCCCCACCCGGGCCACCGACCCCGGCAGCCGCACCCTCACCGATACGCTCCGGTCGTGGCTGGTCTTCTCCTCTGCCGCGACCCGGCACATGAAGATCCACCGCAACACCCTCGCCTCGCGCCTCCGGTGCGTCGAGGCACTCCTCGGTCTGAACCTGGAGCTCGTGGGTGACCAGGCGAAGCTCGATCTGGCCCTGCGGATCGCGGAGTTGCCGCGCGTGACGGACCACGGGCCGGGCACGGTGGAACCGGCGCCGCCGGCCCCTGCCGGGGACGACTTCGAGACACTGCTCCGCATGCCGGCCGTACAGGAGTGGGCGCTGACGCAGCTACGCCCCGTACATGAGGACGCGCCCGCGCTGGAGGCCACGCTGCGCACCTGGCTGCGGAACGACACGCGGCTGCGAACGACGGCACAAGTGCTCGGCGTTTCGGTGACAGGAGCCCGCAAGCGACTCATACGACTCGAACAGGTTCTGCAGCGATCGTTGCTACGGGTCCCGAACGCGCGTCACGACCTCTGGCTGGCCATCGAGATCCTCGACCACGGAAGACCGGACAGAAACACCTGAAACCGCCACCGGTTCGGCTGCGCGGTCCGGCTCCGGTCCACCACACGGAACTCGGAGCGCCGTTCTCACGCCCCGTGACCAGAGGTCAATGATGTGCCGGCGCCTCAGTAGGGTCGAGACCCGGCGACGCGCTTGCCGACGCTCCGTTTCCGGTCCCCGACCCTACTGAGAGTGCGTCACTATGAGGGCAGGTATGGAGACACTTCCCGAGACCAGGTCGCCTACGCGAGGTTACAGGCGGCCACGATCCAGCTGGTGTTCCTCATGCCGGCGTTCCAGAGGTCTGTGTAACAAGCAGGGTTAGCGGTGCCGAGCAACGCAGGGTGACTGCACGCGTGCACGACCTTGTCCCCGACCTTCACTCCCTTGTTGTACAGGTAGTTGTAGCACTGGGACTGAGTCGCTTGGGCGGATGTGGCCGTCGCGAGCGGTACAGTCACCACTCCCACCGTCATCGCGCAAGCGATCAGGGCTCGTTTCATCCTCATGTTTCTCCCCGTGTGCCGTCGGGCACCTCCCGTAGGCACATAGGTAACTTAAGTTCCGGCCGGTGGACCGGAGAAGGCTCAACTTGCCCATCGAAGGGCACTGCCGGTTTCAGATTGCTGCCCAGGCCCGACGGACCCGCGGCGCCCTCGCGCGCTGCACCGACCTCCGGTCGACCACGCCTGCCAAACGCGTTCGGCAGGCGTCGCCCAGTGACGCCTGCCCGTGTGGCGATCGGTGGCCCGGCCTGGTGGTACCCGCGCGCCCGCGTCAGCTGTTCTGGGCCCGGTCGTACACCTTCTTGGCCGTGGTCCGCAGGACCTCCCCGTACATCTTGGTCGGTGTCAGGGAGTCCAGCGCGGCGTTGACCGATACCAGGACGCCCTTGCCGGTGGTGGCGTCGAAGTCGGCCAGCCAGGGGCCGCCGCTGGAGCCGCCGGTCAGGTCGCAGGGGATGGACTGGGCGCCCTCGTCCTTCTTCGACTTGCCGACGCAGCGGAGGAGTTCCTCGCCGCGCTGCGGGCGGGTGGCGGAGTAGCCGAGGGCGGAGACGGTGCCGCCGACGGCGCGGCTGAAGGAGATGGCCTGGCCGCCCACCACGTTCGTGAGCTTGCGGCCCTTCGTGTCGGCGTCGACGACCAGCGCGGCCATGTCGTTGGTGGAGTCGTTCACCCAGGTGCGCGGGGTCGCGGCGGTGCGGACCGCGAAGGTGCCGTGCGGCTTCTTGCCCTTGCTGTAGCCGGGGACGAACACCATCAGCATGTTGGTGTTGCCGGGAGAGGAGCCCCGGCGTACGCAGTGGGCGGCGGTCATGACGGTGGAACGGTTGGCGCTCTTCACGGCGGTGGCCGTGCACCAGGTGTCGGCGCCGCTCGCGTTGACGAAAAAGAGCCGCCCCACGGTCTTCAGGGGTGTGCCCTTGTACGGCTTGGCCTTCGGTCCGGTCGGGCCGAGGTCCACGGACTTCCCGACGGCCTTCATGCGGGAGGTCGTCCAGTAGGCGACGGCTTCCTTGCGCTCCTTGGCGGTGAACTTCAGTACGGAGACCGGGTCGGGCGCGGCGGCGCGGGCCTGCCCGGGCGCGGCCGTCGCGGCGGTCGGGGCGGCGAGGACGAGGGCCGTACCGGCTGCGGCGAGTCCCATGACCGGGCCGCGAAGGCGCCGGCTCAGGGAAGGTGAGGTCTCGGGCATGGCAGCTGGCTCCTCGGGTGGGGTGCACGGGGCGGTCAGGGGCGGTCGATCCGCTCGGCAAGAGGGCCGGCCCCGCCCGGTCGGTTGCGCTGTCGGCGTTCTGTGACACAACTGTGCGAGCCGGACGTAGCGTGGGACCGTGCCTGAGATTCAGCGGCTTCGTGCCGACCATGCCGCCGCCCTGCTCACGTTCGAGCGGGAGAACCGGGCCTACTTCGCGGCCTCCGTTCCCGACCGGGGCGATGAGTACTTCGCCCGGTTCGACGAACGGCACCGTGCGCTGCTCGACGAGCAGGAGGCCGGGGAGTGCCATTTCCATCTGCTCGTGGACGGGGACGGGGCCGTGTGGGGGCGGGTCAATCTGGTGGACGTCGCCGACGGGGCAGCCGAGTTGGGGTTCCGGGTGGCCGAGCGGGCGGCCGGGCGCGGGGTGGCGAGTGCCGGGGTGCGGCGGGTGTGTGAGCTGGCCGTCGCGGAGTACGGGCTCTCCTCGCTGCGGGCCCGGGCGATGGTGGAGAACGCCGGTTCACGGGCTGTGCTCGCCCGTACGGGCTTCACGCAGGTCGGCGAGTGCGAGCTGGACGGGCGGCCCGGGCTGCGGTTCGTGCGCGAGCTGGTGGGGTGAGCGGGCGGCATCGCGGTGAGGCTGCGCCTTATTGACGGCGCGTCCGGTATGCGCCACATTGAGCCGGGCAGGGGGGATGGGGATACGTGATGGCTCTTGGGGAGGGCGGCCCGGCGGAGTACTCGGTGCTGGAGTCGCTGATGGCGCAACGCCTCGGCAGGGAGTGTCTGTACGTGCCGTCGTGCCGGCTGGGACTGTACGTGGCGCTGCGCCACTGGTGTCCGCCCGGCGGACGCGTGCTGATGTCGCCGGTCAACGACGACGTGATCTTCTTCGTCGTGCTCGCCGCCGGACTGCGCCCCGTACAGGCGCCGCTGGACGCGCGCGACGGGTCCCTGGACGCCGGCGCCGTGCCCGAGTCCGTCTGGCGCGGACTCTCCGCCGTACTCACCACCAATCTGTACGGGAACCCCGACCCCGCGCCCGAACTGCGCGCCCGCTGCGACGCGTTGGGCATCCCGCTGATCGAGGACGCCGCGCACGCCATCGGCAGCGCGATCGGGGGCCGGCCCGTCGGCGGGTTCGGGGACGCGGCCGTGTTCAGCCTCTCCAAGCATGTGGGGGCCAAGACCGGCGGCTTCCTCGCCGTCGCGGACCCGGACCTGCGTACGGAACTGGCGCGGGCCCGCGACGCGCTGCTCCGGCCCGCCCGGATCGGCACCGAACTCGCCTACGCCGTACGGCCGTACGCCGAGGCCGGGGTGCGCGGGCTGCGGCTGGCGCGGGCCGCGCGGGCCGCGCTGCGGCTGCTCGGGCAGGAGGAGCGGGAAGGGATCCGGATGCCCCTGCGGGGCCCGGAGTTACGGGAGGCCCTCGGCACGGCGCCGGGTCTCGACGGATTCCACTCCTGGGTCCGGGTGGACCTGCACGACTACCGGCTCCGCCCCGGCCCCGCGCGGCTCGGACGGACCGAGCGGCTGCTGCGCGGGCTCGACGGAACGCTCGCCGCCCACCAGGAGGGGACGCGGCGGCTGCTGGCGAGCCCCTGGGCCGCGCCGGGCGCCGCCGAGGAGCCCGTACAGCCGCTGTTCCGCGTGCCGCTGCTCGTCGAGGACCGCGACGCGGCGATCGCCACCCTCGCCCGGCACCGCATCACCACCGGCTATCTCTACGATCCGCCGCTCGACGTCTACGCGGGCGCCGCGTTCACCGATCCCTCGCCCGCGCCTGCCCCGGCGGCCTGGTTCGCCCGGCACGCGCTGCCCGTCGATCCCCGCCACGCCGACCGCGCGCTCGCCGTCCTCAGCGAACTGGACTGCCGGCCGGTGGAGTTGGAGGAGACCGGCAGCGGTGGCTGACACCGCCCGGCGGCCGGAGCCGCGTCCGGGGCCGCGCCTGGGGCCACGCCGGGAGGAGGACGAATCGCTCCTCGTCGACAGCGGTTCGGGACGGGCCGCCGGCCCCTCCCCCGGGCCGGGCCCTGGTAGCCGTACGGGTGGCGGTAGCGGCGACTCCATGTTCCGCAACGCCTACGCGCTGATGCTCTCCACCGGTGTCTCCGCCGCCCTCGGCCTCGGCTTCTGGCTCGTCGCCGCCCGCTACTACACCGAGGAGGCCGTCGGCCAGGGCTCCGCCGCCATCGCCGCCATGCGGCTGCTCGCCTCGATCACCGCGACCACCATGATCGGCGCGGTGGTCCGCTACGTCCCCCGGGCCGGCCGGGCCACCGGAGGGCTGGTGTGGCGCGCGTACGCCGTCAGTTCGCTGGTCGTGTGCGTCGCCTGCGCGGTGTTCCTGGCGACCCTGGACCTCTGGGGGCCCTCCTACGCGCCCCTCGACGGGCTGACGGCCGGGCTCGTCTTCACCGCGTCCTGTGTCGCGTGGGCGCTGCTCACCCTTCAGGACGGGGTGCTGACCGGGCTGCGGAAAGCTTTCTGGGTGCCCGTCGGCAACGCCGTCTTCTCCATCGGCAAGCTGCTCATGCTCGCCGCGTTCGCCACCGCCCTGCCCGTGCTCGGCGTCTTCGTCTCCTGGGCGGCGGCCATCGCCCTGTCCGTACTGCCCCTGGGCTGGCTGATCTTCCGCAGGCTCATCCCGCGCCAGGCCACCGCCGACCGCGACCGCGAACCGCCCCGGCTCCGGGAGATCGGGCGGTTCCTCGCCGGTGACTCGGTCGGGGCGCTCTTCAGTCTCGCCATGATCAATCTGCTGCCGGTGATGGTCGCGGTCCGCTTCGACTCCGCGCACAACGCCTTCTTCTACACCGCCTACACGGTCGGCGGCACGATGGAGTTCATGGCCATCAACATGGCCTCCTCCCTCACCGCGCACGCCTCGCACAGCCCCGACCGGCTGGCGGAGGGCGTGCGCGGGGCGCTGCGCCGGATGACGCTGCTGCTGGTGCCCGTGGTGCTGGTGCTGGTGCTCTTCGCACCGCAGATCCTCACGCCGTTCGGCGCCGACTACGCCGAGCACGGCACCACCGTGCTCCGGCTGTTCGCCGCCGCCGCGCTGCCCCGCGTCGTCGTCGAGCTGTACATCGGGGTGCTGCGGGTCCAAGGCCGTACGGGCATGCTCGCCGCGCTCCAGGGCGCCATGTGTGTCCTGGTCCTGGGCAGCGCGCTGGTCCTGCTCGGGCCCGCCGGGATCTCCGGCGCCGGGCTGGCGATGCTGCTGTCCATGACGCTGATCGCCCTGGTCGCGGCGCCGGGACTGCGCGCGGCGCTGCGCTACCGCCACCGTACGAAGGACGGCGCCGACTGGATCAGCGTCCGGCGCCCGGGGGCGGGGCGGGGCGGGAAGCACGGGGACGGGAAGCACCGGGAGGAGGACTCGTATTACGGGACCGCCTGGGCCCGCAGGGCCGCCGTACAGGGCGCGGCGGGCGGAGAGGCCGCGGCGGGCGACGCGCGGGCCGAGGAGGACGCGGCGTACGGCACGACCTGGGCCGGACGCACCGCCTATCTGCGCGGCGCCCACGACACGCCGACGCCGGCCTTCGGCATGCCCGTACCCGTCCCCGTACGGGGTCCCGGGAACGCGCCCGCGCACCCGCCGGGGCACGCCGACCGGATCGACGAGAGCCGGACCGTCACCGTGCTGTGGCTGCTGCTCGGGCTCTGTGCCGGGCTGTTCTGGACGCCGCTGGCCCGGCTCGGCGACATCGGCCGCGATCAGCTCACCGGCGCCCAGCTCCTGGACGTACTGCCGCCTCTCACGCTCGTCGCGGGCATGCTGCTGATCGTGGTCCAGTGCGCCGCCGTCTCCCTGGAACGGCCCGGGCCCGTCCTGCTCGCCCTCGGGCCGCTGATCACCTTCGCCGCGCTGCACAGCGCGCCGCCCCTGCTCGGCGTACGGCCGGACCGGGCGTCGGGGCCCTGGCACCGGCAGATCGCGGACGCGCTGGCGGGAGCCGCCGGGCCCGATCAGGTGCTGCGCGCCCTGCCCGTCGTCCTGCAACTGCTCTGCCTGGCGCTGGTCGCCGTGACCCTGTGGGCGCTGGGAACGGACGGGCGGGCCGTGTCGGGGGTGGTGTGGGTGCTCGCGGTGGCCGGGTGGTCGGCGCAGGATCCGCTCGCGGCGGTGGCCCTGCCGCTCTTCCTGGCGCTGCTCGGGGTGACGTGCGCGGTCCTCCTCGGGCGCCGTCGGCGGGGCGTACGGCGTCGGCACGAGGTACGGGGTCAGCGGGGCGTACGGGGTCAGCGCGGCGGGACCGGCTGACGGAAGTAGTCGTCCCGGCCCGCCTCCCGGTAACCGTCCAGCGCCGGGCCCTGGTTGACGGTCAGATCGCAGTGCGGGCCCGGCACCGGCCGGTTCCACTGCACCAGCGCCTTCACCCCCGGCAGCGTCCGCGCCACCTCCGGCACCCGCTGGTACCAGCCGCGCTGCCGGTCCGGGTCGTCCGGGTCGGGCGCCGTACTGAACTCGGAGAGCATGACGGGCTTGCGGTCCGATATGTTCGCGCGCAGCCAGTCGTAGGTGGGGCGCTGGCTCTCGTCGAAGTCCAGCCAGCGCGCGTTCCGCTGGCAGCGGTAGTAGTTGTACTGGTCCATGCCGATCCAGTCGACGTACTCGTCGCCCGGGTAGAGCGATTTCATCAGCTCCGCGTTCCCCAGATAGCCGGAGACCGTCCACACCCACACCACGTTGTCCACGCCGAGCTTCTCGAACCGGTCGTAGATGTGGCGGTAGGCGGCGACGAACTCCTCGGGCGTGCCCGCGTCCGGCGTACGGAAGTCCGTCTCCTGGTCGAAGGAGAAGAAGACCCGCTTGCCGTATGCCTTGAGCCGCCTGGCCTGCGGATCGATGATCTCCTCGTCGAACTTCCCGGCCGCGACATTGGCCCAGCCGAGCTGGGTCTCCGTCCAGTTCTCGTGGTGCGGCTCGGTCCACACGGTGGACTCCCAGGCCAGCATCAGCATCCGGTCCCGGCCCAGCTCCTGCTCCTCGGGGGTGAGGAGCACGCCGTCGCGCTGCGTGTTGGACATGTCGTGGTAGTTGTAGACGAGATCGAGCTTGCGCCCGATCTTCTTCTCGAAGCCGTGCACGGCGTCCGTGAGCGAGCCGTTCGCCGCGTACGGGACGTACGCGCCCCACCAGGCCCCGCACGGCGGCGCCAGCTTCTCGTCCGGCGCGCACGGCCCGTGCGGTACCGCTCCGGAGGCGGCGTTCTCCGGGAGGGCCTGGTCCGGGCCCGGTCCGTCCTTCTCCGCCCGGGCGACCCAGACCCCGAGCCCGGCGAGCAGGGCGCCGACGGCGGCGAGGACGAGCGCCAGGTACGTGCCGCGGCTCGCCCCCGCGCGTACCCCGGCGCGTATGTGGTCGCGCGTCATATATGGCCCTCCGGAGCGGGTTTGGCGCGTTCGGCCGCGCCCCGGGTCGCGGCGGGCAGCGGCATGGCGGGCAGCGGGGCCACGACCGTGCAGAAGACCGCGAGCGAGCCGAGGAACAGCGGGGCGGAGAAGCCCGCCACGAGGAAGAGCGCGGTGGCGGTGAGCGTCGCGAGGGAGAGGCTCAGCGGCGCGGCCAGCGCCAGGGCCTCCAGCCGTGCGGCCGGGCGCAGACCGCCGGGCAGCGGGAGCAGCAGGGCGCAGCCGGGGCCGAAGGTGACGAAGAGCAGGATGGGGATCCAGCGCAGCGGCACCCCGTCGGGGAGCGCGGTCGCCGCGAGGGCGGGCCATCCGGAGAGGGCGAGCCCGGCTCTGAGCCAGGGCCGGGGCCGTGGGTGCACCAGCGCCACGGCGCGGGCGAGGGCGTGGGCGGAACGTGGGGACGTGGGCTTCGGCTCCGGCGCGGAGTCGAAACGGAGTTGAGGGTCGGTGCGTTGGTCCATGACGGCTGCCTCCGTGTTCGTCATCGGGCGGGAGTCTCAGGAGTAGGAGTAGGAGTGGGCGCGGTAGCGGGGGTCTCCACGTGTTCCAGCAACAGGCCGTAGCGGCTCTCCTCCACGACCTTGAAGTGCGGCGACCGCTTCAGCGCCTCGCTCATCCGGGCGAAACCGCCTGCGGGCAGATACCCCTCGCCGATCGTGGCCTTCTCCTGGGCCGGGGTGAGGATCACGTACGCCGGACGGCCGTCCGGGATGCCCTCGTCGAGGTAGCGGGCGGGATCCTTGAGCATCCTCAGGTTCTCCGGCACTTCCTGTTCGGTGAAGAACCAGCGCTCGTACCGGTCGTAGCGGTAATACGCGCCGGGGAAGGACCCGGTGGTGGCGAGGATCAGCGAACCGTCCGGAGCCCGGTCGTAGGCCCGCTCGACAAACGCGTTCTCGGCGGGCGGCGCGTACTGCATGCCCTCCTTGCCGTAGTACGAGGGCAGGAAGCCGACGAGCAGGGCGGCCAGGGCCACGGGGAGCACCAGGGCCGTCGCCCGGCGGGCCAGGCGGCGGCCCTTCTCCCGGCCGGCGGCGGGCGGTACGAGCGCGGCGGCGGCGAAGAACGCCGTGCCCGGCAGCCCGAACAGATAGACGCGGAACAGCATTTCGCCGCCGTAGTCGTTCACGGCGAACAGCGGTACGGGCGCCGCCGCGGCCAGCAGCAGCGGCAGCGCGCTCCGTACCAGCCTGCGCCGCAGCAGCACCGCGGTCGTGGCCAGTCCCCCCAGGACCAGCACCATCAGGATGTTGGCGGTGCCCACCAGCTCCGGCCCGGGACCGGTCGGTTCACCGGCGAAGCCCGGGCGGGAGTTCTTCAGCAGGTCGCCCGCCGAGTCCCGCAGGGTGGCCAGGGTGTCCAGGAAGAGGACGCGGCCCATCGTCAGGTCCCAGACGAGCATGATGAGGCCGGTGACCACGAGCAGCCCGATGTTGCGGTAGCGGCGGGTCAGACAGAGGGCCAGCAGCGTCATGCAGAGCATGACGGGCGTGAGTTGGTGCGAGGCGTTGACGGCGGCGATCAGCGGGGCGAGGATCGCCACGCAGACCGCGCGCTGTCTCAGGGTGGTGGGCGGCGGCACCGACGTCGCCGACGGATCGAGGCGGGAGCGCTCGCGCAGCCGGCCGGCCGATCCGGGCCGTACGAAGTGCCGTACGACCACGGCGAACACGGTCAGGAAGAGCAGATAGGCGAAGCCTTGCGGCGCGAGGTAGTCCTGGCCCACCCAGTTGGCGAGCTGGAAGATCCAGACCGCGGTCCAGACGAGCCGCCAGTCGTCGGTGAAGGTGCGGTAGATCAGTATCAGCACCGGAAGCATGAGCAGCCCGAAGAGCACGGGCGCCCAGTTGGTGTACGAGGCCGCGCCGTGCACCCCGAAGGCTCTGATCAGCGCGGCGTTGAGCGAGAAGAAGCCCGGCCACTGGTCGTACGCGGACATCCCGCCGGAGAGCCGCTGCTGCGGGTGGAAGGTCCCCTCGGCGAGCAGCCGCGCTATCACGGCGTCGTGCTTGGACGCCCAGGCGTAGCGCACGGAGTCGTAGAGGATGCCGGGTGGCGCCTTGAGCGCGACGAGCATCGCGACGCAGTAGGTCAGCGGCCACCACGGGGCGGTCCCGGCGCGGCGCAGGCTGACGAGGAAGCCGAGGGAGAGCACGGCGAGCGAGGCGTAGTACGCGACCGGGAAACGGTCGAGGAGACCGAACTCCCCGATGTCCCGGAAGCCGATCCGGGGTAAGGACCAGGTCCAGAGGACGGCCGCGATCAGCAGCGGTGGCCAGGTGAGGAACCGCTGGAAGCGGATCAGGAACGCCGCGCCCGGGCCGCGGCGCGGCGGACGGGGCGGGAGGGGCGGGCGCGGGTCGGTGCGCGGCGGACCGGTGCGTGCCTGGTCGGCGTGAGCCTGGTCGGCGTGAGCCTGGTCGGTGCGTGCCGGGCCGTTGGTTCCGGAGCCGGTCGTGCTGTCGGTACGCGCGGTCATGAGATACCTTCCCCCCTCGTCATCATCCGTCACCGTTCAGCGCCGTTCATGACCATCCGTCCGTAACGACCCGGCATGACCATCCGTCCGCGACTACCCGGCGAATTCCGGCCCCTTCACCCGGGCCCGCGCGCCCCGGTACAGCCGCCAGCCCAGCGTGGCCGGCGAGTCCCGGTAGGGCGCCACCTTCACCCGCTCCCCCGCCGCCGCCCCGCCCGTCATCCACGACGTGACGTCCGCCGCGGTGTGGGTACGGCGCACGATGAGCCGGGCGATGCGGTACGGCTCGTCGCGCCCCGAGCTGAGGGCGTGCCGTACGGCGACGGCCGAGGCGTACCCCACGCCCTCGGCCGCCCGGCGCACCGCGCGGCTGTTGTAGCCGTGCGGATAGGCGAGATGCGCGACCTCACGGCCGAGCGTCTCCTCCAGCACGTCCTTGGACTCCCGCAGTTCACGCCGGAGAGCGGGGCCGCGCAGGGTGTCGAGCTGGGGGTGCGTGACCGTGTGCGCCCCGACCTCCAGGCCGTACGACTCCAGCCGGCCCGCCTGGGCGAGCGTCATCATCGGCGCGGGCGGCAGCAGGCTGGTGCGGCCCGGGGTGATGGCCCCGGTGGTCAGGTAGGCGGTGGCGGGCAGGGCGCGGGCGGCCAGCGCCTCGGCCGTCGGGCCCGGCAGATCGGCGAAGCCGTCGTCGAAGGTGAGGACGACCGGCCGGGACGGCAGCGGCGCGCGCCGGGTGAGGTGCCGGACCAGGGTGCTGACGGGGACGGCGGTACGGCCGCCGGCGGTGATCGCGTCGAGATGGGCGGCGAAGTCCCGTGGCGTGACGGTGAATTCGGCGATCCAGGCGGGCGGGTCGTCCATCACGGCGTGGTAGAGGAGGACGGGGATCCGGTCGGGCGTGTCCCACTCCGGTGTGTCCCACTCCGAAGTGTCCCTATCCGGTGTGTGCCCATCCGGTGTGTCCCGTTCCAGTGTGTTCCGCTCCGGCGCGCGCCGGTCCGGTGTGTTCCGCTCCGGCGTGTTCCGTTCCGTCATGGCGTCCTCCCGGTGGCGCCACCGCGCGCCCGGAGCCGCGCCTTCGCGTAGCCGAGGGGGCCGTACAGCATCCCCCGGCGCTCCAGGCGGGAGAGGGAGCGCGGCCAGGGGTACGACTGCGCGCCGTGCGCGCCCGGCGCTTGCGTCATGTGCTTCATGTGCGTCATGTCGGTGGCGGTACCACCGGCGTGTGCGTCGTCCGGGCGGTGCGCCGTGATCGCGCGGGCGTGCGCCAGGCCGCGTGGCACCTTCACGAGCAGGGCCGGCAGCAGAGCGGGGCGGCGTACGAGGATCGCCGTGAGGTACGCGGTCAGGCCCGCGCCGTATCCGTACGCCTGGTTCCGCAGGTCCTGCCAGGTCTCGCGGTGGTGGTGCCAGACCAGCGCGTCGGGGGTGTAGCGCAGCCGGTGCCCGGCGGCGAGGACACGGACGAAGGCGTAGAGGTCGTCACCGCCCCTGGCGGGCGTGCCGGTGCCGGTGGCCGGGTCGAAACCGCCGACGGCACGCAGCGCGTCGGCGCGGAACGCCATGTTGGCACCGGAACCGAAGCTTCCGGCCGTGAACGGGAAGAGGGGCTCGCCCGCGGGCGGCGCAGCCGGGTCGTACAGCCGGGGCGCGAAGCCTTTGGCGAAGCCTCCGTGGCTCTCCAGCAGGATCTGCGCGGGGGTGGTCAGCCGGGCCGGGAGGATGAGGCCCGTGGTGCAGCCGAGGCCGGGGTCCGCCGCGAAGGGCGCGGTGAGGGCGGAGAGCCAGTGCGGGTCGGCGATCACGTCGTCGTCGGTGAAGGCGACGACCGGGGCCGCGCGGTCCGCCGCCGCGACGCCGCGGTTGTGGGCCACGGCGAGGCCGGGGCGCGGCTCGTGCGCGTAGTCGACACGGCCCCCGTAGCGGGAGGTGACCAGGTCGCGGGTGGCGGTGGTGCGGGGCGCGTTGTCGACGACCAGGACGCGGAAGTCGGGGTGGTCCTGGGCAAGGAGGGAGTCGAGGGCGCGGGCGAGTTGGCCGGCGCGCTCGCGGGTGGCGACGACGACGGTCGTACGCGGGGGAAGGGGCGCGGGCGGTGACCGATCCGGGGCGGCGGGGGATGTCGCCCCAGGGGCCGCCTCCCGCGCGCGGAAGGCGGTCACCAGCGCCTGCGCCGGGTCCTGGCCGGCCGCCACCTGGCAGGTCACCGTGGCGACGGGGTGGCCGTCGATCCGCACCAGCGCGTACACCGCCCCCTCCCCGAGGGGCGGGCCCCCGGGCGCCGGGCGGAGGGAGCGGACGGCGCCGTCGGCCGCGCGGAGATCGAGTTCGGCGACGGCGATGGCCGCCGGAACCGGTGGGCGCCGTAACGGCGGACGGCGGTCAGGACCACCCCCGCCGCCCCCTCGGCCCGCCCCTCCACCGGGTCCTGGGCCGGTGTCTCTCCCCGTCGTCCGTGGTGTGTGCGTCATCGCTCCCCCTGGTCGGTTGATGCGCCGCCCGCCCCTGTGCCGCGTGCCCCCGTGCCCCGTGCCCTGTGCCCGTGCCGCGCGTTCGTCACCTGTCCCGCGGGCGGCCGTCCCGAAGACGGCCGTCCGGCAGGCGACCGTCCCGCAGCCGGCCCACCCGGTTCAGCGCCGCCTTCGCGTGCGCGGCCAGTTGGGGCCGCTCCCGTACGAAGCCGTGCGCCCGGCGGACCGGCTCCTTGCCCAGCCGGTAGAGGGCGGCCCGCACGCCCGGGCGGGTCACGGCACCCTCGTGGACCCGCAGGCCGCCGGTCTTGAGCGCGTCCTTGTACTCCGCCGCGCCGCGCCCCAGATCGAGCACCCCGATCCCGGCCGCCGCCGCGGCCTCCGCCATCCGCAGATGCAGGATCAGGCCCGGCGAGAACTTGGCGAAGTCCGGGTCGTACGCCGGGAACCAGCACGACAGCACGGTGCGCGAACGCAGCCCGAAGTGCGCCGCCACCGGGCGGTCCGCCACGTACAGCACGGAGAGCACCCCGGAGCACCCCGGCGTACGGGTCGTGGCGAGCTGCCGTACGAGTGCGCTGATCCACTCCTTCGCGAAGCGGTCACGGCGGCCGGTCCTGCGGTACTGCGCGGACTTCCACTCCATGAGCGTGCGCAGCGCCGCCGGGTCGCGCTCGTCGAAGACGAAGCGGACCTCGCCCGCCTGCCGGCCGAGCCTGCGCTCCTTCGCCGCCGTCGTACGGAAGAACTTGGGCGACCGGGCCCGCAGGGCCGCCTCGTACGCCTCGTACCCCTCCCCGACCTCGATGACCGGGGACTCGAATCCGGCGGGTTCCCCGGCGCCGGCCGGGACGAACAGCCGCTGGCCCGCTTCGAGGTTGTCGTACTCCCAGGCCACCAGCGAGCAGCCGGCGAGCAGTTCGCGTGCCGTGAGCCGCAGTCCGCTGCGGAACACCCCGCCCTGGCAGTCGGAGACACCGAGGCCGATGGCCCTTCCGTGCCCCAGCGGGCCGCGCTCGTACGGAAAGAACCCAACCGGCTCGCCGGGCCCGCCGGGCCCGCCCGCGGCCGTACCGGAAGCGCCCCGCGCGCCTCCCGTCCCCTCCCGCACGACGGCGACGCGCGCGCCCGGCCGGACGCGGCCGACCGCCAGGGTGAACTCCGGTTCCATGAAAGGGCTGGCGGGAGCCCCCGACTTGGCGCGCAGCTCGCGCCAGGACTCGATCTCCGCGTCGTCCAGATCCGCGGGTGCCACCACGCGCAGGCGCGCAGCGCGGTGCACATCGTTCAACTCGACCAACTCGACCCCCCGGTCGCATCCCCCCGCGAACCCGTGTCCCCCGTGGG
This sequence comes from Streptomyces sp. NPDC088124, assembly GCF_040685895.1. NCBI lineage: Bacteria > Bacillati > Actinomycetota > Actinomycetes > Kitasatosporales > Streptomycetaceae > Streptomyces > Streptomyces sp. NPDC088124. Next base: position 172,776 of record NZ_JBFBJB010000006.1, on the reverse strand, counting down.
CCCGCACTCGACAGGACGGTACCGGCCCAAATCATTCCGGGACAGTGCCAGTCGCCCATCTCGTCACGGATCAGGGAATCGCACGCAACGGGTGGTGCGGAAGAGCGCGGAAGAGCGCAGGAGGCACAGAAGGAGCAGAAGGTGCAGAAGTCGCAGGATGTTCAGTTGGTGCTGAAGGTGCCCAAGGGCGCGGTGGACGCGGTGTGCGCCCATCCGGACCAGTGGGGCCTGATCCGGACCGGCGCCCTGAATTGACTCTCCGCCGAACTGTGCGCCGAACGGTGCGCTGAACTGTGCGCCGTGCTTTGCGCCGGGCGACGGGCCGCCTCAGAGGCGTAGTCCCACGGCGAGTGCGATGGTCAGCCCCAGTGTGCAGACCGCGATCACGAACCAGGCTTGCTGTTTCCCTTCCGGACTCATGGCCGTTGCCGGCCTTCGCGGTCACGTTCCCGCAGGTAATCCATGAACGTACGGCACATGCGTGCCAGTGCCCGCATGTAGACCCAGTGGGCCATGGCGCCGGGCCCGGGTCCGCTGTCGGTCAGGTCGTACCAGTCCTTGAGTGCTCCTTTGGCCCGTACGGTGTGCTCGGCCTCGGGGATCGCCTCGACGATGGAGACGAGCCTCGCGCCGTGGCCGACGAGCCGGGTGGTGAGGTCCGCGATCTCGGCGGGCGGCGGCATCATGCGATGCGGCGCCAGCGCGCGATCGGCGTCGAACCCTATGGCGTTGTGGTCCACGCGCTCCGAAGTGTGTGAAGTGTGCGGAGTCTGCGCGGAGTCGGCGTTGTAGGTGGTGTGCGCGTTTTCTGCTGTGCCACCTGTTCTGTCGTCTGTCACTGTGTTCACCTTGGCCCCCGTCTTCGTGTGCTGTGCTGCTTGGCCCTGTTGAACAGAAAACAGCCTTATGACCCTCCGCGAGTACCGTGGAGAACAGTCTGATGATGAAAGCCATGAACGCTTGGGGGAGTTGGACACATGGCGAGTAATTCCCGCACTCCGAACACCGGTCTCGCCGGTTTGCTGGCGCAGGCGAAGTGGTCTCGTGCGCAGTTCGCACTGATCATCAACCGCATCGGCGCCGAGGCCGGGCTCGAACTCCACTACGACCAGTCGGCGGTCTCCCACTGGGTCGCGGGCACCATGCCCAAGGACCAGGTCAGGCCGCTGATCGTGGAGGCTTTCGCACGGAAACTGGGCCGTCCGGTCACGCACGCCGAGGCCGGACTGCCCGTCGCGCGCCCGGGCCCTTCGGGCTCCGGCTTCTCCGGCGTCCCGGGGGGCTCCGCCGGTTTCACCACTTCCGTCGGCTCCACCGGCTCCGCCGGTGTCAACACGATCGAAGAACTGGCCGACATGGGGAGAGCAGACATGGATCCATCACGTCGCGGCCTGATCGCCGCAGGACTCTTCTCCGCCGCCGTCGTCGTCCCGCTCTTCCCCGATCTGGCCCACGCGGCGGCCCCTTCGACCCCCGCTCCAGGGAAGCGGACCGTACGTATCGGCGCGCCGCAGGTACAGGCCGTACGCACAATGACGGACCGGATAGCGGACATTCTGGATGAACTCGGGGGCGGTCACGCGCGCCCGATGGCGGCGGCGTTTCTGGTGAACACGGTCATGCCGTGGCTGAAGGCGGAAGCCGCCGAGCCCGTGCGCAACGACATGCTCGCCGCCGCCTCCGACCTGGTCTACCTGACCGGCTGGATGGCGATGTACGAGCGGGCGCACGGGCTGGGCCAGCAGTACTACCTCAGGGCCCTGGAGCTGGCCGGTGCCGCGGGGGACCACGTCACGTACTGCCGGACGCTGCGCGGCATGTCCCTGCAGGCGTCGAACCTCGGGTACGGCAAACGGGCGCTGGAGCTGGCCGACTCGGCCGCCGAGGCGTCGCCGAAGGCCGAGCCGCGCCTCCAGGCCTTCCTGTCGGGGCAGCAGGCGCACGCGGCGGCGATGGTCGGGGACAAGCGGCAGGCGTTCGGCCGGCTGCGCCAGACGGAGGCCGCGCTGACCAAGGCGGACAACCGGCGCGAGTCGATCGGGGGCTACGACAGGACCGCGTACCTCTTCCACGTGTCGCACGTGCTGTACGAGTTCAAGGACCTGCCGGGCTCGATCGCCGCGCTCCAGCAGTCCCTCCAGGTGCAGCAGAAGCACGAGCGCCAGGGGCGTGTCCACTTCCTCGCCGTGCTCGCGCAGCGCCAGTTGGAGCTCGGCCATCTGGAGGCGGCGTGCGGGAGCTGGTGGCAGTTCCTGGACGACTACGAACACGTCTCGTCGGCCCGCGGGGACGAGCACTTCGACACGATGCGGCGGCGGTTGAATCCGTACGCGAAGACGCTGGCCGTACGGAAGCTGCGGCCCCGGATCGACGAGGTCGCCGCGCTGAAGGGGTGACAGCTGTTCGCCGACGGACGGGTATAAGGGCGTATTAGATCGTTTGAGTGTTGATCACGGGATTGGCTTGCGGCGTCGCAGGGGCAGCGGAGCAGCGTCGGTGATGCGATCTGGGACGCCGGGTGTGGTGTCGGCGTGCGGGGCCCCTGTTCCACCAGCGAGATGGTCCAGGGCCTCCCCGTCGCCTCCGGCCACACCCATATGGCCAGGTCGTGAGGGACTCCGCCCGCCCGGTGCGGACCACGGACAGGATCCGTGTCGCCACCCGGGATGCGAAAGCGGACGACCAGTGCGCCCAGGACCGTTCGGGGCGTGCCAGTGCGCGGCCCCACCCCCGCTCACTGCTCAGGAACGGTAGGCGGGACTTTCGGAACACGCTTTGGGCGCGTCGGCGGAGACGGCCCCGTGTCAGGAGACGGCCCCGTCAGGGAGACGGCCCCGTCAGGGAGACGGCCCCGTCAGGGAGACGGCCCCGTGTCAGTGGACGCGGACGCCGTTCCGCCAGACCGAGGAGGCCAGGGGGACGCCGGGCCGGTAGGCGAGGTGGACATGGCTCGGGGCGTCGAGGAGGACGAGGTCGGCGCGGGCGCCGGGGGTGAGGCGGCCGATGTCCGTCCGGCGCAGGGCCGCGGCGCCGCCCGCGGTGGCCGACCAGACCGCCTCGTCCGGGCTCATGCCCATGTCGCGTACGGCGAGCGCGACGCAGAACGGCATCGAGGAGGTGAACGACGAGCCGGGGTTGCAGTCGGTGGAGAGCGCGACGGTCGCGCCCGCGTCGAGCAGCCGGCGGGCGTCCGGCCAGGCGGCACGGGTGGAGAACTCCGCGCCGGGCAGCAGCGTGGCCACGGTGGAGCTGTTCGCGAGGGCGTCGACGTCCGCGTCCGTGAGGTGGGTGCAGTGGTCGGCGGAGGCGGCGTCGAGTTCGACGGCGAGCTGGACACCGGGGCCGTACGAGAGCTGGTTGGCGTGGACGCGGGGGTGCAGGCCCTTGGCGCGGCCGGCGGTGAGGATCGCGCGGGCCTGGTCGCCGTCGAAGGCGCCCTGCTCGCAGAAGACGTCGATCCAGCGGGCGTACGGGGCGCAGGCGTCCAGCATCGCGCCGGTGACGAGGGCGACGTACGCGGCCGGGTCGGCGGCGTGGTCGGGCGGGACGATGTGCGCGCCGAGGTAGGTGACCTCGTCGGTCCGCTCCCGGGCGATACGGAGGGCGCGGGCCTCGTCGGCGACGGTCAGGCCGTAGCCGGACTTGGTCTCCTGCGTGGTGGTGCCCTGGCGGAGCGCCTCGGCGAGGTAGCGCGCGACGTTGGCGCTCAGCTCGGCGTCGGTCGCGGCGCGGGTGGCGGCGACGGTGGTGCGGATGCCGCCCGCGGAGTAGGCGCGGCCGGACATGCGGGCGTTGAACTCCTGGGTCCGGTCGCCCGCGAAGACCAGGTGGGAGTGGGAGTCCACGAAGCCGGGGAGGGCGGCCCGGCCACCGGCGTCGACGGCGTTGTCAGTGGCGGGTGCTTTGCTTGATTCACCGACCCAGGCGATGCGGTCGCCGTCGATGACGACGGCCGCGTCCTGGATCAGACCGATGGGGGTTCCGTCACCGAGAGAGGGGTCGTTGGTGACCAGACCGGCGATGTTGGTGATGAGGGTGGTGGTGGTCCCGGTGGTGGTGGCCGTGGTCGTCGTCATGGGAAAAATGATCTCCTTCGGCCACGCAAGGCGTGGTGTCGGCCGCGCGGGGCGTGATGTCAGCCGCGCAGGGCGGCGATGGACCGGGCGAGGGCTGCCGGGACATCGGGGATCAGGGCATGGGCTCCGTCGCGTACGACATGACGGCCGCCCACGACCGTATGGCGTACATCAGCGGCGGAGGCGGCGAATACGGCGGTCTCCGCGCCGAGCCGTGGCAGCGTGCCCGCTGTTCTGACGGAGTCCAGCGCGATCGTGACGAGGTCGGCGAGCGCGCCGGGCCCGATGCGGCCCGCGTCGGGCCGGCCGAGGGCCGCGTGGCCGCCTGCCGTGGCCGCGTGGAGCAGCGTCGCCGCCGTCCAGTGACCGCGGCGGCGGGAGCGCAGCCGTTCGTTCAGCTCCATCGCGCGGGCCTCCTCGAAGAGGTCGATGACGGCGTGGCTGTCGCTGCCGAGGGAGAGCGGCGAGCCCGCCTGCTGGAGCCGTCCGGCGGGGCCGATGCCGTCGGCGAGGTCGCGCTCCGTGGTGGGGCACATGCAGGTGCCGGTGGTGGCGGTGCCCAGGAGTGCGATGTCCTCGTCGGTGAGGTGGGTGTTGTGGACGCCGGTGGTACGGGGGCCGAGGACGCCGTGGTCGGCGAGCAGCCGGGTGGGCGTGACGCCGTGGACGGCGAGGCAGGCCTCGTTCTCCGCGGTCTGTTCGGAGAGATGGACATGGAGCGGGGCGCCGTGTTCTCCGGCCCAGGCGGCGACGGTGGCGAGCTGTTCGGCGGGGACGGCGCGTACGGAGTGGACGGCCGCGCCGATCAGCGCCTGGTCGCTGTCCTTGACGGCCGAGGCGAGGGCGGAGGCGCGCTCGGCCCAGGCGGTCGCGTCGCCGTCGGAGAAGCGGAGCTGGTGCCGCTCGGGGGGTTCGCCGCCGCGCCGCCGGGCGATGCCGGAGGAGAGATAGGCGGTGTCGAGGAGGGTGATCCGGATCCCGGCCTCGGCCGCCGCCGCGATCAGCGCCTCGCCCATGGCGTTGGGCTGGTCGTAGGGCGTCCCGCCGGGGGCGTGGTGGAGGTAGTGGAACTCACCGACGGAGGTGATGCCGGCCAGCGCCATCTCGGCGTAGACGGCGCGGGCGAGGGCGAAGTACGAGTCGGGGGTGAGCTTGGCGGCGATCCCGTACATGATCTCGCGCCAGGTCCAGAAGGTGCCGGAGCCGACCTGGACGGTGGAGCGCAGGGCGCGGTGGAAGGCGTGGGAGTGGGCGTTGGCCAGGCCCGGGAGGGTCAGGCCGCGCAGGACGGTGGCGCCGGGGGGCGGGGTGGTGACCTGGGTGCGTACGGCGGTGATCCGGCCGCCGGAGACGTCGACGGCCACGCCGGGCTCGACGTGGGGCCGGCCGTCGGTGAGCCAGGCGTGCTCCAGCCAGTAGGTGCGGGCTGCTTCGGACGGGCCCGCGGGGCCGGCGGTTTCCGCGCTCGCGGTCCGGGCGGTGCCGGTGCCGGTGGCCGGGGTGGAGGATTCCGGCCGGGCGGTGACCTGGGTCCGGCCCGAGGAGGCGGTCGGCCGCTTCATGCGCACGCGAGTCCTTCCAGTACGTCGGCGAGGGCGAGGATCCCGGCCACGCAGTCGTCCTCGGTCGCGGATTCGGCCGGGGAGTGGGAGACGCCCGTGGGGTTCCGTACGAAGAGCATGGCGGTCGGGAGGGAGCCGGACAGGATGCCCGCGTCGTGTCCGGCGCCGGTGCCGAGCACGGGAACCTCACGGCCCCCGGATCCGGCCCGGTCTCCCGCCCGGGCCCCGGTGCCGGTCGCCGTTCCGGTGCCGGTCGCCGTTCCGGTGCCGGGGCGGCGGGCCAGGATGCGGGCGAGTTCGTCCCGCAGGGCGTGCTCGAACTCGACCACGGGGGTGAAGGACTCCCGTACGACACGCACGTCGATACCCGCGCGGTCCGCGGCCTCGCGGGCGGCGGCCTCGATCGCGGCGACGACGGTGTCCAGGGCGGACTGGTCGGCGGCGCGGGAGTCCAGCCAGCCGCGGACGAGGGAGGGGATGGCGTTGACGCCGTTGGGCTCGACGGAGATCTTGCCGAAGGTGGCGAGGGCCCCGGCGAGTTCCGCCTCCCGGCGGGCGGCCAGGACGGTCTCCGCGTACGTCAGCATCGGGTCGCGGCGGTCGGCGAGACGGGTGGTGCCCGCGTGGTTGGCCTCGCCGTGGAAGTCGAAGCGCCAGCGGCCGTGCGGCCAGATCGCGGACGCGATGCCGACGGGGTCGCCGGAGAGATCGAGGGCGCGCCCCTGCTCGACGTGGAGTTCGACGAACGCGCCGATCCGGGCGAGGCGTTCGGGGTCGGGGCCCAGGGTGGCCGGGTCGTACCCGGCGGCCTCCATCGCCTTCGGCAGCGGGATGCCCTCGCCGTCGCGCAGCTCATGGGCCTGGGCGGCGGTGAGCCGGCCCGCGGTGAGCCGGGAGCCGACGCAGGCGAGACCGAAGCGGGCGCCCTCCTCGTCCCCGAAGTTGGTGATGGCCAGGGGCTTGGTGAGCCGCGCTCCCCTGCGCCGCAGCTCGTCCAGCGCGGCGAAGGAGGAGACGACGCCGAGGGGCCCGTCGAAGGCGCCCCCGTCGGGTACGGAGTCGAGATGCGATCCGGTGACGACGGCGTCCCCGGCGAGGGGGTCGCCGAGCCAGGCCCACTGGTTGCCGTTGCGGTCGACCTCGCAGGTGAGACCCCGGTCCTCGGCCTGCGCGCGGAACCAGGCGCGGCAGTCCGCGTCGGCGGCGGTCCAGGCGTAGCGGCGGTAGCCGCCGCTGCCCGGGTCGCGGCCGAGGGGGGCGAGATCGCGCCACATCTCCTGGAAGGAGGCGGGGGCCCGGGAGGAGACGGGCTCCTGCGAGGAGAGGGGCTCCTGGGAGGAGGCGGGCTCGTGGGAGGAGGCGGGCTCGTGGGAGGAGGTGGGGGCCGTCATGCCGTGGCGCCCTCGGCCGGCGCGGCGGCCGTCGTGTCCTCGCGCATGGGGACGCGGACGTCGCGCTCCTCGGCGACCGTCTCCGCGAGGTCGTATCCGGCGTCGACATGGCGGATGACGCCCATGCCCGGGTCGTTGGTGAGCACCCGGCGGATCTTCTCGCCCGCGAGCCGCGTCCCGTCGGCGACCGAGACCTGGCCCGCGTGGATCGAGCGGCCCATGCCGACGCCGCCGCCGTGGTGGATGGAGACCCAGGAGGCACCGGAGGCGACGTTGACCATGGCGTTCAGGAGCGGCCAGTCGGCGATGGCGTCGGAGCCGTCGAGCATGGCCTCGGTCTCGCGGTACGGGGAGGCGACCGAACCGCAGTCCAGATGGTCGCGGCCGATGACGAGCGGCGCGGCGAGTTCGCCGGAGGCGACCATGTCGTTGAAGCGCTCGCCCGCCTTGTCGCGCTCGCCGTAGCCGAGCCAGCAGATCCGGGCCGGCAGGCCCTGGAAGTGGACGCGCTCGCCCGCCATTTTGATCCAGCGGTGCAGGGACTCGTTCTCCGGGAAGAGGTCGAGGATCGCCTTGTCGGTCTTGTGGATGTCGGACGCCTCGCCGGAGAGCGCCGCCCAGCGGAACGGGCCCTTCCCCTCGCAGAAGAGCGGCCGGATGTAGGCGGGCACGAAGCCGGGGAAGGCGAAGGCGCGGTCGTATCCGGCCAGTTGGGCCTCGCCGCGGATGGAGTTGCCGTAGTCGAAGACCTCGGCGCCCGCGTCCATGAAGCCGACCATCGCCTCGACGTGCCGGGCCATCGACTCACGGGCCCGCTGGGTGAAGTCGGCGGGCTTCTCGGCGGCGTACGAGGCCATGTCGTCGAAGTCGACGCCGATCGGCAGGTACGCCAGCGGGTCGTGCGCGGAGGTCTGGTCCGTGACGATGTCGATGGGCGCGCCCTCGGCGAGCATGCGCGGCAGGAGGTCCGCCGCGTTGCCGAGCAGCCCGATGGAGAGCGGACGGCGGGCGTCGCGCGCCTCGGTGGCGAGCTGGAGCGCGTGCTCCAGGCTGTCGGCCCGCACATCGAGGTAGCGGTGCTCGATACGGCGGTCGATGGCGCGCGGGTCGCAGTCGATGCAGATCGCGACCCCGTCGTTCATGGTCACGGCGAGCGGCTGCGCGCCGCCCATGCCGCCCAGGCCGGCGGTGAGGGTGATCGTCCCGGCGAGCGTGCCGCCGAACTTCTTGGCGGCGACGGCGGCGAACGTCTCGTACGTCCCCTGGAGGATGCCCTGCGTGCCGATGTAGATCCACGACCCGGCCGTCATCTGGCCGTACATGGTGAGCCCGAGGGATTCGAGACGCCGGAACTCCTCCCAGTTGGCCCAGTCGCCGACGAGGTTGGAGTTGGCGAGCAGCACGCGCGGCGCCCATTCGTGGGTCTGCATGACGCCCACGGGCCGGCCGGACTGGACGAGCATCGTCTCGTCCTGCTTGAGCGTGCGCAGCGTCCGCACCATGGCGTCGTAGGAGCGCCAGTCGCGGGCGGCCTTGCCGGTGCCGCCGTAGACGACGAGCTTGTCGGGGTGTTCGGCGACCTCGGGGTCCAGGTTGTTCTGGAGCATGCGGAGGGCCGCTTCCTGCTGCCATCCCAGGGCGCTCAGTTCCGTACCGCGCGGTGCCCGTACGGGCCGGGGTCCTGACATGGCGGGTGCCTCCTCCGTGACGCTCCTGTTGAACAATCTATTCACATCCTGACTTGATGAATAGAACTAGTCAACCACTGCGGGTCCGCCCGCCGGATGATTGGCTGGCGCCCATGCCCTCAGACGAGCCCTCGCCCAGCACCCCGGACCCCGCCGTCCCCTCCTCCGCCGCCGCCCGTCGTGACCGCGCCGTACGGGCCGCCGTGGAGCAGGGGCTGGTCGGCGACGCGGCCCCGGTCGTCGCCCTGCTCGACGTGGCCGGGATCCGCGCCTCGGCGGCCGCGCTCCACGCCGCCTTCGCCGAGGTCACGGCGCCCGGCACGCCCGTCCTGCACGCCTTCGCCGTCAAGGCCGCGCCTCTGGTGCCCGTACTGCGCCTGCTGGCCGCGGAAGGGATCGGCGCCGAGGTCGCGAGCCCCGGGGAGCTGGCGCTCGCACGGGCGGCGGGGGTACGGGCCGACCGCACCGTCCTCGACTCCCCCGCCAAGACCGCCGCCGAGCTGCGGGACGCCTTCGCCCTCGGCATCGCCGTCAACGCGGACAACCCGCAGGAGCTGGCCCGTCTCGACGCGCTGGTCGGCTCGGCCACCGGGGCTCCGGGCCCCGCCGCCGCACCCGTCCCGCCGTGCGGGGTGCGGGTCAACCCACAGCTCGGCGCCGGCTCCATCGGGGCGCTGTCCACCGCCACCGCCACCTCCAAGTTCGGCGTCGCGCTGCGCGACGAGGGCGCCCGCGCCTGGGTGGTCCAGGCGTATCTGGACCGCCCCTGGCTCACCCGGCTGCACACCCACTCCGGCTCGCAGGGCATCCCCCTCGACCTGATGGCCCAGGGCGTACGGAGCCTCTACGAGCTGGCCGAGGAGATCAACGCGGCGGCCGGCCGCCGGCAGATCGACACCCTCGACATCGGAGGCGGACTCCCGGTCAACTTCTCGTCCGACGAGGAGACGCCCACCTACGCCGCGTACGCCCGGCTCCTCAAGGACGCCGTGCCCGGACTGCTGGACGGGCGGTACGGGCTGGTGACGGAGTTCGGCCGTTCACTGCTCGCCAAGCACGGCACCGTCCTGGCGCGCGTCGAGTACGCCAAGTCCGCCGGGGGCCGGCCCATCGCCGTGACCCACGCGGGCGCACAGGTCGCCACCCGTACCGTCTACGCCCCGGCCTCCTGGCCACTGCGGATCGCCGCGTACGACGCCGGGGGACGGCCCAGGACCGGTCCCGCCGTGGCCCAGGACATCGCGGGGCCGGCCTGCTTCGCGGGCGACCTGCTCGCCGAGAACCGGCCGATGCCCCTGCTGGAGCAGGGTGATCTCGTCGCCGCGCTCGACACGGGAGCGTACTTCTTCACCGCCCACTACTCCTACAACAGCCTTGCCAGGCCGGGGATTCACGGCTTTGTCGTGAAAGCGGGTACCGGCGGCGAGGTGCGCTTCGCTACCGTACGAGAACAGCAGACGACCGACGGGATCGTGGCCGAGTCGGGCGGCGCGTACGCCGACGCGCTGCTGGACTGAGCAGCGGGAGCACGGGCGCACAACACGGGAACGACCGGACGGACGTGACCTGACCGGAACATCCGGGTGGGAGCGTCCAAGCACGATATCCGGGCAGGAGCGGACCGTACGGGACGTTCCGGGCGGGAACGACTCGGCGGGAACCACCAGATCCAGCCTTCTTCATATCAAGTACCTCCGAATCGCGTGCATGTTCCGATGGAAAATGCCAGAACACCCTCCCCTCGCGCGGACGTTGCGTAATCTCGCGGTTACTGCTGTACGGCAGTGCGCCCGCACGCCCGTCTGGGAGGGGAGTCCGCGTGCCCGGAATCGATGCGTGCCTGGAAGAGGCCATGAGCCTGCCGGGAGCGCGCGGCGCGGCGATCGTCGACTGGACGAGCGGGCTCGCCCTCGGTACGGCGGGCCAGTCGCCCAACGGTGACCACGAGGCCACGGCGGCCGAGACCGCCGAACTGGCGCGCGCCGCGGCCGAGTACACGGCCTTCGCCCCCGAGCCGCCGGACGGGTCCGCGTTACCCGGCGCGCCCGGCACGACCGCCGCAGACCGCTCCGGCGGCCCGGGCGGCGGCACGCGGGGCGCGGATGCCGCAACGCGCGCGGACGCGGACGCGAACGACAACGACGACGGCGAGGGGCGGGGCGGCAAAGGACCCCCCGTCCAGGACCTGATCGTCACCACCCGCACCGGCTACCACATCCTCAGCTTCGTCGAGACGACCTTCGACAGCAGCGTCTTCCTGCACCTCTGGATGGACCGCGACACCGGCAACCTCGCCCTCGCCCGGTTACGCCTCGGCCGCCTCGCCGAACGGCTGGTGCTGGGATGACCGGCAGACCGCAACCCCGTTCACCCGCCGCCTCCACCACGCCCACGTCCCACGCCTCCACCACGCCCACGTCCACGTCCCACGCCTCCTCCGCGTCCTCCGCCGCCGCCGTCGTCTCCCCGATGCTCGGGCGCCTCGCGGGCGAACGGGCCACCGGCGCCCTCCTGCGCGACCACGGCACGCTCTATCTCAGCGACGGCCGTGTCGTACACGCCGAGAGCCCCGCCGCCCCCGGCATCGACGTCCTCCTCACCGCCGGGGGCCGGCTGCCCCGGGCGGGGTGGGACGAGGCCGTGGACCGGGCGGGGACCCGCCGCGAGGTCGGCAGATTCCTCGTGGACGGCGGTTGGCTCCACAACGGCGAACTGGAGATAGCCCATACGGGGGCGCTCTTCGACGCCGCCTTCTTCGCCCTCGCCCCCGCCAGCGGCCCCACCCGCTTCCGCTACGGAGCGGCCCACTGGATCGGCACCGTACGGCCCGTCACGGCGTCGGCCGTGGAGCGCGAGACCCTGCGGCGGCGCGAACTCCTCGACCAGGTCTGGCCGTACGCCGCCGTCGACACCGCCCCCGTCGTCGCCCGAAGACCGGCGCCCGGCCAGGCGGTCACCCGGAGGCAGCGGGCCCTGCTGGAGCTGGCCGACGGCGTACGGACCCCGGTGGCGATCGCCTGGACGCTGGGACGGCCCGCGTTCCACACCCTTCTCGACATCCGCAGGCTGGCCGCCGCGGGTCTGGTCGAGACACCCGACGACCCGTCGTCGGCCCCCCACGCGACGGTTCCCTCCTGGGTCGCGACGGTCTCCGCGGCCCCGGACATCGCCCTGTTACGCCGGCTCCGCGACGCACTGGAGGCAACCCTGTGACTTTCCGCCCCATCCACCGAGACTCCGAGGGTCCCCGGCCGGGAGCGGGCCCGTACGGCCCGGTCCGAACAGGCCGAGCCACGGCGTCATGAGGCGTGCTCTGCGGGCGCGCGCCGAGAGGAGACAGCTCATGACAGCGGAGGCCGACGTACTCGGCGAACTCAGGCGCCTTCGGGCGCGCCTCCCGCAGCTCACCGGATCCCTCGCCGCCAGTACCGACGGTCTGGTGCTGGCGCAGGACACCGCGGACGTGGAAGCCGAAGGGGTCGCCGCGCTCACCGCCGCCGCGCTCGGCGTCTCCATGCGGCTGTCGGACGCCACCGGGCAGGGCGCCTTCAAGGAGCTGCTGATCCGGGGCGAGCTGGGGTACGTCGCCACGTACGCGGCGGGCTCCTCGGCGGTGCTGACCCTGCTGGCGGAGTCCAGGACCAACGTGGGCCGGCTCCATCTGGAGGCGCGCCGGTCGAGCGCCCGGATCGGGGAACTGGTCGACGGCGCCCTCGAACGGCTGGAGAACGCCTGACCCATGGCCTCCTCCAGCCCGCAGTGCCCCTCCGTTCCCGCCGCCCCCTCACTCTCTCCCACCCCCTCCCCCTCACGAAGAACACGCGCCCCCCGGGCGTCCGGAACTCCCCGGGCGTCCGTACGACGGAAAGGAAGTGCGACGTTCATGGCCAACACCGAAGCCGCTCTCAAAGAAGCGGTCACCGTCATCGAAGGGGCCCTCGGGGCCGCCCTCGTCGACTACTCCAGCGGCATGGCCCTCGGGACGGTCGGCGGCAGCAAGGATCTCGACCTGACCGTCGCCGCGGCCGGCAACACCGACGTGGTCCGGTCGAAGGTCCGCACGATGGAACTGCTCGGCCTCAAGGACGAGATCGAGGACATCCTGATCACGCTCGGGAACCAGTACCACCTGATCCGGCTGCTCAAGGGCCGCGGCAACAGCGGGCTGTTCCTCTACCTGGCGCTGGACAAGTCGCGGGCGAACCTGGCGATGGCCCGCCACCAGCTCAGCAAGATCGAGTCCGAGCTGGAGGTCTGACCACCGGTTCAGCGACGACGCCGTGCCCCGCCGGGCACGGCGTCGCCCGCGCCTGACCAACCGTGTGGCGGCAGGTTGTGACGGACTCTGAGCATTTCCTGAGAACGGGGAGTCCTCCCCCGCGAAGAATCCTCACCGCGAAGAGCCCACACCCTCGAAGGGCCCACACCCTCGAAGGGCCCACACCCTCGAAGGGCCCACACCCTCGAAGGGCGCTCACCCTCGGAGGGCCCACACCCTCGGAGGGCCCTCACTCCACGAAGAGTCCCCGCGCCGACGCCCGTGCGTCGAACTCCTCCAGTCGCGCCTGCGCGTCCGGCAGCCCGTCGCACATCGCCTCCAGCAGCACCCGGCCCAGCAGCATCGGCGCGCACGCCGTGTCGAAGGCGAGGCCCGTGCCGACCGCCGCCGGGATCAGCAGGTCACTGTGGGCGGCGACCGGGGCGAAGGCCGAGTCCGCGACCGTCACCACCGTGAGCCCCGCCGAGCGCGCGTAGGCCAGCGCCTCCAGGACCTCCTTCGGATGGCGCGGCAGCGCGAAGCAGAGCAGCGCGCTCGCGCCCGCGCTCCGCGCCGTGTCGATCCGGTCGGGGAGCATCGTGCCGCCCTCGTCCAGCAGCCGTACGTCCGGGTGGACCTTGGCCGCGAAGTAGGCGAAGCCGCGCGCCTGCGAGGAGGCCGCGCGCAGCCCGAGCACCGGCAGCGGGCGCGAGTCCGCGAGGAGCCGGCCCGCGCGCTCCACGGGCGCGGGATCGGCGAGGAGGTCCGCGAGCCGGCGGAGATTCTCGATCTCGCCGCGCACGGCCTGCTGGTACTCGTTGTACGGGGTCTCCCCCTCCGCCCGTCCGCCCGGCGAGACCTCCCGCAGGTGCCGGCGCAGCGCCGGGTAGCCGTCGAAGCCGAGCGCGACCGCGAAGCGGGTGACGGAGGGCTGGCTGACCCCGGCCAGCTCCGCCAGCTCGACGCTGGACAGGAACGGGGCGTCCACCGCCTGGCGCACCATGCTGTGCGCGATGCGCCGCTGCGTGGGCGTGAGGCGGTGGCCCTCGAAGAGCTGCTGGAGCCGGGCGGCGGGACTGTCGCTCATGCGCGTTTCCCTCAATTCCCTTCCTGGGGTCGGTCGTGGCGCGGCGGGCCGTACCGGTCCAGGTACGGGTCGGGGTCCGTCGTGGTGGCCGGCGGGTGGGTGGTCAGGTCGTTCGCCAGCTCCGTGAACCGGTCGAGCAGTGCGGCCGCCGCCGTCACATCATCGGTCAACGGCCGGTCCTCCACGGCCTCGTCGAGCACGGACTCGGCCAGCGCGAACGCCCTGCCCACCGGCAGATCCGGCTCGGGCCGCAGCCCGCGCTGGCGCAACGTCCTTACGGCTGCGACGAGTTCGCAGCCGACGACCAGCCGGTACGGGGCGGCGAGACGGAGGGTCTGCCGGGCGGCCAGGGAGGCGAAACTGGCCTGTTCCTCCACGCCCCGCGAGAGCACCGCGTGGCCGAGCGAGGCGGGCGCGGAGAACGCCCGCAGGTCGCCGAGGGCCGCGCCGGCCGCGTACTCCAGGATCATCACGCCGGAGCTGGCGGGCTCCGCGTCGGCGAGGAAGGGCCGCAGCCGGGTGAAGCCCGGCTCGTTGAGCGCGGAGAGCCGGGAGGTGGAGAGCCGCGCGGTCTGGACGAGCGAGAGCCTGAAGTGGTCCAGCGCCAGGGCGATCTGCGCCAGGTAGAAGCCGCCGTGGTGGTAGGCGGCGGGCAGCGGGTCCGTTTCCGTGCCGGGCCGGATCAGCGGGTTCTCGGCGGCGGCGTTGATCTCGACGGCGAGCGCCCGCTCCAGCGCGTCGGCGGCGTCCCGCGCCGGGCCGTGGATCTGCGGGACGCAGCGGAAGCCGTACGGGTCCTGGATGCGGCCGAGCGGCGGCCCCGGCCGTTCGGGGGCGCCGAGGATCGCGCGCAGGTCGGCGGCGACGGCGTACGAGCCGGGGTGGTGGCGCGCGGCGTGCACGGGCTCCGCGTACGCCTCGTACGAGCCGTCGACGGCCAGCAGGGAGAGCGCGGCGACGAGTTCGGTGGCGGCGACGAGGCGGCGCAGTTCGTGCAGGGCGAGCGCGGCCTGGCCGAGGGTGAGTGCGTTGCTGCTGATCAGGGCGAGGGCGTCGTTGTTGTCGAGCGGCTGGGCGGCGGGCGGCGGTCCGCCCCGCCCGGGGTGCTCGTCGGTGAGCTGCCAGGGGTGCTCCCCCGCGAGGGCGAGGCCCATCTGCGCGAGGGCGGCGATGTCCCCCGTGCCGACCGAGCCGAATTCGTGCACCAGCGGGTACGCGCCGGTCTCCAGGGCGTCGCAGAGCGCGGTGACGACGGTGGGCCGCAGCCCGGCGCCGCCGGCCAGGAGCTGGTTGGCGCGGACGGCGAGCATGGCGCGGACCTCGCGGGCGGGCAGCGGTTCCCCTATGGCGCCGGCGTGACTGCGCAGCAGGCGCAGCCCGTGGTCGGCGGCCGCCTCGGTGGGCACGGCCTCGGTCCGGTTGGCGCCGACGCCGGTGGAGCGTCCGTACACCCGCCCCGAAGCGGCCAGCTCGCGGGCGGTGTGCCAGCTCTGCTCGACCCGCTTGATCGCCTCGGTCCCGGGTACGGGACGGGCGGCGCCGTCGGCCAGCCGGACGATGTCGGAGACCGGGAGGCTCTGTCCGTCGAGCACGACGATGGACGGGACGTACGGGACAGGCGGAACAGCCGGAGTGAACGGAATCGACGGAATCATAGGATTGGACGGATTCGCGGGGTTCGACGGATTCGACGGAGTGGCCGAAGCGGCCGGACCGGTACCCCCGTCCCCATCCCGTGGATCCATCATGCGGGACGACATCATGCTCAGAATCCCTCTTTTCGGACCTCGCGTCTCGCCCTGCGGTCTTCCGTAACCTGTGATTTACCCGCAGGCATTGACAATCTATTCAAGGAACAAGAACTCTGCATGACTATATGCAGCGAGGCAAGAGACGCGGGCATGAGACGCGGGGCGACTCAAGGGACTACTGATGATCACATTCGACGCGGTGAACAAACGCTTCCCCAACGGCACCACGGCGGTCCACGACCTGACGCTGGAGATGCCCGAGGGCGGCATCACCGTCCTGGTCGGCTCCTCCGGGTGCGGCAAGACCACCACGCTCCGCATGATCAACCGCATGGTCGACCCGACCTCCGGCACGATCAGGCTGGGCGGCAAGGACATCCTCGACCAGGACGCCGCCGAGCTGCGGCGCGGCATCGGCTACGTCATCCAGCAGTCCGGGCTCTTCCCGCACCGCACGGTCCTGGACAACATCGCGACCGTGCCCCTGCTGCTCGGCTGGGGCCGCAAGAAGGCCCGGAGCCGGGCGGCGGAGCTGCTGGAGACGGTGGGTCTGGCGGCCGACGCCGGCAAGCGCTACCCGCACCAGCTCTCCGGCGGCCAGCAGCAGCGCGTCGGCGTGGCCAGGGCGCTCGCCGCCGACCCGCCGGTGCTGCTGATGGACGAGCCCTTCGGCGCGGTGGACCCGGTCGTACGGACGCAGCTCCAGGACGAGCTGCTCCGCCTCCAGCAGGAGCTGAACAAGACCATCGCGTTCGTCACGCACGACATCGACGAGGCGGTACGGCTCGGTGACCGCATCGCGGTCTTCCGTACGGGCGGCCATCTCGTCCAGTGCGCCGCCCCCGCCGAACTGCTGGCCCGCCCGGCGGACGCGTTCGTCGCGGACTTCCTCGGCGCGGAGCGCGAGCTGAAGCTGCTCTCGCTGACGACACTCGCCCAGGTGCCCGTGGAGCGGGCGACGACGGTACGGGAGGACGAGCCGGCCCCGGCGCGCGGCAGCGGGCCCCGTCTGGTCGTCACCGCGAAGGGCGAGCCGCTGGGCTGGCTGGACCCCGACGCGGGCACCGGCACGGGCTCCGGCACGGCGCGCGAGGCGGTCCTCGCCCCCGTACGGCCGCTGCGCGACACGGACTCGCTGCTCGCGGCGCTGAACGCGTCGATCGCCTCGCCCACGGGGCTCATAGCCAGGGTCGACGCGGAGGGCGTGCTGACAGGCGTCACCTCGCGCGAGGCGATCCACGACCACGCCGGGCACAGCCACCGCGCGGCGTCGAGGGCCACCGTGGCGGGGCCGACGGCGGACACCAAGGACTCGACGAACTCCGCGGACGCCCCGGACACCACAGACACCACGGGCGCGGCGGCCACGGACGCGACGGCCGAGGACGCGGTGGCCAAGGACGCGGTGGCCAAGGACGGAGCCGCATGACCATCCAATGGTCGTGGATCTCCGACCACGCGGGCGACCTCGCCACCCTCACCCTCTCGCACCTCCAGGCCGCCCTCACCGCCGTCCTGCTCGGGCTGCTGATCTCCCTCCCCCTCGCCGTCCTGGCGCACCGGGTGCGCCCGCTGCGCGGGTTCCTGCTGGGGCTCTCCAACGTCCTCTTCACGATCCCGTCCATCGCGGTCTTCGTGCTGCTGCTGCCCGTCTCCGGGCTGACCAGGACCACCACCGTGATCGGCCTGACGATCTACACCCTGGTCGTCCTCCTGCGGAACACGGTCGAGGGGCTCGACTCCGTACCGGCCAAGGCCCGCGAGGCCGCCACCGCGATGGGCACCCGCCCGCTCCGTACGCTCCTCACCGTCGAGCTGCCGCTCGCGCTCCCCGTGATCATGGCGGGGGTGCGGATCGCCACGGTCATGTCGATCTCGCTCGTCAGCGTCGCCACGTACATCGGTGACGGCGGACTCGGACAGCTCTTCACCGACGGGTTCCAGCGCAACTTCCCCACCCCCGTGGTGGCCGGCGTCGTCCTGACGCTGCTGCTCGCGCTGGTCGCCGACGCAGCTCTGGTCGGCGTGCAGTACGTACTCACGCCCTGGACGAGGCGTCCCGGCCGTCCCAAGGCGAGCGGAAAGGTCTGACCCGGCATGTACGAACTCTTCAAGAACCTCGGCACCTGGCTGACCGCGAGCGAGCAGTGGGCGGGAGCCGACGGCATCGGCCACCGGCTCGCCGAGCACCTTGAGTACTCGCTGCTCGCGACCCTGATCGCCGCCGTGATCGCGCTCCCCGTCGGGCTGCTGATCGGGCACACGGGGCGCGGCGCGTTCCTCGCCATCAACCTGTCCTCCTTCGGCCGCGCGCTGCCGACGGTCGGTCTGGTCGTGCTGGTCTTCCTGGCCAGCGGGCTCTCCATGACCCCGGTGTACGTGGCGCTGGTGGCCCTCGCCGTCCCGTCGATCGTGACGAACACGTACGCGGGGATGAGCGCGATCGACCCGGAGGTGAAGGACGCGGCACGGGGGCAGGGCATGCGCGGCCGCCAGGTCCTCCTCCAGGTGGAGATCCCGCTCGCGCTGCCGCTGATCATGACCGGGCTGCGGCTCGCGCTGATCCAGGTGGTGGCGACGGCGACGATCGCCGCGTACGTCAGCTTCGGCGGCCTGGGCCGGTACGTCTTCGACGGCCTGGCGCAGCGCGACCTCGTCCAGGTGCTGGGCGGGGCGGTGCTGGTCGCGGTGGTCGCCGTCGTGCTGGACCTGGGGCTCTCCGGGCTCCAGCGCCTCCTGTTCCGCCACCGCACACCCGCCTGACACGGCGACCGGTTCCCACCGCCCCTACCGTCC
Source organism: Streptomyces sp. NPDC088124 (assembly GCF_040685895.1). Lineage (NCBI taxonomy): Bacteria > Bacillati > Actinomycetota > Actinomycetes > Kitasatosporales > Streptomycetaceae > Streptomyces > Streptomyces sp. NPDC088124. The sequence goes on along the minus strand of NZ_JBFBJB010000006.1, from coordinate 154,167 downwards.
CCGCCACCCCCACCCCGGCACATCCGCCCCCCTCCGTACCCCTTCCGCACACCCCCTTCCGGGAGAGCTTCCAATGAACGCACCGATGAACCGGCGAACCCTCCTCGGCGGCCTGTTCGCCGCGGCCTCCGTCCCCGTGCTCGCCGCGTGCAGCGGCGGCATCACCTCCCTCGACGGCCAGAGCTCCGGCGGCGCCGGCGGTGGCGGCGGTTCCAGCGCGGACGGCCTCACCATCGGCACCGCCAACTTCACCGAGAACCAGATCCTCGGCTACCTCTACGCCTCCGTCCTCGGCGCCGCCGGGGTGAAGACGAAGGTCCGCCCCAACCTCGGCACCCGCGAGATCCTCATCCCCGCGCTCAAGGGCGGGGACATCGATCTGCTCCCCGAGTACCAGGGCGCCCTGCTGCACTACCTCTCCCCCAAGGCCACCGCCACGGAGGAGGGCGAGATGCAGAACGCCCTGGCCGTCGCCCTCCCGGCGGGGCTCCAGGTCCTCCCGTACGGGAAGGCCGAGGACTCCGACGCCTTCGCCGTCACCCGCGCGACCGCCGAGAAGTACGGCCTCACGACGCTGGCGGACCTGAAGAAGCAGAACGGGAAGCTGGTCATCGGCGCCGCGCCCGAGGTGAAGAAGCGGGTGGTGGGGGTCGTGGGGCTCAAGGAGGTCTACGGGGTGGAGTTCAAGGAGTTCAAGTCGCTGGACTCCTCGGGACCGCTGGTCAAGGGGGCGCTGAAGAAGGGGGACGTGGACGTCGCGAACCTGTTCACCACGGACACCGACATCGCCGCCGAGGGCTGGGTGGTGCTCACCGACCCGAAGAACCTCATCCCCGGCCAGCACATCGTCCCCCTGATCGCCGACCGCAAGGCCGACTCCACCGTGCGCAAGGCGCTGGCGGAGCTGGGCAACGCGCTGTCGACGGAGGACCTGACGGAGCTGAACCGCAAGGTCGACAAGGACAAGAAGGACCCGGAGGACGTGGCGCGGGCGTGGACGGCCGAGCGGGGCCTGACGAAGAAGGCCTGAGAACGAGAACCGGCGCTCAGGACCCCAAGGGCTGAGGACCCCAGGGGCTCGGGGACTCAGGGGCTCGGGGACTCAGAGGCTCAGGGACTCAGAGGCTCAGGGACTCAGAGGCTCGGGGACTCAGAGGCTCGGGGACTCAGAGGCTCAGGGACTCAGAGGCTCAGGGACTCAGAGGCTCAGGGACTCAGAGGCTCAGGGACTCAGAGGCTCAGGGACTCAGGGACTCAGGGGCTTCACCATCACGGCGAAGACCGGCGAGTCGGCGAACGGCCGGTCCTCACCGACCCGTTCGTACCCCCAGCTCTCGTAGCGTGCCCGCACCTTGGCGTGCGCCGCGTCGACCAGCAGCACCGCCAGGTCCTCGTCGCGCTCCGCCAGCAGGGCTCCGTGGAGCCGGCCCGCGGCCCCGGTCCCCCGCCACGGCGGACGCACCATCAGCTCCGACACGGCGTACGTACGCGACGCCCCGGCGTCCGGCGTGTGGTGGCCCCGCCACCACTCCCGGCCCTCGGCCAGCGGCGCGCCGTAGGCGAATCCGGCGGGCTCGTCCCCGTCGTACCCGATCACGCACGTGAACCCCGGGCGGGCGCCCCAATGGTCGACGAACCACGGGAAGCGGCGTACGAAGGGGTCGTCGGGCGGGTACTCGGGGACGTCCGCGTGGATGCCGAGGAGCACCCGGCGGATGTCCGGCAGGTCGCCCCGGCCGTAGTGACGCACCTCGATCACCGCACCATCTCCTCGGGTGTGCCGCAGGCGAAGACGGGGGTTAGCCCCAATGACCGGGGCCCGCCCGCTCCGTACCGTACCGGTATGGAAGCCCGCGATCCTGAGCTCAAGAAGGAACTCGACGCCACGCTCCAGGCCCGCAACGAGCTGGGAGCCGACTACGACTCCGCGCTCATCGAGTCGTTCCTGGAGAAAGTGGAACAGCGTCTGGACAGCACGGTGGACCGCCGCGTCCGGCGCCAACTCGCGGAGAAGCAGATGGTCGCAGCCCGTGGCAGTACGCCGTCGGCCGGCCCCGTGGAGGGGTTCGGGGAGCGCTTCGGGTTCGGCATCGTCTCCCTCGCCCTCGCCATCCCGCTCACCGCGATCGCCGTGGTGAACGCGGGTTTCGGGGGCCTGGTCGTCTGCTGGATCGGCATCGTCGCGGTCAACGCGGTGCACGCCTCGCGCGGCCTGCCGTGGCCGTCGCGGCGGCGTACCGAGTCCGACTGGGAGGACTGAGGCGAACCGGAGCGGACGGGGGGGACGAGGGCCCCGCCGAGGAGACGGTCACGGGGATAGTCGCGGGGACCGCCGCACCCCCGATACCGGGGGGCGGGACGACGGCGGTCCCCGCGAGGGACACGGTCCGGGTCAGGGCCGGTTGCCGTGTCCTGGCGTCCATGGAGGTCCGGGAGCCGCTCCGGAGGTCCTTGACGCCGACACCAACGACTATGCAGGGCGCGTGTTAAGCGGGTGCTGCGTGGACGTGTCGCGCTCGTACCACTTTCGCGAACCCGAGATTCCGCGTGACCCTTGACAGCCCGTCGACCGGTGTGCGGGTGGCCGGATCTCCGCCACTAGATCCGGCCACCCGCATATGGCTACTTCGCGCCGCCGGCCATGCCGCCGGCGAGGTACGCCAGCAGGTCCTGCCTGCTCACCACCCCTGTCGGCTTCCCCTCGACCAGGACGATCGCCGCGTCCGCGCCGTCCGTGCCGCTGAGCGCGGCCATCAGGTCGGCCACCGGCTCGCCCGAGCCGACCTGCGGCAGCGGGGAGGACATGTGCTTCTCCAGCGGGTCACCGAGCGAGGCGCGCTGCGTGAACAGCGCGTCCAGCAGCTCCCGCTCCACCACCGAGCCGATGACCTCCGCGGCCATCACGTCGGGGTGGCCGGCGCCCGGCTTCACGATCGGCATCTGGGAGACGCCGTACTCTCGCAGCACGTCGATCGCCTCGCCCACGGTCTCCTCGGGGTGCATGTGGACGAGCGCCGGGACCGGGCCCGCCTTGTGGCGCAGGACGTCCCCGACGCTCGCGGTGTCGCCCTCGTGGTCCAGGAAGCCGTAGTCGTTCATCCACTCGTCGTTGAAGATCTTGCTGAGGTAGCCGCGGCCGCTGTCCGGCAGCAGCACGACCACGACGTCGTCGGGGCCGAGTCCCTCCGCGACCTTCAGCGCCGCGACGACGGCCATCCCGCAGGAACCGCCGACGAGCAGGCCCTCCTCCTTGGCGAGGCGGCGCGTCATCTGGAAGGAGTCCTTGTCGGACACGGCGACGATCTCGTCCGTGACCGTACGGTCGTACGCCGTCGGCCAGAAGTCCTCGCCGACGCCCTCGACCAGGTACGGCCGCCCGGAACCGCCGGAGTAGACGGACCCCTCGGGGTCGGCGCCGACGATCCGTACGTGGCCGCCGCTCTTCTCCTTCAGATAGCGGCCGGTGCCGGAGATCGTGCCGCCGGTGCCCACACCCGCGACGAAATGGGTGATCTTCCCGTCGGTCTGGTCCCACAGCTCGGGACCGGTGGTCTCGTAGTGCGAGCGCGGGTTGTTCGGGTTGCTGTACTGGTCCGGCTTCCAGGCGCCCGGCGTCTCACGCACCAGCCGGTCGGAGACGTTGTAGTACGAGTCGGGGTGCTCGGGGTCGACCGCCGTCGGGCAGACGACGACCTCGGCCCCGTACGCGCGCAGTACGTTGATCTTGTCCGTGGAGACCTTGTCCGGGCAGACGAAGATGCACTTGTAGCCCTTCTGCTGGGCCACGATGGCGAGGCCGACGCCCGTGTTGCCACTCGTCGGTTCGACGATCGTGCCGCCGGGCAGCAGTTCGCCGCTCTCCTCGGCCGCTTCGATCATGCGCAGGGCGATCCGGTCCTTGACCGAGCCGCCGGGGTTGAAGTACTCGACCTTGGCCAGGACTGTCGCCTGAATGCCTTCGGTCACGCTGGTCAGCTTCAGCAGCGGGGTATTGCCGACCAGGCTGATCATCGAGTCGTGGAATTGCACCGTTGTCTCCGGGGTCTCCGTGATGGTCCGGCCAGCGTATGCGCCCGCGGGCGGGATTGGGCGACTGTCCTCACGGGGCAATGAGCTGGTGTACGTACTCGTGCGTAGCACGACGAGCGGGACGACGAGGAGGTGGCTCGCGCTGTGTCAAGGGCGAGGGTGGCACGACGGATCGCGGCGGGCGCGGCCTACGGCGGCGGATCCATCGGCCTGCTGGGAGCGGCGGGCATCGGGGTGGTACTGGCGGAGGTCCAGCTCGCGAAGCGGTCGGTGGGCGGGGGGACCGCCCCCGTACCGCCCAGCGGCGACGGATGGTACGGACTGGCCTTCGGCCACACGGAGCCGCTGCGGATGGGCATTCTGGGTGACTCCACGGCGGCGGGACAGGGCGTACGGCGGGCCGGACAGACCCCGGGGGCGCTGCTGGCCTCGGGGCTCGCGGCGGTCGCGGAGCGCCCGGTCGACCTGCGGAACGTGGCGCTGCCCGGGGCCAGGTCGGACGATCTGGAGCGGCAGGTGAGCCAGCTCCTGACGGCGCCGGGCCCGTGGGCGAACCCCGGCCGCGGTTCCGGCCCCGGGGGCGGCCCCGGCTCCGGATCCGGTTCCGCCGCGGTCCGCGTCCCGGACGTCTGCGTGATCATGATCGGCGCGAACGACGTCACGCACCGGATGCCGGCCACCGAGTCCGTACGGTGCCTGGCCGCGGCGGTACGGCGGCTGCGCACGGCCGGCGCGGAGGTGGTCGTCGGAACCTGCCCGGATCTCGGCACCATCGAGCCGGTGTACCAGCCGCTGCGCTGGCTCGCCCGGCGCGCGAGCCGGCAGCTCGCCGCGGCGCAGACGATCGTGGCGGTGGAGCAGGGCGGCCGTACGGTCTCGCTGGGCGACCTGCTGGGCCCCGAGTTCGCGGCGAACCCGCGTGAGCTGTTCGGCCCCGACAACTACCACCCCTCGGCGGAGGGGTACGCGACCGCCGCCATGGCGGTCCTGCCCACGCTCTGCGCGGTGCTCGGCCTGTGGCCGGAGACGGACCGCCTCGACGCCGCGCGCGACGAGGACCTGCTGCCGGTCGCAAAGGCGGCCTCGGCGGCGGCGTCCCGGGCCGGCACGGAGGTCACGGGGGTCCGGGCACCGTGGGCCCTGCTCAAGCACCGCCGCCGGCGCCACCCGCTGCCCACGCCCGCGGAGGCGACCCCGGAGGACCCGAGCACGGCGGAGGCGCACGGGGTCCGGAAGTCGTGAGGCCCAGAAACAGAAACAGGAAGCAGGAAGCCGGAAGCCGGAAGCCGGAAGCCGGACAGCAGGAACAGGTGAGCAAGCGCTTAGAAAAGAGGCCCTCATCACATGCCGCACCGGGTGACCCGTGCACTACGTACGGGTAACTTCCCAGTGAGTTCTGCCCCCGCCCCCTTGGAGCCGTGATGCCCGAAGCCGTGATCGTCTCTGCCGCCCGGTCCCCGATCGGCCGGGCCTTCAAGGGCTCGCTCAAGGAGCTGCGCCCCGACGACCTGACCGCCACGATCGTCCGCGCCGCGCTCGACAGGATCCCCGAGCTCGACCCCCGCGACATCGACGACCTGATGCTCGGCTGCGGCCTGCCGGGCGGCGAACAGGGCCACAACCTCGGCCGGATCGTCGCCGTACAGCTCGGCATGGACCACCTTCCGGGCTGCACGATCACCCGCTACTGCTCCTCCTCGCTCCAGACCTCCCGGATGGCCCTGCACGCCATCAAGGCGGGCGAGGGCGACGTCTTCATCTCGGCGGGCGTCGAGATGGTCTCCCGCTCCGTCAACGGCTCCTCGGACGGCATGCCGGGCACCCACAACCCGCTCTTCGCGGACGCCGAGGCCAGGACCGCCGCGGTGGCGCAGAGCGAGGGCGCGGACTGGCACGACCCGCGCGCCGACGGACTGCTCCCCGACGCGTACATCGCGATGGGGCAGACCGCCGAGAACCTGGCCCGCCTGAAGGGCGTCACGCGCGCGGACATGGACGAGTTCGGCGTACGGTCCCAGAACCTCGCAGAGGAGGCCCTCAAGAACGGCTTCTGGGAGCGCGAGATCACCCCGGTGACCACGCCGGACGGCACGGTCGTCACGGCGGACGACGGGCCGCGCGCGGGCGTCACCCTGGAGGGCGTACAGGGCCTCAAGCCCGTCTTCCGCCCCGACGGACGGATCACTGCGGGCAACTGCTGCCCCCTCAACGACGGCGCCGCCGCGCTCGTGATCATGTCGGACACGAAGGCGCGCGAGCTGGGCCTGACCCCGCTGGCCCGCATCGTCTCCACGGGCGTCACCGGCCTGTCGCCGGAGATCATGGGATACGGCCCGGTCGAGGCGTCCCGGCAGGCGCTCTCCCGCGCCGGCCTGACCATCGGCGACATCGACCTGGTGGAGATCAACGAGGCGTTCGCCGCGCAGGTCATCCCGTCCTACCGGGACCTGGGCATCCCCCTGGAGAAGCTGAACGTCAACGGCGGCGCGATCGCCGTGGGCCACCCCTTCGGCATGACCGGCGCACGCATCACCGGCACGCTGATCAACAGCCTCCAGTTCCACGACAAGCAGTTCGGCCTGGAGACGATGTGTGTCGGGGGCGGGCAGGGCATGGCGATGGTGATCGAGCGGCTGAGCTGAGGCGCAGCGGAGGGTAGGGGTCGCCCGAGGCACGAGGGCGGCACCTGCCCGCAGCGGAGGCGAAGCTCAGCGCGACCGAAAACACGAGCGGCTGAGCTGAGGCGCAGCGGAGGGCCCCACACTCACCCAATGTGATCATCCGGTTCGGGAAAGCGACGATCACGCCCCCCGATCCCCAGTCGTGACTGAATCTCCCCCAGGATGTGACCTATGCCCGGGGGAGATTCGTTTGCCCTGGTCAGGACCTTGAAGCGCCGATACGTAAGGCCGAAAGACCTGTCCATTTCATGACGTAATGCACTGCCGGGCGGTACTCGCCCGCGACAAGCTGAGGTAGGAAGTCGGGGGTATCGATCGGAACGGGAGTAGTCAGTGAGCACCATGTCTCTTGCCCTGCTGCTGACCACGGCCACCGCCACGGCCGTGGGTGTCGCTGCACTGCACGCCGCTCACTCGCTGCGTCGGCAGGTCAGCGCCCTCCGTGGCGAGCTGGCCGCGGTGCACCCCGGCGAGTTCGCCGCCACCGTCCCGCAGGCCAGAAGCGCCACCGACCCCGCCCAGGCCGACGCCATCCGCAGCGCCGTCGCCGAGGCCCTCGCCGAGGAGCGGGAGCGCGAGCTCGCCGAGGCGCGGGCCTTCTGGGCCGCGCAGGAGGCGCGCGACGCCACCGACGCCCCGTCGATGCTGGGCGGACTCTCCGGACTCGGCACGGAGGAGACGCCGTTCTACGTGCCGCGCCAGATGGACTTCGTCGGCCTGGAGTCGCTGGAGGCCCTGGAGGCGCTGGACCTGGACGCCACGGAGGCGTTCGACGGCGGCATGAGCGAGGCCGTCGAGTTCGCGGAGGACTCTCCCGAACTGGCCGCCGCGCGCCGCCGCCACCCCTCCCATCCGGACTTCGTCCCCGTGCAGACCCCGGTCGTCACCGACCACGAGCGCACCGTCGCCCGGCTGGAGGAGCTGGCCAGGACGCGTACGGCGCTGGCCGACGTCCGCCCTGGCCCGCTGGGCACGCTCGACGTGTACGTCTTCGCGGACGGTACGACGCTGTGCATGACCCCCGGCCACCGTGAGACCGCCGAGCGGCTCTCCGACGCGCTGCGCGAGGGCGAGGCCCCGTTCCTGCTGGGCGGGTCCGGTGTCTCGGGCGCGTACACCCTGACGTTCTCCTGCGGCGGCGACGACTACCCGCACGGCGACACCGGCGCCGAGCACATCTACATCCTCGCGGACCGCGTCATAGCCTCGCTCTGACCCCGCCGCCCCGTCCGGAGCGACGCTTCGGAGCAACGCTCCAGCGCAACGTCTCAGAGCGCCGCCTCAGAGCGCCGCCTCGGAGACCGCCTTCTCCACCAACCGCACGGCCTCGTCCAGTTCCGCCTCGGACGGGGCCGTTCGCAGTGCCTCGGCCAGGTCGCCGGCCGCGACCGTGAGCTGGTCGGCGACGACGAAGACACCGGCGTCCGGCATGATCCGCGGCTCCGTCCCCGGGCTCTCCAGACGCTGCGCCCGTACGGACAACTCCCTGGCCAGTCCGAGCGCGCGGGCCGCGGCGCCGCGCTGGAGCCGGCTCTGCGGGGCGGCCCTCAGCCGGTCGGCGAAGCGGTCCACGGCAGTTGTCAGCGGCGTTGTATCGAGCACCCGCCCGACCCTACGCGGCCCCCGGGGCGCACGGCCACCGGCTTGCCAACAGCCCTTGCCAACACGTCCCGGCTCAGGCACGGTGGGCGTAAAGGACCAGAAGGACCGAAAGGATCCGTCCAGAAGGCCCCGTAAGCGCAGAGCGTCCGGAGGCGCCGATGTCCCTTGTCTTCTCCGAAGAGACCCATCGCAATCTGCTCGCACGTATCCCCCATTGCACCGGTCGTGAGATCTCCGACTGGCTCCGCACCGTCGAGGACGGCCCATCCCTTTTCCGTTTCGAGGAGAAGGTGAGCTGGCTGCGGAGTGAGCACAACCTCGCGTACGGACACGCGAAAGCGATCGTCCACGAGTACGACCTGAGGCGCGCGGCGCGCCGCTTCTCCTAGGCCGGCCCGTTCCGGCAGCCGACACCATCCGACCGACAACACGACGGAGGGGTCCGCGGGCGACAAGCCCGCGGACCCCTCCGGTCACTCCGCCGGCCGGTACGGCCGACGGGTCGTTCGTGTTAGTCGTTGCCGCTGAGGATCGAGAAGAGCCGCAGCATCTCCATGTAGATCCACACCAGGGTCAGCGTCAGACCGAACGCCGCCAGCCACGACTCCTCGCGCGGCGCGCCGTACGCGACGCCGTCCTCGACCTGCTTGAAGTCGAGCGCCAGGAAGCACGCGCCGAGGATGATGCCGATGACGCCGAAGAGGATGCCGAGGCCACCGCTGCGGAAGCCGAGGCCGTCACCGCCACCGAAGACGCTGAACAGCATGTTGGCGACCATGAGGAGCACGAAGCCCATCGCCGCGGCCATCACGAAGCCGTAGAAGCGGCGCGTGACGCGGATCCAGCGCATCTTGTACGCGAACAGCACACCGGCGAAGACCGCCATCGTGCCCATCACGGCCTGGATCACCACACCGGGCGCGATGTAGGTGCTGACGACGCTGCTGATCACGCCGAGGAAGACACCCTCGAACGCCGCGTACGACAGGATCAGCGCCGGCGACGGCTTGCGCTTGAAGGACTGGATCATCGACAGGACGAAGGCGACGAGCACGGCGCCGATGGCGATGCCGTACGACGTGCCGATGTTCGCCTGGTCGACCGGCAGCAGGACCCAGGAGAGCACTGCCGTGAGCACGACCGTGCCCAGCGTCATACCCGTACGGGTGACGACGTCGTCGATCGTCATGACGCCGGTGTTCGGCGGTGCCTGCGGCGTGCCGACCGGGGCGCCCTGCTGCTGCGCGTAGGGGTTGGTCGCGTACGGGTTCGTCGCGTACGGGTTGGTTCCTACGGCGGGGCCCCCGGCCTGCGGCGCCGCGTTGAAGCCCGCGTGGCCGTTGTCGCGGCTGAAGCCCCGTCGCGAGAAGACCGGGTTGCTGCTCCTCATCTCACTCCTCCATGGCCACCCAGCGCGGCCTTGCGTCAAGAGTAATGGGAGAGCAAAGCGTACGCCCTAGTGCTCGGGGAGGATCTTTCGTTAAATCGGTACGTCTATGACGTGCCGCTCGTCACAATCCCACCAAAAGGGACCGCGGCGTCCGTCGGCACGGGACGGTGATGTGCCCGGAGCCGGACTTGAACCGGCACGCCCCCGAGGGGCAGCGAGGTTTAAGCTCGCCGTGTCTGCATTCCACCATCCGGGCAAGGCGCGCGACGCCGCGTTGGCACAGGAGCCTATCGGGACACACCACTCGAACAGCCGAGCGCCTACCCGATGTTGTCTTATTTTATTGAGGTCTGAGGGTGCGTCAGCACACGTAACGAGCCATAGGCACATGCCGGGCGCGGGTGGTCATCTGGTGCCGAGGCACACGAGAATGACGAAAAGTCGCCGCCCGGTCACGGATCCGGCACACGCGCAGCTCCGGACGTGCTCCGGCGCGCCTCCGGCGCGGGTGGGGGCGCGCGGTGCACGGGGAGACGACGGGGCGTCACATCGGGACCGTACGCGCACCTTCTCAGGGGCGGTGTCATACCCGAGGAGGAGAGCGCGCACCGGCGGTCAGACCCAAGGGGGCCACGGGAACGGGCATCGGGACGGACGCCCCGGCGGCCGGGCGGGGATGACGATGGAGGGGTTCGCCGGTGGAGGGATTCCTCCACTCGTAACGTCCGCGCCTCCGGATCAGTTCCGGTGCCGCGCCGGATCCGTTCCGGCGCCCGTGCCGGATCCGTCGTCCGGCTCCGTTCCGTTCTCCGTCCCGACAGGAGTGCTCTTCCGTGACCACCACCCCGCTCGCCGACCGTGCCACCGCCGTGGCCGCCCGCGCCTCCGATCTCTCGAAGGTCTACGGAGTGGGCGAGACCCAAGTGGTCGCGCTCGACCATGTCTCCGTCGACTTCCGTCAGGGGGAGTTCACCGCGATCATGGGGCCCTCCGGCTCCGGCAAGTCGACCCTGATGCACTGTGTGGCCGGCCTCGACAGCTTCAGCAGCGGCACCGTCCGCATAGGCGAGACCGAGCTGTCCACCCTGAAGGACAAGCAGCTCACGCAGTTGCGCCGGGACAAGATCGGCTTCATCTTCCAGGCGTTCAACCTGCTGCCGACCCTGACGGCCCTGGAGAACATCACGCTCCCCATGGACATCGCGGGCCGCAAGCCCGACAAGCAGTGGCTGGACCAGGTCATCACGATGATCGGCCTCGCCGACCGGCTGGGCCACCGGCCCACGCAGCTCTCCGGCGGCCAGCAGCAGCGCGTGGCGGTCGCCCGCGCCCTCGCCTCGCAGCCCGAGATCATCTTCGGTGACGAGCCGACCGGGAACCTGGACTCGCGCTCCGGCGCCGAGGTGCTGGGCTTCCTGCGCAACTCGGTGCGGGAGCTGGGCCAGACCGTGGTGATGGTGACGCACGACCCGGTGGCCGCCTCCTACGCGGACCGGGTGATCTTCCTCGCCGACGGGCGCATCGTCGACGAGATGTTCGCGCCCACCGCGGACGGCGTGCTGGACCGGATGAAGGCGTTCGACGCGAAGGGCCGCACCAGCTGACCTGGCGCCCGCCTTCCTGACCGTACGTCCGTACGTCGCCTCCCCGTCCCGTCCGTCCGGCCCACCTTCACCAGGACTTCCACCATGTTCCGTACCGCCCTGCGCACTGTGCTCGCGCACAAGGCCAGGCTGCTGATGACCGTGCTCGCCGTCATGCTCGGCGTCGCCTTCGTCTCCGGCACCCTGGTCTTCACCGACACCCTCGGCAACGCCTTCCGCAACCAGTCGGCGAAGAGCTACAAGGACGTAGCCGTCTCCGTCCACGCCTACGACCTCCGCGAGAGCGGCGACCCGGAGTCCCGCAAGGACGGCCCGGGCCTCAGCCAGGCCGCCATGGACCGGATCGGGGCCCTCGACGGGGTCGCCACCGTCACCGGGCGCGTCGACGGCTTCGCCGGGGTCGCCGACCCCGACGGCAACCTGATCGGCAACGGCTGGACCAACACCGGCTCCAACTTCGCGCCCGGCAAGAACGGCCAGGACCCCGCGTACACCTTCACCGAGGGCTCGGGCCCTCGCGAGGACAACCAGATCGCGCTCGACCGGGAGACCGCGACCAAGGGTGAGTACAAGGTCGGCGACACCGTACGGGTCGCCACCAACGCGCCGGTGAAGGAGTACACCCTCTCCGGTGTCTTCACCACCGAGGACGGCGCGGTCAACGCGGGCGGCAGCCTGGTCCTCTTCAGCACGAAGGCCGCCCAGAAGCTCTACCTGGAGCCCGGCTACTACCGGGACGCCACCGTCACCGCCGCGTCCGGCGCCTCCGACGCCACGCTCCTCTCCGGGATCAAGAAGCTCCTCCCGGAGAACGCCGAGGCGCAGACCGGCCGCGCGCTGGCGGAGCAGCAGGCCAAGGACATCGAGAAGAGCCTCTCCAGCCTCAACGAGATGCTGCTGGCCTTCGCGGCCATCGCCCTGTTCGTCGGTATCTTCCTGATCTCCAACACCTTCACCATGCTGGTCGCCCAGCGGACCAAGGAGCTGGCGCTGCTGCGCGCCGTCGGCGCCTCCCGCCGTCAGGTCAAGCGCTCCGTGCTGGTCGAGGCGACGATCGTCGGGATCATCGCCTCGGTGGTCGGCTTCGCCCTCGGCGTCGGTCTGGCCGTCGGACTGCGCGGTCTGATGGGCGCGTTCGGCGCGAAGATGCCGGGTGGACCGCTCGTCGTCTCCCCGACCGCCATCGGGGCCGCGCTCGCCGTCGGTGTGCTGATCACCGTGATCGCCGCCTGGCTGCCCGCCCGCCGGGCCGCGAAGATCCCGCCGGTGGCGGCGATGAGCAGCGTGCACGCCGTGGCCACCACCAAGTCCCTCGTCATCCGCAACTCCATCGGCGGCGTGATCGCCCTGATCGGCGCCGCCGGGATCCTGGCGGGCGCCTCGCAGGGCTCCGACGGCCGGTTCCTCCTCGGCGGGGGCGCGTTCATCGCGATGACCGGCGTCATCGTGCTGATCCCGCTGCTGTCCCGGCCGGTCATCGCACTCGTACGGCCGCTGCTCGTGGGGGCCTTCGGGGTGTCGGGCAAACTGGCGAGCCAGAACGCCGTCCGTAACCCGCGGCGTACCGGAGCCACCGCCTCCGCGCTGGCCATCGGGCTCACCCTGGTCACCGGCCTCACCGTGCTCGGTGTCACGCTCGGCCAGGCCACCGACAAGATGACCACGGACAACATCAAGGCCGACTACATGGTCTCGATGGCCAACGGCGGTCCGCTCGACCCGAGTGTGCCGGCCGCGCTGGAGAAGGCGTCCGGGGTCACCGCGGCCTCCCCGCAGCAGGCGGTCGACCTGGAGATCAAGGGCGACTACCACTCGGCCTCCGCGGTCACCCCCGGGGACATCGAGAAGCTCGTCAACCTCCCCACGGTCTCCGGCTCGCTGAACTCGCTCTCCGGCGACGCGATCGCGGTCGCGGAGGACACCGCGAAGTCGAACGGCTGGAAGACCGGGGACACGGTCACGCTGAAGTACGTCGACGGGAAGACGGCGGACCTGAAGGTCGGCGCGGTCTTCCGGGGCAACGAGTTCGTCTCCCCGCTGCTGATCTCGACGGAGCTGGCCAACCCGCACGAGACCAAGCACTTCATCCGCGAGGTGTGGGTGAAGACCGACGGCGGCCCCGGCGCCGCCCGCGAGCAGGTCCTCGTGGACGCCCTGGGCAAGAACCCGGCGATCAAGGTGATGGACCAGCAGGACATCAGGAACGAGTACAGCGGCTTCATCGGCACCGCGCTGAACATCATGTACGGACTGCTGGCGATGGCCCTGATCATCGCGGTCCTCGGGGTCATCAACACCCTGGCGATGTCCGTGTTCGAGCGTCAGCAGGAGATCGGCATGCTGCGCGCGATCGGTCTGGACCGGCGCAGGGTGAAGCGGATGATCCGGCTGGAGGCCGTGGTGATCTCGCTCTTCGGCGCGGTGGTCGGCATCGGCCTCGGCACCTTCCTGGCCTGGGCAATCGGCCAGACCATCAAGGACTCGCTCCCGGGGTACGAGCTGGTCCTGCCGTGGGACAGGATCGCGCTCTTCCTGGCGCTGGCCGGGCTGGTGGGTGTGCTGGCGTCGCTCTGGCCGGCCCGCAGCGCGGCGAAGCTCAACATGCTGACGGCGATCAAGACCGAGTAGCGGAGCGCGCACGGACCGCGTAACCGACGGCGTACGGACGGACAGGCCGGGCCCCTGGAATACCTCCAGGGGCCCGGCCCATGTCAACTCACGACGACCCACGGCGATGACAGACGTACGGTGGTGGCAGCGGGTCAACAGCGGTGCGGTGGTGCCTCAGGTGCCCCAGACGCGGGCCCGCAGCGGCAGCCCGGACACGCCGCCGTCCGCGGGCCGGACGGCCAGGATCTGGTTGACGCCGATACGGTTGCGCTCGAAGGAGAGCGCGGACGCGGCCATGTAGAGGCGCCAGACGCGTGCCCGGCCCGCGGAGGTCGCGCGCACCGCCTCCGCCCAGTGCTCCTCCAGATTGGCCACCCAGCGGCGCAGGGTGAGCGCGTAGTGCTCCCGGATCGACTCGACGTCGCGGGCCTCGAAGCCCGCTTCCTCCAGGGTGGAGACGGTACGGCCGAGCGGCGCCAGTTCGCCGTCGGGGAAGACGTACGAGTCGATGAAGTCGTCGATGCGGTACTGCCCCTCGTCCGGCTCGGGCCGCCGGGCGATCTGGTGGTTCAGCAGCCGGCCGCCGGGCTTGAGCAGGCCGTAGAGGTCGTCGGCGTACTCCCGGTACTTGACCGAGCCCACGTGCTCGGCCATTCCGATGGAGGAGATCGCGTCGTACGGGCCGTCCCTGACGTCCCGGTAGTCCTGGACCCGGATCTCGATGCGGTCCGTCAGCCCCTCCTCCGCGATGCGCTTACGGGCGAACGCGGCCTGCTCCCGGGAGAGGGTGATCCCGGTGACCCGGGCACCGTACTCGCGGGCCGCGTGGATGGCCATGGAGCCCCAGCCGCAGCCGACGTCGAGGAGCCGGTCGTCCTCCTTGAGGCCGAGCTTGCGGCAGATCAGGTCGAGCTTGTCGCGCTGTGCGTCTTCGAGGGTGAAGCCGGGGCCCGCGTCCCAGTAGGCGCAGGAGTAGACCATGGACGGGCCGAGGACGAGTGCGTAGAAGTCGTTGCCCACGTCGTAGTGGTGGCTGATCGCCTCCTTGTCGCGGCGCTTGGTGTGCGCCCCGCCGCGCCGCCGCCGGATCTCCTCGCCGGGCGGTGCGGGCGGCGGCCAGGGACCCGCGATCTCCACGAGCCCGCGGGCCGCGGCGCGCATCCGGGGGTCGCGTACGGGGTGGATCCTGGGTCCGTCGTCGCCGTCGCGCTCCCAGATGAGCCCGGCGAGACGTTCGAGCACCGCGTACAGATCGCCGTCGACATCGATCTCCCCGGCGACCCAGGCGCGCGCGAGGCCGAGTTCGCCGGGTTTCCAGAGGAGACGGCGCAGAGCACGGCGGTGACGGATGATCAGGGTGGGTGCGCCGGGAGGGCCCGATTCGCTGCCGTCCCAGGCCCGGATACGGACCGGGAGCGGGGCCCCCAGCAACTCTTCGGCAAGAGTGGTCAGCCGCAGCGCGGCGTCGGCCATGGCGTACACCTCCGTGGTGGTGGATACCGGACATGCTCAACACCACGTAAACACCGCTCGGGTACGGATGCAGTCCCGGCGGCGGGCAATGAGAGAGCAAAATACTTGCATCTACCACACACTTTGCCCGGATGCGGGCCCGTACCCCTGCCCCGTACCCCCGCCCGGTACCCTTCTCCGGCCCGCCCGGGGCGCGAAGATCCAGAACGGGCCTGCTGGTCCGTCGGAGCGACCCGCGTACGGCGGACGCACGGCGCGGGTCTACCGCACCCGGCGTGCCGCGAGTGCGCCGCACAGCCACGCGGAAGGGCCGCGGGAGAAGAGCGCGCGGGCACCCGGAAGGGCCGCGGACATGCGGAAGGGCCGTCCGCACCACGGATGGCGGACGGCCCTTTCCGTACGTTACGCCGTCAGGACGCCTTGGCCTTCTCGGCGGGCGCGGCCGACGCGGCGACGGGCGCCGGGGTCGGCTTCGCGGCCTCGTAGAACTCCTCGCGCGGCGTCTCCATGGCGCCGAGCGAGACGACCTCGCGCTTCAGGAACATCGCGAGGGTCCAGTCGGCGAAGACCCGGATCTTGCGGTTCCAGGTCGGCATGGCCAGACCGTGGTAGCCCCGGTGCGCGTACCAGGCCAGCCGGCCCTTGAACTTGATCTTCATCTTGCCGACGACGATCATCGCGACGCCCTTGTGGACCCCGAGACCGGCGACCGCGCCCTTGTTGGCGTGGCTGTAGTCGCCCTGCGGGAAGCCGCGCATGCCCGAGATGACGTTGTCGCCGAGGACCTTGGCCTGGCGCAGCGCGTGCTGGGCGTTGGGCGGGCACCAGGCGTTCGGGTTGCCGGCCTTGCGGCCGACGAGGTCCGGGACCTGGGCATTGTCGCCCGCGGCCCAGATGTAGTCGGTGCCCTGGACCTGGAGCTTCTCGCTGGTGTCCACGTGGCCGCGGGGGCCGAGCGGCAGACCGAAGCGGGCGAGCGCCGGATTCGGCTTGACGCCGGCGGTCCACACGATGGTGTTGGAGTCGACCTCAAGGCCGTTGTTGAGCACGACGTGACCGTCGACGCAGGAGTCCATGCCGGTCTTGAGGTAGACCTCGACGCCGCGGGCCTCCAGGTGCTCCTTGCCCCAGGCGCCCAGCTTCGGGCCGACCTCGGGCAGGATCTTGTCGGCGACGTCCACGAGCAGGAAGCGCATGTCCTCGCGCTTGACGTTCGTGTAGTACTTGGCCGCGTCGCGAGCCAGGTCCTCGACCTCACCGATGGTCTCCGCGCCGGCGAAGCCGCCGCCGACGAAGACGAAGGTCAGCGCCTTGCGGCGGACCTCCTCGTCCGTCGTCGAGTCAGCCTTGTCGAGCTGCTCCAGGACGTGGTTGCGCAGGCCGATGGCCTCCTCGATGCCCTTCATGCCGATGCCCTGCTCGGCGAGGCCGGGGATCGGGAAGGTGCGGGAGACCGCGCCGAGCGCGATGACGAGGTAGTCGAAGGGCAGCTCGTAGGACTCGCCGACGAGCGGCGCGACCGTGGCGACCTTGCGGTCCTGGTCGATGGTGGTGACCCGGCCGGTGAGCACCTCAGCCTTGGGCAGCACGCGTCGCAGCGGGACGACGACATGCCGAGGCGAAATGCTGCCGGCGGCAGCTTCGGGGAGGAAGGGCTGGTACGTCATGTACGAGCGGGGGTCGACGACCGTGACGGTCGCCTCCCCGTAGCGCATCTTCTTCAGAATGCGACGAGCTGCGTACAGGCCTACGTACCCACCGCCTACAACGAGGATCCTGGGACGCTCCGTGGTGCTCATGCCATCGAGTATCCACCCCCCTCGGAGGGGGTGCTCGTGAGCCCCTTCACAAGGTCTGACCCCCCTTGTGCTACACTCCGCGGCCCACGTGATCGAGGTCATGGCACCCGGGGGAACCGGACAGCGGGTTTGAACGTTGCCCACCCCCTGTGAGCTGGCCCTCAGCACCTCTCCTCGGGCCGAACCGGCCATACGGCTCACGCCACCGCGGCGTGCCCGGAACCGCCCGGTATAAGGGTGCGCGCGGCGCCCGCCCCTCACAGTGGGGCCTCTCGACGGAGTACGGCCCCCCGTGCCGACGTTTTCCTTGTGAAGAAGTTCACGAACTTTCTCGCCAAGGTGGCCGAGGGGCGCCCCGGCAGCGCGGAACACCCCCCGGCGCACGCCCGTTCAGACCCTGGCGGCGGCCTGGAGCGCGGTGAAGTCCCGCAGGTACGCGTCGTACGGAGCGGCGCCCTCCAGCCGGAGCAGAGCCTCGTCGTTCTCCCGCAGGGACGAGTAGTCCAGGTTGTGGGAGCCGGTGAAGGTCCACTTGGTGTTGGCGTGGCCCGCGTACGTTCCCTCGATCAGAAAGTACTTCGAGTGCACGAGGTAGCCGTCGGACGTGGAGAGCTGCCGCAGGTCGATGTTCCTGACCCCGGTCAGCTTGGCCGCGTCGTTGCTGTCGTTGTAGACGATACGGACCGTGCACCCCTGGCCGGCCATGGCCTTCAGCTTCGCGGCCACCTCGTCGCGGTGCAGCGCGAACGCGGCCACGCTCACCTTGCCCTGGTCCGCGCAGGAGAGGTTGTCGAGGATGCTGACGACGATGTCACCCGTGCGCTGCGGGAAGAAGTAGTACTTCTCCGTACCGACCTTGCCCTGGGTGAAGTAGTCGGAGTTCTTCTTCATGGCGGCCAGGTCGTTGAAGTAGCCGACGTACGCCGTGTAGAGGTCGGTGTTGCCGACGACCGTGTAGGCGTTGTTCCAGTACTTGTCGACGTTGACGGGCGTCTGGTTGGCCGACGTCTGGATGACCACGTCCTCCGCCACGCCCGCGTCGCCGATGCGGGAGAAGGTGAAGAACTTGTTGTGGTTGATCAGCCCGGTCCCGCTGTTGCCGATGCACGCGGAGTCCTTGGTGCACACCTGCACCCACGACAGGGCGGACCGGTCGGTGCCCAGGGCGGCGATGAGGTTCTTCGCCGCGTCCCGGTCGGCGAACTTGCTGTCGAGCACAACCCGGATGTTGACGCCCCGGGCATGGGCGGCCGTCAGGGCGTCGACATACCCCTGGTCCGTCAGCGCGTAGAGCGAGGCCCGGATCAGCCGGCCGCTCTGGGTGTTGCCGATCGCGCCGATGATGTGGTTCTTGATCGCGTTCTTCTCCGCGGCCGTCCCCCGCGGATCACTGAAGACGGCCCCGGTCACGATCGGCGGCCCGGCCTGCGCGGCAGATGCCGATCCCCCCGTCAGCGTGGTGCCGACGAGCGCCACCAGCACCATGAGCATCATGCGTATACGCACGTCTCTCCCTCCCTGGCCCACTTCCGTGGACATCAGATGACGAAGGCGTGATCGTTTCATGGCGGACCGGGGCGCGTCTGCGGCTCATTCGGGGTCGCGGGCGCAGCTCCAGGCGATTCCGTCGAGAATGTCGTGCTCGCTGACCACGACCTCCTGGGCGCCGGCGCGTTCCATGATCGCGAGCAGGACGAGGGCGCCCGCGCCGATCACGTCGACCCGGCCCGGGTGCATCACGGGGATCGCGGCCCGTTCCGCGTGGGTGGCGGCGAGCAGGTGGTCGGTGATCTCCTTGACGCGGCCGTAGGGGATGCGGGAGCGGTGGATCCGCTCGGAGTCGTACGCGTCCAGGCCCAGCGCGATCGCGGCCACCGTCGTCACCGAGCCGGCCAGGCCGACCAGTGTGCGGGGTTCGCGCAGCGGGACGGCCTGCTCGGCGAGGTCGAGGGCCGCCTCGATGTCGGCGCGGACCGCGGCGATCGCGGCGGGCGTCGGCGGGTCGAGGACCTCTCCGTCCCGTACGAGATGGCGCTCCGTCAGCCGTACGCAGCCGATGTCCACCGACCGCGCCGCCCGCACCCGGTCGTCGCCGACGACGAACTCGGTGGAGCCGCCGCCGATGTCCACGACGAGGTAGCTGTCCCGCCCCGGCAGTTCCTTCGTGGCACCGGTGAAGGAGAAGGCCGCCTCCTGGTCGCCGGTGATCACCTCGGGCTCCACGCCCAGGATGTCCACCACCCCGCGCACGAACACGTCCCGGTTCTCGGCGTCACGCGAGGCGGACGTGGCCACGAAGCGGATCCGCTCGGCGCCGTGCTCCGCGATGACCGCCGCGTACTCCCGGCAGGCGGCGAACGTACGTTCCAACGCCTCCGGCGCGAGCCGACCGGTCCGGTCGACGCCCTGGCCGAGCCGGACGATCGTCATCCGCCGGTCGAGCTCGACCAGTTCGCCCGTTTCCGGGTGGACATCCGCGACGAGCAGACGGATCGAGTTCGTACCGCAGTCGATGGCCGCGACCCTGGTCATTCCTTGTCCCCCTCGTCCACGCAGGGCGTCACGCACGGGCCCTTCGCCCACCACTCCGGCAGCATCGCCAGCGCCTCGTCACCCAGCGGGTTCACCCCCAGCCCCGCCGCCAGCGAGTGGCCGACCAGGACGTGCAGGCACTTCACCCGGTCCGGCATGCCACCCGCGCTGGGGAAGCCCTCCAGCACCTCGATGGCGTCGCGCCGCGCGAGGTAGTCCTCGTGCGCCGCGCGGTACGCGGCGGCCAGCTCGGGGTCGGTCGCGAGGCGCTCGGTCATCTCCTTCATGACGCCGTTCGCCTCCAGCGTGCCGATGGCCGAGGCCGCGCGCGGGCACGTCAGGTAATACGTCGTCGGGAAGGGGGTGCCGTCGGGGAGCCGCGGGGCGGTCTCGACCACGTCCGGCTGCCCGCAGGGGCAGCGGTGCGCGATGGCGCGCAGCCCGCGCGGCGGGCGGCCGAGCTGCTCCTTGAAGGCGGCGACGTCCGCCTCGGTGGGCTCGGTGCGTGCGGTCTGCGGAGGGGGCGTCTTCATGCCTGCCTGGTTCTGCCGTTCCGGATTCATGTCGTGCGGAGGGGGAGGGGTGGGGTGGGGTGGGGCCGTGGGCGGGATGAGCCCGGCGGGATGAGCCGGGCGCGGTGCGTCCGTACACGTACGTACGGGGTGCGTCCGTACACGTACATACGTACCTACGTGCCGGGGCGGTCCGCCTCGTCCACCCCGTCCAGGACGTTCGAGTACCAGGGGCGGTCCGCCGCACCCTCGTCCTCGCGCCGTTCCCGCGCCGCCTCCGGGTCGATGACGGTGAAGCCCGTCTCCCCCGGCCGCAGGTAGTGCAGGTGCTCACGGGCCAGCCGCTCGACGTACGCGTCGTCCTGGAGCCGCGCCTTCTCGTCGCGCAGCTCCGCCACGCGCCGCTGCGCCTCCTGGCTCAGCCGCTCCTGCTCGGCGATCTCGTTCCGCTGCGACACGTACTCCCGCATCGGATACGCGAGCGCCACCACCAGGGTGCAGACGACCAGCGCGAGGAAGGCCGCGCGCCCCGTGAGCCGGGAGCGGCGGTCCTGCCTGCGGTTCTGCGAGCGGTAGACCCTCGCCGCGGTCTGCTCACCGAGCAGCCGCAGCCTGGTCGAGGTGGAGAACCGGTCCCGGTTCCCGGCCATGGCCCGCCTCCCCTGTCATGTACGGACGTCCCCGGACACGGTACGGGACCGCGGCCGGGGACGTCCGTACGACGGGCGGATGAGCGCCCGCGACGGTATGGGTTACGCGCTGCGTGTTCTCTCAGCCGTTGGAGAACGCATCCTCTTGTTGGAGGAACGCATCCTCTTAATCGCTCGCAGAGCGCATCCTCTTAACTGTTCGCAGAGCGCATCCTCTTAATTGTTCGCAGAGCGCATCCTCTTAACTGTTCGCAGAGCGAAACCGCGGGAACGCGCTGCGACCCGCGTACACCGCCGCGTCGTCGAGGATCTCCTCGATGCGCAGCAGCTGGTTGTACTTGGCGACGCGGTCCGAGCGGGCCGGGGCGCCGGTCTTGATCTGACCGCAGTTCACGGCCACCGCGAGGTCGGCGATCGTGACGTCCTCGGTCTCGCCGGAGCGGTGGGACATCATGCACTTGAAGCCGTTGCGCTGGGCCAGCTCGACGGCGTCCAGCGTCTCGGTCAGCGAGCCGATCTGGTTGACCTTGACCAGCAGGGCGTTGGCCGAGCCCTCCTCGATGCCGCGGGCGAGGCGCTCCGGGTTGGTGACGAAGAGGTCGTCGCCGACGATCTGGACCTTGGAGCCCAGCTTGTCGGTGATGACCTTCCAGCCGGCCCAGTCGTCCTCGAAGAGCGGGTCCTCGATGGAGACGAGCGGGTAGGCGTCGACCAGCTCCTCGTAGTACTCGGTCATCTCGGCGGCCGAGCGCGACTTGCCCTCGAACTCGTAGCTGCCGTCCTTGTAGAACTCGGACGCGGCGACGTCGAGCGCGAGCGCGATGTCGCGGCCCGGGACGTAACCGGCCTCCTTGATCGCCTCAAGGATGAGGTCGAGCGCGGCGCGGTTGGACTCCAGGTTGGGCGCGAAGCCGCCCTCGTCACCGAGGCCGGTGGAGAGGCCCTTCTGCTTCAGGACCTTCTTGAGCGTGTGGTAGACCTCGGCGCCCCAGCGCAGCGCCTCGGAGAAGGACTCCGCGCCGATCGGGGCGATCATGAATTCCTGGATGTCGACATTCGAATCGGCGTGCGAGCCGCCGTTCAGGATGTTCATCATCGGAACGGGCAGCAGGTGCGCGTTCGGGCCGCCCAGGTAGCGGAAGAGCGGGAGGTCGGACGCCTCGGAGGCGGCGTGCGCGACGGCGAGCGAGACACCGAGGATGGCGTTGGCGCCCAGCGAGCCCTTGTTCTCGGTGGCGTCCAGGTCGATCATCGCCTGGTCGATGAGACGCTGCTCGGTGGCGTCGTACCCGACCAGCTCCGGGCCGAGCTGCTCGATGACGGCGAGGACGGCCTTCTCGACACCCTTGCCCAGGTAGCGGCCGGCGTCTCCGTCGCGGAGTTCGACGGCCTCGAACGCACCGGTGGAGGCACCGGAGGGGACTGCAGCACGACCGGTGCTGCCGTCGTCGAGGCCGACCTCGACCTCGACCGTGGGGTTGCCTCGGGAGTCCAGGATTTCCCGGGCTACGACGACGTCGATGGACGGCACGAGCATCTCCTTCTGGGATGTGACGCGTGGGTGCAGGGTCTCTTGGCCTTGCGACATGAGCCTAACCGGCTCCGGGTCATCGGCCAGCCGGTGCCCGCCCCCTAAGACGCTCCCGCTCGCACAGACCGCCGCTACCCGCCGGTAGCGGGACCGGATGGCGGGCAGCGGCGGGAACGGGGCCCGGCCCGGCGCGTACGGGGGTGACGCGCCGGGCCGGGGAGAAGGGGTCAGCGCAGGTGGAGCTGCTGACCCGGGTAGATGACGTCCGCGTCACGGACGATGTCCTTGTTCAGGTCGAAGACCTTCTTCCAGCCGCCCTTGACCTTGTGGGCGGTGGCGATCTTGGAGAGGGTGTCGCCGGACTTGACCTTGTACTCGCCGTCCCCCTTCTTGATCGTGAACGGACGGTTCTGGCCGCGCGAGGCCGGCTGCGCCTCGTCACGGGTCGACTGCTGCGGCTGCGCCTGCCGGGTCGCGGCGGACTTCTTCGTACCGGAGCCGCTGGAGCTGCCGGAGGCCGAGTTGGAGGAACCGGAGCCGGAGCTGGAGGAGTTGGAGCCGGAGCTGGAGGAGTTGGAGCCGGAGCCCGAGCCGGAACCGGAGCCCGAGCCGCCGTTGTACGCGGCGCCCGAGAGGCCCACGCCACAGCTCGGCCAGGCGCCCTTGCCCTGGCCCGCGAGGACCTTCTCGGCGACGGCTATCTGCTGGGACTTGGAGGCCTGGTCGGCGCGGGGGGCGTAGGCGGTACCGCCGTACGCGGCCCAGGTGGAGGGGGTGAACTGCAGGCCGCCGTAGAAGCCGTTGCCCGTGTTGATCGACCAGTTGCCCCCGGACTCGCACTGGGCGACCCGGTCCCACTCGGAGGCGGTTGCGGCGGAGGCGGCGGTGGCACCGATCAGCGGGGCCGCGACGGCCGCGCCGGTGATCCCGGCGAGGGTGGCGTAGCGGATGGCCACGGACGGGCGGCGGTGCTTGGCCTTGCTGGAACGCAGCAGCATGAACGCATCTCCTCACCGACGCCTACGAGGTGAGCTGTCGGGTTCGGGCCAATGAGTTGCCCGGCCGCGTGCTCGCACACGCGGCTTCACCCCTAGCCGGCCGCCGGCCGTCTCTCGACGGCCGGGCCCGGCGCAAACCTATGGGTCCCCCGCTCCTGCCTTCGGCGCACGAAGCGACGATTACTCCCCCCGACCGACGGCAGGATTCGGCGTGACGGTCGACGAGGCCCGCGGTGCGAGCGGTTCAGACCGTAATCACAGCCCTGCCGGTTGTTCAAAGGAGCACATCCAGGAAAAAACGCCCTTACCTCCTCCGAGGGACAATACGTTTCCGCAGGTGAGAACCGGATTCGATCAACCGGCGAGGCGAAGAGCCCGAGTTGCGGCAAAGAGACCCTTGTCTCACTTGCCCAGAAGTGGACATACGGTCGCTAACTGCCCGCGTTCCGGGCGGAGATCGGAGGCTCTGGCCAGGACGGACGCGACCGAAGAGGCGTCAACGGGGCGCCGTTCAACGGCACTCGCCCGTACCGGTTCCGGACTCACCCGCTCCGGCCCTGGAGCGGGGCGCTCCGGTTCGAGCGTCGCTCGCCCCGGCCGCCGACTCCGGTCGCGGAGTCACCCGTTCCAGTTGCGGAGTCACTCGCTCCGGCCGCGGAGTCACTCGTTCCGGCCGCGGGACGGCCGCCGGAGTCACCCGTTCCGCCGAGGGCCCGGGGACCGGGCGCACTCACCCCGGTCGCCCACTCCGACCCCGGAGTCACTCACTACAGCCCTGGAGTCACTCACCACGGCCCTGCGGCGGGGCGCCGCGACGGGGCGCCGCGACGGGGCGCTGCGGCCCGGCGCGGGTCACGGTGGGGCCGCCGGCGGCGCCGGGAGCGGGAAGCCACGCGTACGGCGGCCTGGAAGCCGTGCGTACGGGCCCGGTGGGCGACGGCCCGGATACGTCGGCGACGGCTCGGCGACGGCCCCGGGACGGCCCCGGGAACGCGGAAGCCGCGCCTCCGTCCTGGAGGCGCGGCTTTCCGGAACTCGCTGCCGGCTGCTCAGACCCAGCCGCCGACGACCTTCTGCCCGCCGGTCGCCAGGGAGAGGTGGCCGCCGACCGTGGTGACGACCTTCTCGACCTCGCGCTCCACACCGTCCGTGAGCCCGGCCCCGTCACGGGCTCCGCCCGCCCCGCGGGAGGCGCGACCGCCCCCCGAGGCACGCTCCTCGTCCGCGGTGCCCGGCGAGGCACTCTCGTCGGCCGCCTGGCCGCGGTGCTTGCCCTTGGACGCCTCGTCCTTGCCCTCGGCGTCGTCCGTACCGGCCGCGGAGCCGGTGGCACCCGGGCTCGGGCTGGTGCTGGGCTCCGGGGAGGTCTTGCCGTCCGCGCCCGCTTCCGCGCCCGGGTCCGTCACGGCGTCACCGGACGGATAGGCGTCCCCGGAAGGGCTGCCCGACGGGGTACCGGACGGGCCGGTGCCCTTGCCGCCGCCCGTCACCCCCTCCACGACGCCGGAGACCGCACCGCCGACCGCCTCCGTCAGCCCGGAGACGGCGGCGCAGCTGGACCACGCCTGCGCCCCCTGGGCCTCGAAGACCTTCTCGGCCACGGCTATCTGCTGTGAGCGGCTGGCCAGGTCGGGGCGCTCGGCGTAGTCGCCGCCCCCGAACTCGTCCCAGGTCTCCTGGGACATCTGGAGCCCGCCGTAGTACCCGTTGCTGAGGTTCGCGCTCCACGTGCCGCCGCTCTCGCACCCCGCCACGCGGTCCCAGGTCGAGGAGTCCGCCGCGCTGGCGGCGCCGGCCCCGAGCAACGGGATCGCGATCGCGGATCCGGCCACCCCGGCGGCGACGAGAAGAGCTGGGGCCTGACGAGGTCGACGGTGTCGGCCGTTCCCGGACATGCGGTTGCCTTCCGTGTGACTGTCAATTCAACTCCGGCATGGTGTTACCGGGTCGACGTGAACGTAGCGGTACTCGAATGCTTGTCACAAGTCGATGCAGCAGAGATCACGTGAAAGTCACAGTATTGACGAACCGTCAGGAAAATTATCGGCCGGACAATGGCGTGAACCGCACCGGAAGCGTGCGCAATCCCCGCATGATGAGCCCGCCACGCCACCGCAAATCGGAAGGTTCTTCCGAAAGCCGCACATCCGGAAGCCGTTTCAGAAGAGTGGCGATCGCGGTCTGCCCCTCCACGCGGGCGAGCGGCGCGCCGAGGCAGTAGTGGATGCCGTGCCCGTACCCGAGGTGCTGATTGTCACGGCGCCCGAGGTCGAGCGCGTCGGGGTCACGGAAGCGCTCGGGGTCGCGGTCGGCCGCGGCCAGCACGACGAGAACGGGGTCACCTGCCGCGATCCGCTGCCCACCCAGAGTCAGCGGCTCGGTGGCGTACCGCCAGGTCGCCATCTCCACGGGGCCGTCGTAGCGGAGCAGTTCCTCGACGCCGGTCGCCAGCAGACCCGTCTCACCGGCCGCCAGAGAACTCTGCAGGCGTTCCCGTTCGGCCGGATTTCGCATAAGCGTGTACATGCCATTACCGATGAGATTCACCGTCGTCTCAAAACCGGCGAACAGAATGATAAAGGCCATCGCCGCGGCCTCGTTCTCGGTCAAATGCTCACCGTGGTCGCCGGCCCGGATCAGACCGGAGATCAGGTCGTCGCCGGGATTCTCTCTTTTCCGGTGGATGAGTTCGGCCAGATAGCCGCGCATCTTCTTGACCGCCCGCGCGACCCCGCCGCGCGGCCCGCCCGCATGACGAATCATCATGCCCGCCCAGTCCCGGAAGTCGTCCTGGTCCTCGGGCGGCACCCCGAGCAGATCACAGATCGCGTAGATCGGAAGCGGAAACGCGAACTCGTGGATGAGGTCCGCGCTGCCCCGCTCGGCGAAGCCGTCGATGAGACGGTCGGTCAGCTCCTGTACGCGCGGGGCGAACTCGGCGACGCGGCGCGGCGTGAACGCCTTGGACACCAGCCGCCGCAGCCGGGTGTGGTCGGGCGGGTCGATGTTCAGCAGATGCGTCATCAGCTCCGCCTTGCGCTCCCCCGGGATACCCGTCTTCCCCCGGGCGTGCGCCGGCTCGGCGTGGTGCACGGGATTCTTGGAGAGCCGCGCGTCGGCGAGCGCCTGCCGGGCGTCCCCGTACCGGGTCACGAGCCATGCCTCGACCCCGCTGGGCAGCTCGGTGCGGTGCACGGGGGCGTGTTCCCGCAGCCAGGCGTACGCGGGGTAAGGGTCGGTGGCGAACTCCCAGGTGAAGAGGGTGGGAGCGGCGCTGTTCGCGAGTTTCTCGGACGCATCGGACACGCCCCGACCGTAACCGCCCCCGAGCGCGCCCGGGCCTCCGGGCCGCGTACGCCGTCCGGTGCCGGTACGTCCGGCGCGTGCGCGCCCGGTCTCTCCGCGTCCGGTCTCCGCACGCCCGGTCTCCGCACGCCCGGCGTCTACGCGCCAGGCGCACGCTCGGCGGCCAGGATCCTGTCCCTATATACACGCGCCGCCGCGCGCAGCGCCGTCTCCGGGTCGACGCCCGACGCGTCCGCCCGTACGGCCAGGGCCAGCAGCTCGTACCCGATGGACTCACCCTCCGGAAGCGCGACGTCAAGACCGGCGGTACGGGCGCGGCTCGCGAGCTTCGCGGTGAGGGCGAGCCCCGGCTGACCGAGCGGTACGCCGTCGGTGACCGATGTACGGCGCTTCTCGACCGCCTTCATCCGGATCCACTGCGCCTTGACCTCCTCGGGGGTGTCGACGCTCGCGTCGCCGAAGACATGGGGGTGGCGGTGGATCAGCTTCTCCACGATCGTGCCCGCGACGTCGTCGATGGAGAACGCCCCGCCCTCCTCCCCTTCCTCCTCCGCGTCCCCTGCCGGGCCCACCGGGCCCTCCTCGGCGATCCGGGCATGGAAGACAACCTGGAGCAGGACATCTCCCAGCTCCTCGCGCAGCTCGTCCGCGTCGCCGTCCTCGATCGCCTCGACCAGTTCGTACGCCTCCTCGATGGCGTACTTGGCGAGCCCCTTGTGCGTCTGGCCCGAGGCCCACGGGCACTCTTTCCTGATCCGGTCCATGACCTGGACGAGATCGAGGAGCCGGGCGCCCGGCAGGTCGTACGAGCCGGGCAGCAGCTCCAGGTCCGGCATCCGGAACCGGCCCGAGCCGGCCAGCCGGGCGAGGCCGTCCGTCAGCTCGGCGTCGGTCCCGTCCTCCGCGCCGGAGGGGATCACCACGACGGTACGGCCGCCGGCGCACGCGTCGACCAGGTCCTGCGCGCCGGGCGCGGCGTGCTCGACCGCGACGCCGGCCTCCCGCAGATACGGCAGCTGAGGGTGGCCGGTGTCGGCACACACCACGCGGTCGGCGGCGTGCAGCGTCTGCCACGCGGGCCAGGAGAGCAGGCCGGGTGCGACCCGGTGGCTGGCGGTCAGCAGGACGATACGGCCGGGAGCTGCGGAAGCTTCGTCTGTCACCTCTCGAACCTACCTCCGGCGGGCCCCCGCCTGGCGCCCAGGCCCCAGGCCCCGGCCCGGACACGGGCAGTGGTCGGGGGCTGCGGGGGTGGCGACCCGGTCAGGCGTCCGTGGGCTGCTGCTCCGGCTCCTGTCGGGTGACCTGGGTGATCCACGGCGTCTTGGCCTCGCCGAGCCGCACCTGCTGGTAATCCCAGCTCCCGTAGCGCGGATTGACGTCGATGCCCATATCCTTCGACGTCTTCGTCAGCACGGCGAGGACCTTCTGCTGCCCCTCCGGGGTCGAGGTGTTCGCGCCGAGCGCCCCCGCGACCTTGTTCAGCAGCACCTCGCGGCTGATCGCCGCGTCGATCTGCCCGGAGGAGAGCGCGCCCTGCTGGAGCAGCATCGCGGCGAACCGCTGCTCACCGCCGGACTGCGCGGCGGCCTGCGCGCGGGTCTCCTGGATCTCCTTGCGGCTGACATCGACCCCGGCGTCGTCGGCGGCGCGCTGGAGCACCCGGTCGAAGATCATGCTGTTCAGCTTGGCCTGACTGAGCTGCGCGGTGTCCTTGATGAGCTGCGCGGACTCCGGCGTGGCCCGCTGAGCCTCCCGTACGTCCCGTACCGCGGACTGAAGCGTGGACACCTCGATCCGCTGCCCCCCGACGACCGCCGCCGCTCCGGGATGGGCCTCACCGCCGCAGGCGGTGAGCAGCGGGCCCGCGGCGAGCAGGGCTACGGACACGGAGAGCGCGGTGCGACGACGGCGGTGCAAAGGGGACCTCCCGGGGAGATTGTGCGGCGATGCACAAGACCTTGCAGTGATCGATGGTAGGCAGTGGACGTGGCGCAGGCCACTGCTTCGACCAACGATTCACGAGCGGATCGGGGCACGTACCGCCACGGGGCCGCCGTCTCCCGTTCTGTCTCACCTTGTCCAGCCCGACCGTGCCTCAGGCCGCCGAATGCCGTCCGTCCGCCGACGCTTCCTCCGCTGGAGGGTGATCGTGCGGGGTGAAGACGAAAGCGGATGTGTCCCCATCAAGATCGATAGTCATTGACGCGTCCAGGGCCTTGGCGAGTCGAGTGAGCAGAGTCAGGGTCGGCACGGAGTCGCCGCCCTCGATGTTGGAAATCTGCGGCTGGGTCATCTCGGCCCTCCGCGCCAGCTCGGCCTGCGAAAGCCCAAGTGCGGTGCGCCGGTCGTAAACAGCCTGGCCCAGCCCGAACGCATACCCGGCTTCGACGTAGGCGCGCGACTCGTCGGCCGATTCCCCCAGGAGCTTCCTGGTCCGGCGCGTCTTCCACTGGGAGTGGTTCACGAGTTCTCCCCCTTCGTCCGGTCATAGCCGTGCGTGGCAGGGCCGTGATCCGACTCGCACATCTTCTGCATCTGCTGGGCCCGCTCGACCTCGGCGGCCTCCCGCTGCCTGGTCTTGCGGAACACTGTCAACAGCACGATGCGCCGGTCAGGAGCGAGCCAGTACGTCATCCGGACAGCGTTGCCGTCCATGGTGAACCGCAGCTTCCGCACCTTGCCACCAAGGTGACGGGCATATGGCTCCCCCAAGGTGGTCGGCCGGGCCGCGAGCATGTCAGCAGCGCGTTCGACTTTGTCGTAATGCGCGTCCGTCAGGAGTTCCAGCCACTGCCGGACCTCCGGTTCGATCTCAATCCGCCACGTACTCACTCACACCTCCGACTATACAGAAATCCATATACGCTGGACGCCGTCGCCCCGGACCCGTGCCCCCCTAGGCCGCCGCCCTGCTCGCCGGGCCTGCCGCGAGGCAGCCGGGGCAGTCTCCTGGTTCGGGTGCGCGGTAGGCGCGGTCGCAGGTGTCGCAGTTCTGGAGGGGGTCCGGGCGTGGCGGGGCGGCAGCCGTGGGCGTGGCCGGGAGCGGTGGCGGCAGCAGTTCGGTGAGCCGGTACGCCAGCAGTCCGGCCGGGCGGCGCAGGTCGGGTGGCAGGTCGGCGGTGAGCGTGCGGCGTACGGCATCGGGCGCGGCGCCGCGCTCCAGCCAGGCGGCGACGCCCGGGGTGAGGCGCCGCACATCCCGCTCGGCGAGCAGCAGGGCCGGTGCGTCGCGCCGCAGATCGGCGAGGAGTTCGGCGGCGAGACGCTGACGCCCCAGGTCAGGCGCGTCCGGCCGGGGAAGCGGCGGAGCCGCCCGGCGAGGCACCTCCGGCAGCGCAGGCACCGGGGCAGGGTCTGCGGCCGGGGCTGGGTCTGCCGCCGGGGCAGGCTCCGGGGCCGGGGGCGCCGCCACCGGTAACGGCGCCGGTTCCGGTTCCGGTGCCGGTGCCGGTGCCGGTGCCGGGGGCGCAGGGGCCAGTGACGCCGGTACGGGGGCAGCCGCGGCGCGCGGCGGCGTCGTCGTCGGCCCTACGCGCTTGGCGTGGGTCGCCTCGGGGTGGTTGTACGAGATGGTCCGGCTGACGATCGTGCCCGCGCCGGTGCGCTCGCGGCGCCGTTCGATGTACCCGTACGCCTCCAACTCCCTGTACGCGGCGGCGATCCGGTCCCGGCTCTCGTCGAACCTGTCCGCCAGGGTCCGGATGTCCACCGGGGAGCCCTCGGGCAGCGACTGGATGTGGGTGGCCAGGCCGATCGCGAACAGCGACAACACGGGGTGCTGGGCGAGGTGGTTGCCCACGACCGTGAAGCGGGCGGTATGGGATTCGTGCACCTTCATCACTCCGGATGACGATCCGCGAGCCGCGCAACGGGAGCGCGTGGGCGCACTAGACTTCTCTTCAACCATGGGGAAGCGTCTACTTCCTTGTTGGTCAGGCCCTCGGCCCGGGATGCCAGTCCCGACCGGGGGCCGTCGCATGTCTGATGGGGTGTCAGGGCCGAGCCTGCCCCGCCGGACCCGCCAAAAGCCAGCCATACAGGGCGAGATCACCCGTGCGGGTGACCTGAGCCGGGTGGGGTGGGGTTTGGTTGGTTATTTCCCTGGGTTCTTTGGTCTTTTACCTCCCGCGGCCCCTGCGCCCGGTCCACCGGAGCCAGGATTTCCGGGCTCCGGTGGACCGGGCCGCGCCCACGCGGGATCTCGGCGTACAGCACCCCCACCGGGTTGTCCGGCCCGGTCCGGGTTGCGACCGCGAACATCACCACCGGGAGGGGGCGGGCCCGGGCACACCACCCGGCACCGGCCACCCTGAGCGCGGGCCCACGGTGAACAACACGCCACCGGCGCAAGCCCGTCGCCCCTCGGCCCGAACCCGCACGCCAAAAAATCCGTCCTGCGCGCACGAAGCACCTCACCGGCACCCTACGGCGTGGCCCGGTCGAATTCCTCCTGGCTGAGGGCGCGGTGCGGCAGGGGGGTGGGGGCCTCCCGGCTTGTGCGGAGGCTGTCGAGAATCAGGGTGAGGTAGCGCTGCCAGAGGTCGGGCGAGACCGCATGAGTGAGCTGTGTCGCGGCTCCGAGCATGATCTGGATGAGCGGGAAGTCGGTCACCTCGATGTCGCCCCGCAGTGAACCGTCCCGCTGCGCGCGCTCCATGACGGCGCCGACCGCGGGAGAGAGCCGTTCCCGGGCTGCGGCGACCCGGTCCTTGCCGTGCGTGCCGACCATGAGGACTTCCCTCAGCCCACGGTCGTCGGCGAAGTCCTGGCTGGACATGGTGAAGAAGTGGACAAGCCCGTCCCAGGGGTCCTCGTGGGTGAGGGCTTCTTCGGCGATGCCGATGACGCGCTGGATCTCCGTGTCGAAGATCGCCTCGATCAGCTCCTCGCGGTTGGCGAAGCGCCGGTAGATCGTGCCGACGCCGACGCCCGCGTGGTGGGCGATGTCGTCGAGGGTGACGTCGAGCCCTCGCCGCGCGAACACCTGCTGAGCGGCGGCAATGATGCGCCGGCGGTTGCGCTCGGCGTCGGCGCGGAGGGGGCGGGGCGGGGCGTCGCCGGGGGGCGGGGCGGGGACGGTTCTGCGACTCATGGGACTCCACTATAAGCAGTCATCCGGAGGTGACATCTCCACTTACATGTTACGGTGGCCGGAGTAACTGGAGATGCCACCTCCGCTTCCTTCTCGCCGCGCGTGGAGACCCCTGTGACTGCCGTCATGAACGAAGCCGGCCCACCGCAGGCCGGGCAGGCCTGCGACAGCTGCCGATCGGCGGCCGGGTCGCCGGTCTCGGCTACCACTACCCCCCACACACACAAGGAGTGATCGTCTTGACCAAGCCCCGCGCCCTGATCGTCGGCATGGGCATCGGCGGGCTGGCCACCGCCATGCGCCTGCACGAGGTCGGCTGGGAACCCGTGCTGATCGAACGTGCCGCCGGGCGCCGTGCCGCCGGCTACTTCATCGGCCTGTTCGAGACCGGCCGGGCAACTGCGCAGCGCATGGGTGTGCTGGATGCCATCGGCGACCGGACCGACCTCACCAGCGTGACCTACGACATCGACCGCACCGGACGCCGCCGGCCCGCCATGGGCTACGGCGACCTGCCCGGAGGCCCGCGTCTCATGCTCCGCGGGGACATCGAGGCCGCCCTCCACGACGAGGTCTCACCCCGGACCGAGATCCGCTACGGCACCACACCCGTCGCCGTCGACGAGCACCCCGAAGGCGTGGACGTCACCCTTCGTACCACCAACGGCGCGGACACGGCCGAGAGCACGGAGCGCTTCGACCTCGTGGTCGGGGCCGACGGCCTGCGCTCCACCGTGCGCCGCCTGGTCTTCGGCCCGGACGCGCGGTACCTGCGCCCCTTCCACCACATCATCGGCGCCTCGATCCTCAAGGAAGCCGTACCCGGATTCCGGCCCAACGACGGCGTGATCCTGGCGGAGCCGGGCCGCTCCGTGTGGGTCTTCCCCTTCGCCGACCACCAGCCCGGGGTGCTCTTCAGCTACCGCACCGACGACGAGGACGCCCAGTTCCGCCGCCCGCCGGTCGATTCCCTGCGCCGCGCCTTCGGCCCCGAACCCACCGGTGCCGTACTGGAGAACCTCCTGGCACAGTTCGAGCAGGCCGACGACTCCCTGTTCGACTCCACCCACCAGGTGGTGATGCCCACCTGGCACACCGACCGCGTCGTCCTCCTCGGCGATGCCGCCTGGTGCCTCACCCTCTACTCGGGCATGGGCGCCTCCACCGGCATGGCCGGCGCCGACCTGCTCGGCACCAGCCTGCGGCGCAACCCCGGCAACCCCGGCCGGGCCCTGCGCGAATGGGAGCAGCGGCTGCGGCCCTTCATCGTCACCCAGCAGGAACTCGGCCGCACCGAGGGCTTGTCGATGTTCGTCCCGCAGTCCCGCCGGGACCTGCTCGTCCGCGGCTTCGTCCAGAGACTGACCAGCAACCCGGTCGGAAAGCGGGTCATGCTCTCGGTGGTCGCCGGCAAGTTCGCCGGCAAGTCCCTGGACATCGCCGCCCCCTGAACAACCCTCACGTTGCCGCCCAGAACCTCACATAAAACACATCTCGATATTTCTTGTACGCAGAATCGGAGCACGGCTACGAGATCACGCAGCTCTCCGAGCGCCCGCCTTCACCGCCCGTTCCCTGCCGGCTCCGCCGGCGCCGTAGCGGCCGCCGGGGCCGTGGTCCCCGGGGCCGGGGACCCAGGACCCGGTGTGCCTCCGCCGGGCGCCGGGTCGCGGGGAAGCATGATCGCCCGCGAGACCAGGAAGGTGACCGGGACCGCCCCGCCCGCCGCGATCAGCGGGGCGTACCGGCTGCCCAGGTGCAGCACATCGACGAGGAGATAGACACCGACCGTCGTGATGACGAGGTTCGCCGCGTTGGTGAGCGGGAAGAGCAGGAACTTCCGCCAGGTGGGGCGGGTCCGGTAGGTGAACCAGCTGTTGAGGAAGAACGAGCCGATCATGCTCAGCCCGGACGCGACAAGATGCGCGGCGACATACGGCAGCCGGGTCAGCAGGAGCAGGTAGAAGGCGTAGTACGTGCCCGTGTTCGCCGCCCCCACGAGCGCGAACCGCACCAGTTGGATCCGGACCGTCATCCGCGTACGCACTCCTCACGACCGCTCGGGGCGTCACCCTCCGTACCCCCGGACAGCGCGGTGACCACCTTCAGGAGTGTGACACAGCGGGGGTCCCCGCCCCGTGACGAACGCATCACCCACGATCCACCATGTTCGCGTCGCCTCCCCGACATCAATCCTTCACCCAGTGAGCACCGAAGTGTGGTCCGCCACGTGCTGACGAGGCGTAGCTTCCGGCGCATGTCTTCTCTCCTCAGCAACCGGCTGGCGAAGCGGATCCTTCGTCCGGCCGCCACCCTCATCGACCAGCGCATCCGGCGGTCCCAGGGGCCGCTGCGTTCCGATATCGACGCTCTCAAGCGTCAGATCGCGGAACTGCGCGGAGAGCAGTACGCGATCAGCCTGCTGTTCGACAAGACGGGACGCAGCGGGTCCCGGTTGCCCACCCGCGGCCAGATCGACGGCCTCGTACGCCAGATCGCGCAGGTGACCGGGGAGGACGCCGGGAGCGCGCGCCGCAACGTCACGGTCGCCTTCCGCCAGCTGATCGCCCTGGAGTCGCTGGCCCTGGGCCGGCTCGCCGGATCCACGTCGAACGTGTGCGGCAAGCTCGCCACGGTGCCGCTGCTCGACCCGCCGAACGAGGACGTCCTGGAGATCGGCACCCTGTACGGCCTGTTCTCGGCCTCGCTGGTCCGGATGCTGCACCGCGCCGGCACGGAGGCCCGGCTGACCATCGTGGACCCGCTCGTGGGCAGCCAGCTCCAGCCGGGCACGAAGGTGGGTGCCGACCCGACCGGGACGCCGGTGCGGATGGACGTGGTACGCGCCAACCTCACGCTGGGCGGCAAGCCGGGCGCCGAGGCCCGGGTGCACCAGGGCTTCTCGGGCGACCCGGAGGTCCGGAAGGCGGTCTCCGACCGCAAGTACGGCGTGATCATCGTGGACGGCGACCACTCCGCGGAGGGCGTCCTCGCCGACCTGGAGTGGGTCGAGGACATCGTGGCGCCGGGCGGGATCGTCGTCCTGGACGACTTCGGCGACGCCCGCTGGCAGGGCGTCCAGGAGGCCACCGAGAAGCACCTGGCGGGCGGCGACTCGCGGCTGGAGATGCTGGGGCAGGTCTCCACGTCGGCCTTCCTGAGGGCCCGCGCCTGACCGCGGTCCCGCACCTCCGGCACCCGTCCGTCCCCGCCGTCGTCGCCTCCTCGGCTCAGAGCCGGCCGCGGCGCGCGGACATCAGGCCTCGCACTGCTCCCGCATGGTGGTCTTGTCCGAGGTGGTCACCGGCAGCTCGTACTTGAGCGCGACCTGGGCGAACCGTACGGCGTAGGAGCAGCGGATCTCCTCGCTCGGCGGGAGCCAGGACGCCGGTCCCGAGTCGCTCTTGGAGCCGTTGGTGGGGCCGTCCACCGGGACGAGGTTGAGCGGATCGTTGGCGAGCTGCTTCCGCTTGGCCTCGTCCCACGTGGACGCGCCCATCTGCCAGCCGTACGAGAGCGGTATCACATGGTCTATCTGGACCTTGGCCGCCGCCTCCTTGCGCCACTCGATCTCCTTGCCCGTGTACGGGTCGTTCAGGTTCATCGAGATGACGATGCAGTCGGACCCCGAGCGGTACTTGAGGTCCTTCCCGTCCCTGGCCAGCAGGTCGTTCCGGGTGTCGCAGCCGTTGCCGGCCAGCGGCACGCCGTCCGCGGTGTCCATCCAGGCGTAGCCGAACTTCTTCCGGTCGTAGCCGGAGCTGGAGCCGCGGCTCTTGGTGGTCACCTCCTCGATGACCTTCAGGCCGGCCTCCTTGTCGGCGTCGGAGGTGAGCGGCGCCAGCCCCGGCTTCGTACCGTCGTCGTTGGCCAGCGGGCTGACCCCGAACTCCTCGGCGTCGGCGCTGCCGCCACCGCTGCCGGCGGTACCGCCCGTGCCCGATGTCGCCGACGCGGACGCCGACGGCTTGGCGCCGGACTCGGGCTCCTCCGCGCAGCCCGCCAGCGCCAGGACGGAGAGGGCGAGGGCGCCGCCACGGAGGACGGTCCTTGCTATGTGTTCGTCAACTCTGCTCACCTGGGAACTTTAACGTCTCCGGGGTGCCAGAACCGCTCCCCACGTGCGGATATGACGGAGCGTCAGGATATCCGGAGGGCACCCGGGGGCGGCGGCGGGAGGCGCGCGGTTCGGACCGGCCGCGCCGGGGGCAGAGGTATCGTACGGCTTCTCCCTCCGTGTACCTGTTCGAGAGGAATCCGTCCGTGGAACCCATCGCCACCGGTACGCCACCCGCACCCGCCCCGCGTACGCGCACCACCGCGCTGACGGCGGTCGCGCCCCGGGCCCTGCTGGCCGCCGTCCCCGTGGCGAGCCTCGGGATCCTCGGGTTCGTGCCCTCCCTGGTCATCGCGATCCGGCGGCGCGGGCGCGCGCACTGGCTGATCTCCGGGGCGTTCACGGCGGTGACCGTCGCGTGGGTCGCCCAGATCGCGCTCACCCCGGACGAGACCCACGGCCTGGAGTTCCTCGCCGACATGGCGCTCCTGCTCACCACGACGGCCGGCGCGGCACTCCACAGCCTGCTCACCTACCGCCCGCGCACGGAGCCGGGCACAGGCCCGTAGTCGGGCAGGGCCAGGGCGCTGTGGGCCGCACGGCCCTGGCTGTCCGAGGGGAGGGTGGTACGGGCGCGCAGCGCCTCGTCGCGCGCGTCGAGCTGCTCCCGGGTGGTGTCGTCAGACGCCCTCCCTGCCCAGGTGAAACCCCTCCAGCAGGGTCAGCTCCTCGTCCGTGAGGCGCAGCGCGCCCGCCGCCACGTTCGCCGTCAGATGGTCCGGGTTGCCGGTGCCCGGGATGGCCAGGACGTGCGAGCCGCGGGTCAGCGTCCACGCGAGGCGGATCTGCTGGGGTGAGGCGTTGTGCGCCCGTGCGACGGCGAGGAGTTCGGCGCTCTCCGCCGCGCCCGTGCCCGCCTCGCGCCCATGGCCCGCGATCGCGAAGAACGGCACGAACGCGATGCCCTGCTCACCGCAGAGGCGCAGGAGCGCGTCACCGTCCGCCGCACCGATGCCGTACGCGTTCTGCACGCAGACCACCGGCGCGATCGCCCGCGCCTCGGCGAGCTGCTCCGGTGTCACATTGGAGACCCCGAGGTGGCGGATGAGCCCGGCGTCCCGCAACTCGGCCAGCGCCCCGAAGAGCTCCGCGATCGAGCGGTTTCCCCGGGTGCGCAGATTCACCACGTCGAGATGGTCCCGGCCGAGCTGCCGTATGTTCTCCTCGACCTGGCCGCGCAGCTCTCTCGGTGTGTCGGCCCACACCCACTCCCCCGTGTGGTCCCGGCCGGGCCCCACCTTGGTGGTGATGACCAGGTCCTCCGGGTACGGCGCGAGCGCCCGGTTGATCAGTTCGTTGGCCGAGCGCAGCGGCGAGAAGTAGAACGCCGCCGTGTCGATGTGGTTCACCCCCAGCTCCACCGCGCGGCGCAGCACCCCGATCGCCCGGCCGCGGTCGCTCGGGGTGGCGTCCGTCCCGAACGCCGTGCCGCGCTGCGGCAGGCGCATCGCGCCGAAGCCCATCCGGTTGACGGTCAGGTCGCCGAGCCGCCATGTGCCGGCGTCGGACGCGGTGATCTTCTCCGAAGTCGTCATGGACGAAGTCTGTCACCGGTGGCGGACCGGCCGCCGGGCCTGTGGATAAGACCGACCGGCGAATGGGGGGTGGGAGAAGGAGCGGGGCTGGGGTGCGTGCATCGCAAGGCGGAGGATCGAGGCATGGCGGAGCCATGGTGAGTGACGACAACGCCGCGAGGTGCGTGCCCCAGCCCCGTGACGCCGCCCCCCATTCGCCGGTCGGTCTAAGCCTCACGCCCGCGGTGTCCGGGCCCGGCCCGCCGTCCGGTGTGGGGGGTGTGACGGCGGGCCGGGTGCTGTCCGGTGTCCGGGTGGGGGCCGGACACCGGAGTGTGCGGGTGCGCCTGTCGGTGTGTGGGGACGCCCGTCGGCGCGCGGGCTGCCGTTCGGTGCGCGGACGGCAGCCGGTCAGTGCACGGAGCAGGGTGGTGAGGTGGCGGTGTCCGGAGGTCCGCCCGAGGCGACGTAACTGAAGGTGGTGGAGGCGCCGGCCGCCAGGGAACCGTTCCAGTCGACGTTGTGGACCATCACCTCCTGGCCGCCGTAGGTGGCGTTGCCGTTCCAGAGGCTGTCGACCTTCTGGCCGGACGGCAGGGTGAACTCGACCATCCAGCCCAGGATCGGGTTGGCGCCGGTGTTCTTGACGGTGATCTCGGCCTGGTAGCCGCCCGACCAGGAGCTGGTGGTCCTGCGGGTGGCGGTGCAGGTGGCCGTGGGGTCGGTCGGCGGGTCGTTCGGGCTGCCCGGCTCACCGATGCCGGTCACCTCGCCGTTGCCGCCGTCGAAGACCACGTCCGAGCAGCTGTAGAAGGTCTCGGTGCTGTCCGAACGCTTCCACACCATGTAGATGATGTGGCGCCCGCTCTTGGCGGTCGGCAGGTTGCCGGTCCACTTGTACGCGCCTTCCACGGTGCCGACGCTGCCGGTGACCTGGGGGTGGTCGACCGTCAGGAACGGTGTGGACTCCAGGTCGTCCCAGGTGAACGTCTTCGTGGGGTCGAAGCCGTCCTTGGTGACGTACACGTAGAACCAACCGGGGTGCGCGGCCCACGCGTTGTACGAGAAGTCGAGGGACGCGCCCGAGGTCAGGTGGGTGAGCGGCCAGTCGCTCCGGTTCTTGTTGAAGCCGCTGAACGTGGCGTTGCCGCCGCTGCACAACTGGCCGTCGGGGATGAACCCCTTGGTCCGCCCGGCGCCGTCGGAGCGCAGTACGGAGAACCAGTTGTAGAGCGGGGTCGTGCCGCTCTCCGCGACCGCGGCCTTGCACGCGGGGTTGACGGGCTTGATCTCGCCGGTGCTGGTGAGACCGTCCCGCCAGCACATGAAGGTGCGGCTGGCGGGCTTCATCGGGGTGCCGTGCGCGGCGGACGGCTCGCTGTCCGTGACGACCAGGAGCAGGGCGGGGAGCACGGCGAGAAGGGCGAGGAGTACGGCTCTGCGGGGGTGCGACAGCCACGGTGGGGGGCGTTTCATCATGCGGGTCCCTTCGGCATGATCATGACAATCTTGCGACTGGCGGGTGAATGGGAGCGCTCCCATTTCGGAACGTAGCGCGGCTCGGTCACTCTGTAAACGCCGCGCGCCGAACTTCCGGGGACAGGCCGCGCGCAGGGCCCCGGAACCCGCCCCGCGAGCCCCCTCAGACGGCCGTCAGCAGTGCCACCGGAAACTGGTCGCACAACTCCGCGAGGCGTACCGTCCCCGAGACCTCACGCCCCGTCAGCACATCCCGCCACCGCCCCGGCGGCAGCGGCAGCTCCGTCGTACGCCAGCCGCCCGCACGCTCCAGCCCGTACGGCAGCCGCGTCGCCACCGTGACCGCGGCGCCCGTGCGGACGAAGGCCAGCGCGTGGGCGGCGGCCGGGCCCAGCGCGTGCAGCGGGGTGTACGTACCGGACTCGGCGAACAGCTCGGGGCGCTCCCGGCGCAGCCGCAGCGCCGCCGTCGTGACCACCGTACGGTCGTCGGGCGGGCCCGTCCTGAACGGCCGCCGGTTGTCCGGGTCCACCAGCGCCAGGTACTCGCGCTCCGTGCCCTGGTAGAGGTCCGGCACCCCGGGCATGGTGAGGTGCACCAGCGCCGCGCCCAGCGCGCTCGCCCGTACGTACGGCGCGAGCGCCCGGTTGAACGCGGTGACCGTCCGCCGGGCGGGGCCCGCCGGGCCCGCCTCGACGAACGCCGCCACCGCCTGCTCGTACAGCGGCTCCGGCTCCGTCCAGCTCGTCCGCAGCCCCGCCTCCCGCACCGACTTCAGCAGCGCGGGCACCATCCGCGCCCCGTCCGGCGGCGTCCCGTCCACGGCCGGGGTGAAACCGACCGCCGTCTGCCACGCCTGCCACGCCACCTGCGGGTCCGGCGCCGCCACCCCCGCCACCTGTTCCAGCAACTGGTCCCACCGCTCCGGGCACTCGGCCAGGATCGCGATCCCGGCCCGTACGTCCGCGCTGCGCTTGGTGTCGTGCGTGGTCAGTACGGTGCCGGTGGAGGGCCAGTCGCGCGCCAGGCGCAGGCAGTACGCGTGGAACCGCTCCGGGCTCACCGCCGGGCTGCCCGGGTCGCCGCCCACCTCGTTCGCCGAGAGCAGCGGCACATAGCGGTAGAACGCCGTGTCCTCCAGCGACTTGGCGCGCAGCGCGGACGCGGTCTGCGCGAACCGGGCGCAGAACTCCCGCTGGTCCTCGCCCGTGCCGAGCCGGCCCAGCGCCAGCTCCCGCACCACGTCCACGGCGGTCGCCTCCCGCTCCACCGCGAACGCCGTCTTCGCCTGCCGCACCGCCTCCTCGGAGACCGCCGCCTCGGCCGCCTCGGGGCAGGGCCCGCCCGCGGTCGTGTACGGGCGGTAGACCGGCATCCGGACCAGCAGCTCCCGGACCGCCGTGCGCAGCGCCCACGGCGCGTGGTCGCGCAGCGCGGGGTCGGCGGCGCAGACCCGCCGCGCCGTACGGACCAGGAACTCGGTCTCGGCGGCCAGTTCGTGGAAGACCACCTTGTACGCGGCGCGCCGGGCGGTCCCGTGCCAGTAGCCGCCGCGGTCGCCCGCCGGGCCCGCGACGTCCCGGTAGCGCCGCTCCAGGACCTCCGCGCCCGCCCCGTCCGTGAACACCCCGTCGATGTGGCGCAGCGCGTCGTAGCCGGTGGTGCCGGCGACCGCCCACCCCGCGGGGAGCACCTCGTCGTCGGCGAGGATCTTCTCCACCACCGTCCAGCAGCCGCCGGTCGCCTCGTTGAGCCGGCGCAGGTACTCCTCCGGGTCGGCGAGCCCGTCCGGGTGATCGACGCGCAGCCCCTCGACGACGCCGTCCCGTACCAGCTCGACGATCTTGGCGTGGGTGGCGGTGAAGACCTCCGGGTCCTCCACGCGGACCCCGATCAGCTCGGGGATGGTGAAGAACCGGCGGTAGTTCAGCTCGGTGCGGGCCAGCCGCCACCACGCGAGCCGGTAGTGCTGGGCGTCGAGCAGTTCGGGCAGCGGCAGTTCCTCGCTCCCGGGCGCGAGGGGGAAGCGCCGGTCGCCGTGGTGGAGCGCGCCGTCCTCGACGCGGAGCGCCCCCGCCGCCAGCTCGTCGCCGACCGGGGACGGCAGCACCGGCAGGAGGACCTTGCCGTCGCCCGCGGCCCAGTCGATGTCGAACCAGCGGGCGTACGGCGACGCGGGGCCCTCCCGCAGCACCTCCCACAGGGCCCGGTTGTGGACGGGCGCGGCGGCCATGTGGTTGGGCACGATGTCCAGCACGATCCCGAGGCCGTGCTCGCGCGCGGTGCCGGCCAGCCGCCGCAGCCCCTCCTCGCCGCCCAGCTCGGCCCGTACGGCGGAGTGGTCGACCACGTCGTAGCCGTGTGTGGAGCCCGGTACGGCCT
This sequence comes from Streptomyces sp. NPDC088124, assembly GCF_040685895.1. NCBI lineage: Bacteria > Bacillati > Actinomycetota > Actinomycetes > Kitasatosporales > Streptomycetaceae > Streptomyces > Streptomyces sp. NPDC088124. The sequence continues at coordinate 112,863 of NZ_JBFBJB010000006.1, read as the reverse complement.
CCAGCACCGGTGACAGGTGCAGATGCGAGACCCCGAGCGCGGCGAGATACGGCACGGCCCTCTCGGCGGCCGAGAACGGGAATTCCGGCTGGAGCTGGAGCCGGTAGGTCGCAGTGGGCGTCATACGGTCGTACGTACCCCGCTTCTCGGCTTCTGTGTCATGGGAGTGACGCGTGTTCCGTCTCCACCGTAGGCCCTGCGGGCCGCGGTGTGGGGGCGGATGGCGCGGTCGCGCTCAGGACGGTGAAGTCGGGAACGGCGGACGGGCGCACGGGCGGACGGCCGCGCGCCCGCCAGGCCCGACGGGCACGCGGGCCGACCGACGGGCCGACCGACGGGCCCGGACGCCGTGCCGACCGCCGGCCCGACCGATGGGCCCGGATGCCGACAGGCCCGGACGTCGGCCGGCCCGGCGCGGCTGGAGGACAGGGCCTACGCCGGGCGCATCAGCACCGTCATGCTGCGGCCGATCATCTTGAGCCGCTCGCCCGCGTCGACCATCTCGCCCTGCCCCCGCACCACACCCTCCGGCCGTGCCGTGTCCACCATCACCTGCCACTGCCGCCCGTGGTTCACCGGCACCTTGAACTCCAGCTCGTCCCCGCTCGCGTTGAACAGCAGCAGGAACGAGTCGTCCGAGATCCGCTCGCCGCGCGGACCCGGCTCGGAGATCGCGTGGCCGTTCAGGAACACCGTCATCGCCTTGGCGTGCGCCGCCTGCCAGTCCTGCTGAGTCATCTCCTCACCCTCCGGGGTGAACCACGAGATGTCCGACAGGTCGTCGTGCGTGCCCTCCACCGGGCGTCCGTGGAAGAAGCGCCGGCGCCGGAAGACCGGATGGTCCCGGCGCAGCCACACCATCGCCTGGGTGAAGGCCAGCATCGTCCGGTCGGTCTTCTCGCCCGGCTCCGGCCAGCGGACCCAGGAGACCTCGTTGTCCTGGCAGTACGCGTTGTTGTTGCCGTGCTGCGTACGGGCGAACTCGTCGCCGTGGCTGAGCATCGGCACGCCCTGGGACAGCATCAGCGTCGCCACGAAATTGCGCATCTGGCGGTTGCGCAGCTCCACGATCTCCGGGTCCTCGCTGTCGCCCTCCACCCCGCAGTTCCAGGACCGGTTGTGGCTCTCGCCGTCCCGGTTGGACTCGCCGTTGGCCTCGTTGTGCTTCTCGTTGTACGAGACGAGATCGCTCAGGGTGAAGCCGTCGTGGCAGGTGGTGAAGTTGATGGAGGCCAGCGGCCGGCGCCCGTCGTCCTGGTACAGGTCGGACGAGCCGGTCAGCCGGGACGCGAACTCGGCCAGGGTCCTGGGCTCGCCGCGCCACAGGTCCCGTACGGTGTCGCGGTACTTCCCGTTCCACTCGGTCCACAGCGGCGGGAAGTTCCCCACCTGGTAGCCGCCCTCGCCCACGTCCCACGGCTCGGCGATCAGCTTCACCTGGCTGACCACCGGGTCCTGCTGGACGAGGTCGAAGAACGACGACAGCCGGTCCACCTCGTGGAACTGGCGGGCCAGCGTCGCCGCGAGATCGAAGCGGAAGCCGTCGACGTGCATCTCGGTCACCCAGTAGCGCAGCGAGTCCATGATGAGCTGGAGGACGTGCGGGCTGCGCATCAGCAGCGAGTTCCCGGTGCCCGTCGTGTCCGTGTAGTAGCGCTGGTCCTCGGAGAGCCGGTAGTACTGCGCGTTGTCCAAGCCGCGGAAGGAGAGCGTCGGGCCGAGGTGGCTGCCCTCGGCGGTGTGGTTGTAGACGACGTCGAGGATCACCTCGATGCCGGCCTGGTGCAGCGCCCGTACGGCCTGCTTGAACTCCAGGACCTGTTCGCCCCGGTCGCCCCACGACGCGTAGGCGTTGTGCGGGGCGAAGAAGCCGATGGTGTTGTACCCCCAGTAATTGGCCAGCCCGGCGTCGGCCAGCCGGTGGTCGTTGACGAACTGGTGCACCGGCATCAGCTCCAGCGCCGTGACCCCCAGTTCGGTCAGGTGCTCGATCACCGCCGGGTGGGCGAGCCCGGCGTAGGTGCCGCGCAGCTCCTCGGGGAGCTCCGGGTGGAGCATCGTCAGGCCCTTCACATGGGCCTCGTAGAGCACGGTGCGGTGGTAGTCGGTACGCGGGCGGCGGTCGTCGCCCCAGTCGAAGTACGGATTGACGACGACCGAGGACATCGTGTGGGGGGCGGAGTCCATGTCGTTGCGCGAGTCCGGCTTGCCGAAGTGATAGCCGTACACCGACTCGCCCCACTCGACGGAACCGCTGATCGCACGCGCGTACGGGTCGAGGAGCAGCTTGGCGGAGTTGCAGCGGTGCCCGCGCTCCGGCTCGTACGGACCGTGGACCCGGAAGCCGTAGCGCTGACCCGGCATGATGCCGGGCAGGTAGGCGTGGCGCACGAAGGCGTCGGTCTCGCGGAGCTCCACCGCCGTTTCTGATCCGTCGTCGTGCAGCAGGCACAACTCGATCCGGTGCGCGACCTCGGAGTAGACCGCGAAGTTCGTACCGGCGCCGTCGTACGTGGCGCCGAGGGGATATGTCTGTCCCGGCCAGACCTGCATAGATAGGACTCTTCCATTTCTGATCCGGGTGGAGCGGGCTGTTGAGCCAGATCTTCCCCGAAAGTAGGGCAAGCACCTAGGAACCCGGGGCGTTCTTGGCGCTTCTTGCCCGGAGGGTCAACCGGGCGCGTCACGCCGTCGCCCGGACCGGTCATCTTTCTCGGTGGTCCCACGGAGCTCCTCCCGCCCCTCCGGTACGCGGTGAAGACCGGGCGTAATCCCTATGAACCATCTCACTCCGGCAGAAGTCGGCACCAGGAACAAGCCTCACGAACAAGGGAGTTGAGAAAGGAGCCTGTGCATCCTGCTGCACCTGGTCCGGTCGGCGGAGTACCCTTCCTTGATCGTTGAAAAGGGAGAGAAGGCGGTGCGCGGGTGAGCTCGGGAGGGCTGGAGCTGCCCCCCGGTGACGCAGGTCATGCGGGGGAGTCCGGCGACATCCCGCCCGGAGCGGTCTCCCTGGCGCGACCGATGGAGATCGGGGCGGAACTGGACTGGGGCGCGGACGCCTGGAACGAGGTCCGTACGCGCGCACAGCGGGCCGGGCGTGCCTACATCTGGCTGAATCTGGTGGAGCAGCGGCTGCGCGCGGTCGTCGCCGCGGTACTGCGGCCCATCTACGAGCCCGTGCACGGCGAGGAGTGGGTGGTCGCCGCCGCGGGACCGGCGGGCCAGGAGTGGGTGCAGCGCGCCGTCGCCGTACGGGAGGTGTCCCGGCGCAAGGGCTACCTCCTCGACCCGGCCGACGACAACGTGCTGAGCTTCCTCACCCTCCCGCAGCTCAGGGAGCTGATGGTCCAGCACTGGCCGTGCTTCGAGCCGTACTTCGACGACCGCCGCGACGTGGAGCTGGCCCTCGACGAGCTGGAGGTCGCGCGGAACGTCGTCTCCCGCAACCGGGCGCTCTCCGAGACGGTCCTCGCCCAGGCGGAACGGGCCTCCGCCAGGCTGCTGGAGATCCTCGGCGGCGGCAGCGGCATACCGCCGTCGCAGCGGCTGCCCGTCGACGCGGTGGAGGACCTGGTCGGCGACCGGTACGGGGACGTCGTCTCCGTCCACTCCGACCGGGTCAGGCTGCAGCGGCAGCTCCCCGCGGAGGACCTCTTCGGCGGTGCCCGGCGGCTCGACGCCATCGGCATCGGCCTCAACCTCCTCGTCCAGAACTTCTCCGGACGCCGGCTCATCCGGCTCGCGGAGTCCGGCTGCCGGACGCGGCTGGTCTTCCTCAACCCGGCGAGCAGCGCGGTCAAGCGCCGGGAGCGCGAGCTGGGGCTGCGCAAGGGGGAGCTGAGCCGTTCGGTGGAGATGAACATCCTCCACATGCGCCGGGTGCGCTCCAAGCTGCGCGACCCGGGCGCCTTCGAGATCCATGTCTTCGACGAGACGCCGCGCTTCACCGCGTACCTGGTGGACGGGGACGGCCCCGACGGCCTCGCCGTCGTCCAGTCGTATCTGCGCCGCGCACGCGGGATGGAGGCACCCGTGCTGGTCCTGCGGGGCGGGGGGCGTGAGGTCGTGCGCGCGGGGCAGGACACGGAGCACGGGCTCTTCCAGACCTACCGCGAGGAGTTCGACTCGGTCTGGACGGACTCCCGGCCGGTCTCCTGAACCGGGGCGTTGTCAGTGGGGCGTGGCAGGGTGAAAGTCCGGCGGGGAGATCCGACGGGGGGAAGCGGGGGAAGCGCCACCGCACCACGAAGGAGGGCCACACCATGACTTGGCACGGGGAAACACTCGTCGGTTTCGACCTGGAGACCACCGGTACGGAGCCGCTGGAGGCCCGGATCGTGACGGCCGCGGTCGTCGAGGTCCGGGGCGGCGAGGTGATACGGGAGCGGAGCTGGCTCGCGGACCCGGGCATCCGGATCCCCGCCCAGGCGTCCGCGGTGCACGGCATCAGCAGCGAGCGCGCGGCCTCGGAGGGACGCCCCGCGCCCGAGGTGGCGGGCGAGATCGCGGAGGTCCTGCGCGGCTACTGGGCGCGCGGCGTGCCGGTGGTGGCGTACAACGCGCCGTTCGACCTGACGCTCCTCGCCGCGGAGCTGCGGCGCCACGGACTGCCGGAGCTCGGTCCGGTCGGCCCGGTGATCGACCCGTACACGATCGACCGGGCGGTCGACAAGTACCGCCGGGGCAAGCGCAACCTGGAGGCGGTCTGCGGGGAGTACGGCGTGGTGCTGGACACGGCCCACGACGCGGGCGCGGACGCGCTGGCGGCGGCCCGGGTGGCCACCGCGATAGCCGAGCGGCACGCCTCGGTGGCCGCCCTCACCCCGGCGCAGCTGCATGAGCGTCAGATCGCCTGGTACGAGGAGTGGGCGGTGGACTTCCAGCGCTTCCTGCGCCGGAAGGGGAACACGGACGCGGTCGTCGACGCGGGGTGGCCGCTGCGCGCGCCGGCGGTGACGGCGACCTGACCCGGGGCCCGGACGGCGGGTGGACGGCCGGTCAGAAGGGGTACCAGCGGACCTCGGGGTCGTCCTCGCGCAGGGAGGCGACCCGGCGGCGGAACTCCACGAGCGCCTTGGGGTTGGCCGGGGCGTGCTGCGCCACCCAGGCGCAGCTGGCCGTCTCGCGGGCGCCGCGCAGCACGGTCCAGCCGGTCCAGGCGCGCACGTCCCAGCCGTATACCGAGGTGAACGTGTCGTACGCCTCGGGGGCCAGTCCGTACCGGTCCCGGGAGAGCGCCATGACCACCAGGTCGTGCTCGCGGAAGTCCGCGGAGAAGGTCTCCAGGTCGACCAGCACGGGCCCCCGCGGGCCGACATGGACGTTACGGGGCAGCGCGTCGCCGTGGATCGGGCCGGCCGGCAGATGGGGGGTGAGGGCGGCGGCGGCCTCGGCGAAGCCGTCCCTGCGCCCGCGCAGATAGTCGGCGTCGGCCGGGTCGATCGTGTCGCCCGCGATCCGCAGCCAGCGCTCCACCCCGCCGAGGAGTTCGCGGCGGGGAAGGGGCAGCACGGCGGGATCGGGGGCGGGCAGCGCGTGGACGAGCCGCAGCAGCGCGGCGAGATCGGCGGGACCCGCCGGGCGCACGGCCTCGGGCAGCCGGTGCCAGAGCGTCACCGGATGGCCCTCCACGGACCGGGCCCCGGGCTCCGCGGCCCGGACGGCCGGCACCCCGCACTCCGCGAGCCAGGACGCGAGGGCCACCTCACGCCGGGCGCGCTCCAGCAGCTCGGGGTGGTCCCGCGCGTCCCGGCCGACCTTGACGACCAGCCCGGCCGTCCCGAAGACCGCGTTCTCGCCCAGGGCCAGCAGCTCCGCGTCGTGCGGCAGCCCCGCCGCGGCGAGAATCCCCCGCGCCCGCGCCTCGTCCATCCTCTGCTCACTTACTTCCGCTCGTCACCTCGCGCGTTCCGCCGCGCCCCGTGCCACCGCGAAGTGTCGCATCCGGACGCGTGTGCGTGCTTGACGTACCGAGGGGGCGTCACCACGATGACGAGGGCGGACAGGACGGCGCCCGACGGTCGAGGAGCCTGCCCCGAAGGAGTCGCATCCGTGACATCGGCCACCGCGACGACGCGGTCAGCGGCAGAGCGGGCGGGCGGTGACCGCCCCGGCGGGCCGCGGTTCGGCAGGCGCCGGTCCGGCCGGGAGCGGCCCGGGCGGGAGCGCGGCCGGGGGGTGCTGGACCATGGCGCCTGGTTCCTGGTGCTGCCCGCGCTGCTGCCGATCCTGGTCCTCAGCGTCGGCCCGCTGCTCTACGGCATCGCGCTCGCCTTCACCGACGCGCAGTCCGGCCGTACGGAACCCACCCGGTGGATCGGCGCACTCAACTTCCAGGACCTGCTGCACGACACGCTCTTCTGGGACTCCTTCTCCATCGGCCTGCTCTGGGCGGCCGGGGTGACCGTGCCGCAGTTCGCGCTCGCCCTCGGCCTCGCCCTGCTCCTCGACGCGGAGCTGCGGCTGCGCCCGCTGACCAGGGCCCTCGCGATCATCCCCTGGGCCATGCCCGAGGTCGTCGTCGCCGTCATGTGGCGGCTCGTCTACCACTCCGACGCCGGGGTCCTCAACGAGACGCTCCGCGATCTGGGCCTGGGCGAAGGGCGGGACTGGCTGACCGGGCTGTCCACCGCCCTGCCCGCGGTGATCGTCGTCGGCGTCTGGGCGGGCCTGCCGCAGACCACCGTCGCCCTGCTGGCCGGCCTCCAGAACACCCCGCGCGAACTCCACGAGGCCGCCGCGCTCGACGGCGCGGGCGCCTGGCGCCGCTTCCGCACCGTCACCTGGCCGGCGCTCCGGCCGGTCGCCCTCGCCATCACCGCGCTCAATCTCATCTGGAACTTCAACTCGTTCGCCCTGGTCTACGTGCTGACCAGCGGCGGCCCCGGCGGCCGCACCCGGCTGCCGATGCTCTTCGCGTACGAGGAGGCGTTCCGCTACGGCCAGTTCGGCTACGCCGCCGCGATGGGGTGCGTGATGGTCGCCGTGATCTCGGTGCTCCTCGCGTTCCGACTCGCCGGCCGGCTCACGAAAGGGGCCGAGGCATGAGCATGCGCGCCAGTGGCACCGTACGCGCCGGGCAGTACGCCGCGCTCCTGTGCTACCTCGTCTTCCTCGCCTTCCCGTTCCTCTGGCTGATGTCCACGGCCTTCAAACCGCCCCGGGAACTGGGCAGCCTCCACCCCACCTGGATCCCGGACCACCCGACCCTCGACAACTTCCGCCAGGCGTTCGGCGAACAGCCGCTGCTGCGGGCCGCGGTCAACAGTCTGACCGTCGCCCTCGCCGCCGCGGTGATCGCCGTCGTCGTGGCGACCCCGGCGGCCTATGTGCTGGCCCGCCGGCGCGGCGGACTCGCGGCGGCGGCATCCGGCTGGGTGGTGGTCAGCCAGGCGTTCCCCTTCGTCCTGGTGATCATTCCGCTCTTCCTCGTCCTCAAGAACCTCCGCCTCGTCAACTCCCCGGGGGGTCTGGTCCTGGTGTACGTGGTGTGGTCGCTGCCGTTCGCGCTCTGGATGCTCACCGGGTACGTCCGCGCCCTCCCCGCCGAACTGGAGGAGGCCGCCGCCGTGGACGGCGCGGGCCGGATCCGTACCCTCGTCTCCGTCGTCGCGCCGCTGCTCGCGCCCGGCATCGTCGCCACCGCGCTCTTCGCGTTCGTCACCGCGTGGAACGAGTTCTTCTTCGCGCTGGTCCTGCTCAAGTCCCCGGAGAAACAGACCCTGCCGGTGGTCCTCACCCACTTCGTCGGGGCGGAGGGCGCCGCGGATCTCGGGCCGCTCGCCGCCGCCGCGTTCCTCGCCACCCTCCCCTCGCTCCTCGTCTTCGCGCTCATCCAGCGCCGGATCACCGGCGGGACACTGGCCGGGGCGGTGAAGAGCTGATGCGCGGGCGGACACCCGGGCCGGCCCGCGGACCGTGGGCCGGCCCGGCCCTGGCCCTCGCCACCGTCCTCGCCCTGCTGCTCGGCGGCTGCTCGGGCGACGGCTCCGACCGGGCGCGGGACGGCCGGATCACCCTGCGCTTCCAGTCCCTCGCCTGGCAGGAGGAGTCCGTCCGCGTCAACAAGGAACTGGTGAAGGAGTGGAACGCGGCCCATCCCGGCATCCGGGTCGAGTACGTGCAGGGAAGCTGGGACAGCGTCCACGACCAGCTCCTCACCTCCTTCGAGGGCGGCGAGGCACCCGACGTCATCCATGACGCCTCCGACGATCTCGCGGACTTCGCCTACGGCGGGCACCTCGCCGATCTGCGCCCCCTGCTCTCCGGCCGGCTGACCCGCGACATCCCGCCGCGCAGCTGGGAGACGGCCACCTTCGGGGACGGCGTCTACGGGGTGCCGTTCCTCCAGGAGCCCCGCGTCCTGATCGCCAACCGGAAGCTCCTGGAGGCCTCCGGCGTCCGGATCCCCACCGCGCGGCACCCCTGGAGCTGGCCGGAGTTCCGGCGCATCAGCGCTGAGCTGACCGCGTTCATGCGGCAGGGGCAGGGGCAGGGGCAGGCGAAGGGACGGTTCGCGGTCGCCTGGCCGCTCAAGGACCCCGTCTCCGCGACGCTCAACCTCGGCCTCTCCACCGGCGGCCGGCTCTTCCACCGGGGCACCGACGGGAAGGTGACGGTCCGGTTCACCGAGGCCGACGCCGTGGTGCCCGACACCGTCCGGCGACAGGTCACCACGGACCGCAGCGCGTCCGGCGCCACCCTCGGCATGGGCGGCTCCGACACCCTGCCGGGGCTGTTCGGCGGCCGGTACGCCATGGTCCCGCTCGGGTTCTCGTACCGCCAGCAGGTCATCCAGCAGGCCCCGGAGGGCTTCGAGTGGACCGTCCTGCCGGCCCCCGCCGGTGACGGGAGCGCCGTCGCCGAACCCGCGCAGGGGGTGAGCCCGCAGACGCTCTCCATCGCGCGGGACAGCCCGTACAAGAAGGAGGCGGCGCGCTTTCTCGACTTCCTGCTGCGCCCCGCGAACATGGTGCGCCTGGCCAAGGGCGACTGGATGCTGCCCACCGGTACGGCGGCCCTCGCGGATCCGTCCCTGGGCACCGCCGAGCACGGCTGGGCGACGGGCGCGGCGCTCGCGCGCGGACTGCGCCCGGCCCCCGCCCAGCCCGTACGCGGCTACCCGGAGTGGAAGGACAAGGTGGCGACCCCCGCGCTCCAGGAGTACTACAGCGGCGCGATCGACCGGGAGGAACTGGAGAAACGCCTGGTCGAGGACGGTAACCGAGTGCTGGCCCGCTACCAGCGGTAGGCGGCCGGGGCTCTCCCGGAAATAAGTTGTACGAGACGTCTCGTCTCGTCTACTGTGAGGGCATGACCGCAGCCAAGCCCGCCCACATCGCCATGTTCTCCATCGCCGCCCACGGCCATGTGAACCCCAGCCTCGACGTCATCAGGGAACTCGTCGACCGGGGCCACCGCGTCAGCTACGCGATCCCCGAGATCTTCGCGGAGAAGGTCGCGGCGACCGGCGCCCACCCGGTGGTCTACACCTCCCTCCTGCCCACCCCGGACGACGACCCCGAGGCATGGGGCACGGAACTCATCGACAATCTGGAGCCGTTCCTCGACGACGCGATCCAGGCCCTGCCGCAACTCGCCGCCGCCTTCGAGGACGACCGCCCCGACCTCGTCCTCGGCGACACCACCTCCTACCCGGCGCCCGTCCTCGCCCACCGCTGGGGCGTGCCGTTCTTCCAGATCTCCACCCACATGGTCGCCTGGGCCGGCTACCGCGAAGAGGTCGCGGAGCCGATGCTCGCGGAGCTGGAGAAGTCGGAGCGCGGCAGGGCGTACCGGAGGCGGTTCGCCCAGTGGCTCACCGACCAGGACATGCACCACACCGACCCCGACCGGCTCGCCGCCGAACCGGGCCGCTCCCTCGTCCTGATCCCCAAGGCCCTCCAGCACCGGGCCGATGACGTGGACGAATCCGTCTTCACCTTCGTCGGCGCCTGCCAGGGCGACCGCGCCGACCAGGGGGAGTGGCAGCGGCCCGAGGGGGCGGAGAAGGTCCTCCTCGTCTCGCTCGGCTCCGCCTTCACCAAGCAGCCCGCGTTCTACCGGACATGCGTCGCCGCCTTCGGCGCACTGCCCGGCTGGCATGTCGTGCTCCAGATCGGCAAGAACGTCGCGGCCTCGGAGCTGGGCGAGATCCCGGCCAACATCGAGGTACGGGACTGGGTGCCGCAGCTCTCCGTCCTCCGGCAGGCCGACGCCTTCATCACCCACGCGGGCGCGGGCGGCAGCCAGGAGGGCCTGGCCACGGCCACCCCGATGGTCGCCGTACCGCAGGCCGTCGACCAGTTCGGCAACGCCGACACACTCGTCGCCCTCGGTGTCGCGCGCCGGATCGACACGGCGGAGGCCACCCCGGAGGCGCTGCGCGAGGCCGTCCTCGCGCTGGCCGCCGATCCGGAGGTGGCCCGCAGGCTCGCCGGCATCCAGGCCGGGATGGCCGCGGAGGGCGGCACCCGCCGGGCGGCCGACCTCATCGAGGCCGAACTCCCGCAGGGCCCGGCCCGATGACCGCGCGGGCCCCGCGCCCGGAGCACGCCGCCGGGTGCCCCGGGCGCGGCCCCGCCCTATCGTGGGGCCCATGACCACGACCTACGTGGCGCTCCTGCGCGGAATCAATGTCGGCGGCCACCGGAAAGTTCCCATGGCGGAGCTCCGGACGCTGCTCACCGGACTCGGCCACGGCCGGGTCCGTACGTACCTCCAGAGCGGCAACGCCGTCTTCACCAGCGACTCCGACGACGAGGACCCGGAGAACGCCCTCGCCGCCGCCCTGGAGCGGGCCATCGAGGAGCGCTTCGGCTTCACCGTCGACTGCCTCGTACGGAACGCCGCGTACCTGCGGGCCGTGGCCGGCGCCTGTCCCTTTCCGGCCGGGACGCTGGAGGGCCGGCAGCTCCATCTCATCTGCTTCTCCGGGCCGGTGGCCCCCGAGCGGTTCGCGTCGCTCGATCCGGCCGGCTACCTCCCGGAGGAGTTCCGCCTCGGGGACCGGGCGCTGTACCTGTACGCACCCGACGGCCTCGGCCGCTCCAAGCTCTCCGAGGCGCTCGCCAGGCCCGCCCTGGTCAAGGGCCTCACGGCCACCAGCCGTAACTGGAACACCGTCGCCAAACTGGTGGAGCTCTCCCGTGACTGACCGCACCTCCGCGATCGCCGCGGCCATCGACGCCGAACTGCGCCTCCTCGACCCGGCCGTCCGCGCCTCCCCGGCGCTCCTCGCGGAGCTGCTGCACCCGGACTTCCGGGAGTTCGGCTCCTCGGGCCGGGAGTGGGAGCGCGACGCGATCATCACCGCGCTCGCGGCGCTCGGTGGGCCCGCCAAACGGCCGATCACCACCTCCAAGATGCGCGGCGTACGGCTCGCCCCGGACGTGGTCCACCTCACCTTCGACACGGAGTCCGACGGCCGCCGGGCCCACCGCAGTTCGCTCTGGCGGCTGACTGGCGACCACTGGCTGCTCTACTTCCACCAGGGGACGCCGTACAACTAGTGCCTAGCGTCCGTCGTTCCTGAAGGGGCCGTCGGGGGCGAAGGCCAGTGCGGCGAAGCGTTCGCCGATGCGGCGGTGGGTGGCGGCGTCCGGGTGGAGGCCGTCGGGCAGCGGGAGCTCGGCGGAGTCGGCCTCGCCGTAGAGGGCACGGCCGTCGAGGTGGTGCAGATGCGGGTCCTCGGCCGCCCGCGCGGCCACGATCCGGGCCAGCTCGTCCCGGATGACACCCAGCGTCAGCTTTCCCTGGGCGCGCTCCGCGGGATCCCCGGTGGCCATGAACCGCAACCGCCCTTCGCCGAGGGCGGAGAGGTCCATGGCGCTGGGGCCGGGCGTGTCCTCGTGGATCGGGCACAGGACGGGCGAGACGACCAGCAGCGGGGTGGCGGGATGCCCCTCCCGGACGGTGTCGAGGAAGCCGTGGACGGCGGGGCCGAAGGCGCGCAGGCGCATCAGGTCGGCATTGACCAGATTGATGCCGATCTTGACGCTGATCAGGTCGGCGGGGGTGTCGCGCAGGGCGCGGGCGGTGAACGGGTCGAGCAGGGCGCCGCCGGCCAGGCCCAGGTTGATCAGCTCCACCCCGGCGAGGGAGGCGGCCAGCGCCGGCCAGGTGGTGGTGGGGCTCGCGGCGTCCGAGCCGTGGCTGATCGAACTGCCGTGGTGCAGCCACACCGGACGTCCCCGGTCCGGCGCGGGCTCGACGGGGGCGTCCGTGCGCAGCGCGACGAGTTCGGTGGTCTCGTTGTGCGGCAGCCAGATCTCGATGTCCTTGACACTCTCGGCCAGGCCGTCGAAGCGGAGGGTGCCGACCGGGCCGTACGAGGTCCGCGCGGACCCGGTGGCCATGTCGATGGTCACCGTGTTGCCGCCGGTCACCCCGGCCCGGCCGGCGGGGCGCCCGTCCACGAGCAGGTCGTAGACGCCGTCGGGACGGGGCGGGGCGCCGACGTAGACGCGCTTGGTGCGCCGCGTGTCCAGCTCCAGGACGGTGGCCCGGGTGCGGAAGGCGAGCCGTACGCCGGAGGGCTGGGACTCGGCCATGGCGAGTTGCGCGTCGGCGTACTGGGCGCGGGCCCCGGCGGGCAGCCGGTGCGGCAGCACGCCGTGCTCGGTGCGCTCCACTTCGAGGGCACCGCGCAGGAGTTCCGCGGTGACGGGTGTGGTGATCAGTGCGTCCTGGGCGTTCATGTCCTCGGGCTTCATGTCCTCGGCGTTCATGGGTCTCAACCTGTTGTTGATCGGAGGGCCGGATACGGGATGTCGTGACGGTGTCCGGTGTCCGGCCTGGTGTCCGGTGCCTGGTGTCCGTAACGGCGTCCGGCTCAGGGCGCCGGCCGGCTCCGGAGCAGCGCGTCGAGGCGGTCGAGCGTCCAGGACCACGATTCCGCCGAGTCGGGAGCGCTGTGGCTGAAGCCGCCGGCCAGCTCCAGGCTGACGAAGCCGTGGAAGACGCTGCCCAGCAGCCGTACGGCGTGGGTCTGGTCCGGCTCCGGCAGGTCGTAGCCGCGCAGGATCGCCCGCGTCATCTGCGCGTGTCTGCCCCCGGCGCTCGCCGCCGCGGCCTCCGGGTCGAGCCGGTACTGGGCGGCGGCATAGCGGCCGGGGTGCTCCCGGGCGTAGTCGCGGAAGACGTCCGCGTAGGCGGTCAGGGCGTCCCGGCCGGCCCGCCCGGCCAGCGCGGACGCGCCCCGGTCGGCGAGTTCCTCCAGCGCGAGCAGGGCGATCCCGGTCTTGAGGTCGTGGGAGTTCTTCAGGTGCGAGTAGAGGCTCGCCACCTTGACGTCGAACTGCCGGGCGAGCGCCGAGAGGGTCACCTGGTCGAAGCCGACCGTGTCCGCCAGCTCCGCGCCGGCCCGGACGAGGCGTTCCGTGGTCAGTCCGGCACGTGCCATAACCCCTCCTTCATCAGCCTGATTCGATTATGCATTTGCCTATAAGCTTTAGGCAAATTAGCTTACTCGTCATGAAGCCGCTGACCGAGCAGGAAATCCGTGCCGCGTTCGTGAACTGCACCAAAGGCGAGGCGAAGCGCCTGTCCGTACCGCGTGACCTGGTCGACCGGCCCTGGGACGACCTGGACTACCTCGGCTGGCGGGATCCACAGGCGCCGGACCGCGCCTACCTCGCCATCGAGCTGGACGGCCGCCTCCGGGCCCTCGCGCTGCGCTCGCCCAGCCCCGCCTCCTGGCAGACGCGGCGCAGCATGTGCTCGATGTGCCTGACCCTCCACACCGGCGGCGTCTGTCTGATGGTCGCCCCCAAGGCGGGGAAGGCCGGACAGCAGGGCAACTCGGTGGGCACGTACATGTGCGGCGACCTCGCCTGTTCGCTGTACGTGCGCGGGAAGAAGGACGCGGGCGCCGGCTCGCGGCTCCCCGAGTCGCTCACGGTGGAGGAGCGGATCGGGCGGACCGTGGCGAACGTCGCCGCGTTCCTGGCCAAGGTGACCGCCTGACCGGGGTGCCCGCGGTGTCAGTGATCGGCCGGGCCCCGGTCGGGCGGGGCGGGTGAGGCGAGCGCGTCCAGGACGCGCAGGTCCTCGGCGGACAGCCGGACCTCCGCGGCGCGCAGGTTCTCGTCGAGGTGGACCGGCGAACCGGTGCCCGGGGTCGGACACAGCACGGGGGAGTGGTGCAGCAGCCAGGCCAGGGCGATCTGCCCGCGCGTGGCGCCATGGCGCCCGGCGACGGAATCGAGCGCCGAGGCCGCCGTACCCGTCAACGCGCCGTTGGCCAGGGGGAACCACGGGAGGAACGCGAGCCCGTGCCGCTCGCACTGCTTCAGCACCTCCGCCGACGCGCGGTCCAGGAGGTTGAAACGGTTCTGCACCGAGGCGATCCCGGTCAGCGCAAGCGCCCGCTCCAACTGCTCGGCGGTGATGGTGTCCAGGCCGATGTACCGGATCTTCCCTTCCCGCCGCAGCTCGTCCAGGGCTCCCAACTGCTCCTCCATCGGCACCGCCGGGTCCAGCCGGTGGAGCTGATACAGGCCGATCGTGTCAGTACGCAGCCTGCGCAGGCTCGCCTCGCACATCGCCCGCAGCCGCTCGGGACGGCCCTCGACATGCCAGGCACGGGCGCTCGTCCGTACGACGCCGCCCTTGGTCGCGACGGTCAGCCCGGCCGGATACGGCGCCAGCGCCTCCGCGACCAGCTCCTCCGCCAGATCCGGCCCGTAGTTGTCCGCCGTGTCGATCAGGGTCACCCCGCGCTCGACGGCACGCCGCAGGACGGCGACGGCGTCCGCCCGCTCGCCGCGCGGGCCCCAGTAGCCGGGCCCGGTGAGCTGCGCCGTACCGAACCCCAGCCGCCGTACGGGGAGTCCGCCGCCCAGTGTGAAGGTCTCCGCGATCGGGTCCGGAGTCGGGTCCGAGGCCGGGTCCGGTGTCGGAGTCGGGTCCGAGGCCGGGTCCGGGGTCGGGTCCGCGGTCGGGTGCTCGGTCTGCTGTTCGGTCATTCCTGGACGGTATCCGACCGTCCCCGGACGGTGTCCGGCCGCGGGACCGGTGCTCGCGGGGTCAGTAGACGTCGCGTACGTACCGCTTCTCGGCGGCGAGCCGCTTGACGTACGCCGCCGCCCCGTCCTCGTCCAGACCCCCGTGGGCCACGGCGAGTTCGCGCAGTGTCCGGTCCACGTCCTTGGCCATCCGGGAGGCGTCGCCGCACACGTAGAAGTGGGCGCCGTCCTGGAGCCAGGACCACAGCCGGCCGCCATGCTCGCGCATCCGGTCCTGGACGTAGACCTTGGCCCGCTGGTCGCGCGAGAAGGCGGTGTCCAGCCGGGTCAGGGTGGTGTCACGGCGCAGCCCGGCCAGTTCCTCCCGGTAGTAGAAGTCGGTGGCGTGCCGCTGCTCGCCGAAGAAGAGCCAGTTCGGGGCCCGGTGGCCGCGGGCCCGGCGCTCCTGGAGGAAGCCGAGGAAGGGGGCGACGCCGGTGCCGGGGCCCACCATCACCATGGGGGTCGCCGGATCGGCCGGCGGGCGGAAGTGCGGGGAGCGCCGTACGTGGACCGCCACGGGGCTGCCGGGCGCGGCGTCCGCGAGGAAGGCCGACGCGACGCCCTTGCGCGGCCGGCCGTGGCGGTTGTCGTACCGGACCACGGAGACCGTGAGCCGGACGAGCGCGGGGTCGTCCAGAGGGCTGGACGATATGGAGTAGAGGCGCGGCCGCAGCCGGGTGAGGGCGGCCGTCCACTCCTCCGCCGTGGCCCGTACCGGGTACTCGGCGATGACGTCGACGCACTGGCGGCCCCAGGCCCACTGGGCCAGCTCGCCCTTGTTGTCCGGCCGCAGCAGCTTCTTGAGGGTGCGGTCGTGGGTGCGTTCCGCGACGAGCCGCAGCAGCCCGGGGGTGATCGCGGCGATGTCGAGATGGCGGTGCAGGGCCTCGCCGAGCGCGACCTCCCCGGGGCCCGGCAGCTCGACGGAGGTGGCGGGGTCGAGCCCGGTGACGGCGAGCCATTCGGCGACGAGATCGGGGCAGTTGAGGGGCTGCACGCCGAGCGCGTCACCCGCCTCGTAGACCAGCGGGACGGGGCTGTCGCCGGTGTCGAACGTGAACTCGCGCACCTCCTTGGTGGCGCCCGGGAGGCTGAGCAGCCGGTTCCCGGTCAGCCGCGCGGTGGCGGACGCGGCCCTGCCGGGCCCCGACACCGGTGCGGGGGTGGCCGCGGGCGGCGCGGGGCTGCCCGCGGGCGGCGCCGCCTCCGCCGTCGCTGCCTTCACCGTCTGGGCGGTTCCCGCGCCCTCGGCGGTCCCCGCGCCGTCGGCCCCCGGCTCCGTACGCAGCGCCGCGCGGACGTGGTCGAGCCACTGCCCCGCGGGCTGTTCGTACTCGGGCTCGCAGTCGGTACGGGGCACCAGGCGGACGGCGCCCAGCTCGTCGAGGCGCGCGTCGAGCCGGCGGCCGTGGCCGCAGAAGTCGTCGTACGAGGAGTCGCCGAGGGCCAGCACCGCGTACCGCACGCCGTCCAGCCGGGGGGCGCCCGGCGCGCTGAGGGCCGCCCAGAACCCGGTGCCGTTGTCGGGGGCGTCGCCGTCGCCGAACGTACTGGTCACGACGAGCAGATCCGCGCCGCGCCCGACCGCGTCCGGAGCCGTGTCGTCCATGCTGAGCAGCCGCGCCGCGTGTCCGTCCTCCGCCAGCCGCCGTACCACCAGCGCGGCGGCCTCCTCGGCGTTCCCGGTCTGCGAGGCCCACAGGACGACGACCTCACGGGCGGGGGAGCCGGGGGAGCCGGGTGAGCCCGTGGCGGGCCGGGAGGCGGTGGCCGGGGTACGGGAGTACATCCCGGCGAGGACACCGTTGACCCACAGGGCGTGCGCCGGGGCGAACGGCGCGTGCACCGGCAGCACCGGCAGCGCCGACGGCGCCGACAGTGCCGAAGTGACGCCGCCGCCCGCACCGGCCACCGGTCCCACCGCCCCGCCCGTTCCCGTCGTCGCGCCCAGCCCCGCGAGGAACCCGGCCAGATAGCGGCGCTCCTCGTCGCTCAGCACCGGCGGCGTCAGACCGTCCGTACCGAACACCGCCGCCAGCTCCGCCACCCTCCCGTCGCGTCCCGCCGGGGGGTCGTCCGTCAGCACGGCGGGGGCGGTGGCCGGCGCGGCGGCGGGCGCGGCGGCGAGCCGGGTCAGCGACACCGCGCACACCTTGAGCTCCGGCTGGAAGGAGATCGGGTCGACCGCGTCGTTGGTGACCGCGTTGACGCAGGTGTACTCCCCGAACAGGTCGTTCCAGTGGAAGGGCGCGAAACAGCCCCCGGGCCGTACCCGCTCGGTCACCACGGCGGGCAGCACGGCCCGGCCCCGCCGCGACGCCACCTCCACCGCGTCGCCCTCCCCGATCCCCAGCTCCCGCGCGTCCGACGGATGGATCTCCACGAAGGGCCCGGGGTTGAGCTTGTTGAGCTTGGCGACCTTGCCCGTCTTGGTCAGCGTGTGCCACTGGTGCGGGAGCCGGCCGGTGTTCAGGACGTACGGGAAGTCGTCGTCCGGCAGTTCGGCGGCGGGCAGGTGCGGGCGCGCGTGGAACACGGCCCGGCCGGAGGCGGTGGGGAAGGAGAGCCGCGGCCTGCTGCCGTCGGGGCGCTCGGCCAGGGTCTGGCTGACGCCGTCGTTGAGGTAGCGGACCGGATTGCGGTCGGGGCCGTCGGCGGCGGCGCTGGGCCACTGGACGGGGGCCCGGCGCAGCCGCTCGTAACTCACCCCGCGCAGGTCGTAGCCGGTCGCCGGGTTCCAGGCGCGCTTGATCTCCTCGAATATCTCCTCGGCGCTCGCGTAGCCGAAGGCGTCCTCGTACCCCATCTCGCAGGCGACCCGGGCGATGATCCGCCAGTCGGGCCAGGCCTCGCCCGGCGGCTCCACGGCCTGCCGGCTCAGGGTGAGCGTGCGCTCCGAGTTGATCTGGACGCCCTCGGACTCGGCCCACAGGGCGGCGGGCAGGGCGATGTCCGCGTACGCGTTGGTCTCGGTCTCGGCGAAGACGTCCTGCGTGACGACGAACTCGGCCCGCTCCAGACCCTCGATGACCGTTCTGCGGTTGGCCACCGACGCGACGGGGTTGGTGCAGATGATCCAGCACGCCTTGACGTCGCCCTCGGCCATCCGCCGGAACAGGTCCACTGTGCCCTCGCCGAACCCGTCGGCCCGTACGGTCCCCGGCTCGACGCCCCACAACTCCTCGGCGAACGCCCGGTCTTCCGCCACCAGCACCGACCGCTGGCCCGGCAGCCCGGGGCCCATGTACCCCATCTCGCGCCCGCCCATGGCGTTGGGCTGGCCCGTGAGGGAGAACGGGCCGCTGCCGGGACGGCAGATCGCCCCGGTCGCGAGATGCAGGTTGACCAGCGCGTTGGTGTTCCAGGTGCCGTGCGTGGACTGGTTCAGTCCCATCGTCCAGCAGCTCATCCACTCACCCGCGCCGCCGATCCACTCGGCCGCGCGCCGGATGTCCGCCTCCGGGATGCCGGTGATCTCCGCGACCCTCGCGGGCGGGTAGTCGGCGAGGAAGGCGGGCATCTCCTCCCACCCCTCGGTGTGCTCCGCGATGAACTCCGGGTCGGTGCGGCCGTTCTCGACGAGGAGGTGCAGCAGCCCGTTGAGCAGGGCGAGGTCCGTGCCCGGCCGGATCTGGAGGAAGAGGTCGGCCTTGGCGGCGGTGGCGCCGCGCCGCGGGTCGACCACGATCAGCTTGGCGCCCGCCCTGACCCGCTCCATGAGGCGCAGGAAGAGGATGGGATGGCAGTCGGCCATGTTGGAGCCGGTGACGAGGAAGACATCCGCGTGCTCGAAGTCCTCGTACGAACCGGGCGGGCCGTCCGCGCCCAGCGACAGCTTGTAGCCGCTGCCCGCGCTCGCCATGCACAGCCGCGAGTTGGACTCGATCCTGTTGGTGCGCAGAAACCCCTTCGCGAGCTTGTTGGCGAGGTACTGCGCCTCCAGGCTCATCTGCCCCGACACGTAGAACGCGATCGCGTCCGGGCCGTGCTCGTCGAGGATCCCGCGCAGCCGCCGCGCCGTCTCCTTGACCGCCGCCTCCGTCGGGGACGGTACGGGCTCGCCGCCGCGCTCCGCCCGTACCAGCGCGGTGGTCAGCCGTCCGGGGGCGGTGAGCAGGGCGGCGGAGGTCGCGCCCTTCGTGCAGAGCCGGCCGCGGTTGGCCGGGTGGGCCGGGTCGCCGGACGCCTTGAGAACGCTCCTGCGCCCGTCGGGGCCCGCGCCGATGTCGAGGAGGATCCCGCAGCCGACACCGCAGTACGAACAGACGGTCCGCAGCTGGGTGGCGGTGGCGGTGGAGCCGTCCTGGGGAGGCGATGCGGTCACGGGCGGCCTCTTTCGTGGACACGGATCCGGGATCCGGCGGCCCGGGGCTCCGGGCCGGTCGTCCGGGTCCGGCGGTCCGTGGTGGGGCGTAGGGGGCGGTGCGCGGGGCGGGGTGCGGGGGCGTGGGACGTCGGGCACTTGACCGTACGAAGTGTCCGTTACCCGGAGGTCACGTCGAACGCGTTTGAAGAGTTACACCTGCCACACAGCCGCCCGGGCCGCTCGGTGAGGACCGGCGGACGGTCCACCGGACCGCCTGTCGGCCCTCCGGGCAGCCCCCCGACCGGGCCCCCGACCAGGCCCCCGACCAGGCCCCCGACCAGGCTCCGATCCGGCCTATTCGCCCAGGCTGTCGAGCACGCGCCGCGCGACGTCCTCGACCTCGCCCAGCGCGTCGATGACGGCGGTGTGTCCCGCGTAGTAGGCGAGCAGCGATTCGGTCTGCTCGTGGTGGACCCGCAGCCGGTGCCGGATCACGCTCTCGGTGTCGTCGGCGCGTCCGCGCGCGAGCAGCCTGCGGACGACGATCTCGTCGTCGATCCGGAACTCCAGCACCCGGTCCAGCCGCTTTCCGAGCCCGGTGAGGATCGTGGCCAGCGCGTCCGCCTGCACCACGCTGCGGGGAAAGCCGTCGAGCACGAACCCCCGGGCCGCGTCCGCCGCGCCGAGCCGTTCCGCCACCAGGGCGACGGTCAGTTCGGAGGGGACCAGCTCACCGCCGCTCAGATACTCGCGCACCTCCAGACCCAGCGGGGTCTCCTCGGCGACATGGGTGCGGAACAGATCTCCGGTCGAGACGTGCGGCACGTCGAACTTCGCGGCGAGCAGGCCGGCCTGGGTGCCTTTGCCGGCGCCGGGCGGGCCCAGAAGCACAAGTCGCACGGTGGGGATCCTTCGCGGGTCGGGTCGGGTCGGGTGTCGAGTCGTGTCCTGCGCCACCTGCGAGGACGGTCCCGTCGTTATACCCGGCGCGCAGGAGGCCCAGTCGTGACGCCGCTCACGGTGGTGTCACAGGGCTCGCCTATGCTGAAGGCGTCGTAGGGGAACGGGGTTCGGGATGCGTTACGTCATCATCGGGGCGGGAGCGGTCGGCGGCAGCGTGGGCGGCCGGCTGGCCGAGGCGGGCCAGGACGTGGTCCTCGTCGCCCGGGGCGCGCACCACGCGGCGCTGCGCGAGCACGGCCTGCGGCTCACCACCCCCGAGGGCACCCGCGCGCACCGGCTGCCGGTGGTCGACGGACCCGAGGCGCTCGAACTACACCCGGACGACGTCCTGCTGCTCTCCGTGAAGACCCAGGACAGCACGGCCGCACTGGACGCCTGGTCGGCCCGGCCGGTCGCGGGCGGCGGTACGGCGGGCGAGGTGCTGCCGCTGGTCTGCGCGCAGAACGGGGTCGAGAGCGAGCGGCTCGCCCTGCGGCGCTTCCGGCAGGTGTACGCGATGTGCGTCTGGCTGCCCTCGACGTATGTCGAACCGGGTGCGGTGAGCGCCGGAGGCGCCCCGTACACCGGCATGCTGCACATCGGCCGGTACCCGTCGGGGACGGACGCGACGGCCACGGCGATCGCCGCCGGGCTGGCGAAGGGCAGACTCCTCGCCCCGGTCGTGCCGGACGTGATGCGCTGGAAGTACGCCAAACTGCTCTCCAACCTGGCCAACGCGATCGACGCCGTCACCGGCGCGACCGGCGAGGAGAGCTGGGAGCTGATACGGCGGGCCACGGCGGAGGGCGCGACCGTCCTCGACGCGGCGGGCATCGCGTACGTGGGCCCCGAGGAGCAGGCCGAGACGCG
Organism: Streptomyces sp. NPDC088124; assembly: GCF_040685895.1. NCBI lineage: Bacteria > Bacillati > Actinomycetota > Actinomycetes > Kitasatosporales > Streptomycetaceae > Streptomyces > Streptomyces sp. NPDC088124. Next base: position 91,734 of record NZ_JBFBJB010000006.1, on the reverse strand, counting down.
CGCGGACCACATCACCTTCGACCCGGCGGGCGGTGTCGAGCGCGGCCACGGCTCGTCGTGGCAGAGCCTCAGCCGGGGCACGGGCACGATCGAGGCGGATTATCTGAACGGGGAGATAGCCCTGCTGGGGCGGCTCCACGGCGTTCCCACCCCGGTCAACGACACACTCCAGCGCGTCGCCAACACCTTCGCGCGCGAACGCCGCGCGGCGGGCTCGATGAGCGTGGCGGACCTGACGGCGCTGATCGACGCCTGACGGGTCCGGCCCGGCGCGCCCGGCCCGTCGGCCCCGTTACGCGGGCCGCGCCAGCGCCGGCCTGTCGGTCGTGCCGGCCGTACCGGCCGTGCTGGTCGCACCGGCGGCACTGGCGGCACTGTCGAAGCGACGCAGCATCAGCCTCGCCACCTCCGGCGCCGCGCCCAGTACCTCGGCCAGCGTGTCCGCGCCCGCCGCCCGCGCGCCCGCCGTGATCCGGTCGGGGAGCCTGCCGGGGGCGATGACGTACGGCGCCACCGCCACCCGCCGGACGCCCTCGGCGCGCAGCGCCCGTACCGCGTCCTCGGTACGGGGCAGGGATGCGGAGGCGAACGCAGGCCGCACGGCGCACCAACCGGTGCCCCGCCACTCCCGCGCGATTTCAGCGATCACTGCGATCGCCTCCGGGTCGGAGGAGCCCGCCGAGGCCAGGACGACCCCGGTCGAGCTCTTGTCGGCGGGCGTCAGGCCCGCCTCGTACAGCCGCCGCTCCAGCGCCGCGCCCAGCAGCGGCGACGGGCCGAGCACCTCGCCCTGCCGGATCCGCAGGCGCGGATGGCGCTGTTCCGCCGCGCGCAGCACGGCGGGGATGTCGGACTTGGCGTGGAAGGCGCGCGTCAGCAGCAGCGGCTGCGCCACCACGTCCCGTACGTCCTCCCGTGCGAGCCGGTCCAGCACGCTGCCCACCGACGGGGTGTCGAAGTCCAGGAAGCCGGTCTCCACCCGCAGCCCCGGCCGCAGCGCGCGCAGCCGCCGGGCCAGCGCGCGCACCGTCGCTCCATGCCGGGGGTCGCGGCTGCCGTGCGCGACGACCAGCAGCACGGGCGGCGGCTCGCGGTACGGGAGGAGGCGGCGGACCAGGGACCGCGCCGGCACAGGTCCTGGCATCAGCTCTTCACCAGCAGACCGCGCCCGCGCAGCACCCGCCGCTCCAGCGGACTGAAGATCAGCAGGTCGATGGCGACCCCGACGATCAGGATCAGGAAGATCGCGAGGAACACCATCGGCATGCTGCCGACCGTCCGGCCGTTCTCCAGCAGCTGTCCGAGCCCCACACCGAGATCGGGCGACGAGGCGATGATCTCCGCCGCCATCAGCGAGCGCCACGAGAACGCCCACCCCTGCTTCAGCCCCGCCAGATAGCCGGGCAGCGCGGCCGGCATGACGATGTGCCAGGTGCCCCGCAGCCCGGTCGCGCCCAGGGTGCGCCCGGCGCGCAGGAAGAGCGGCGGCACCTGGTCGACGCCGGAGACCAGCCCGTTGGCGATCGAGGGAACCGCGCCGAGCAGGATCACCGCGTACATCATCGAGTCGTTCAGACCGAGCCAGATCACGGCCGGCGGCACCCATGCCACCGAGGGCAGCGACTGGAGCCCGGAGAGGATCGGGCCGATGGCCGCGCGGACGAACTTCACCCGGGCCACCAGCAGCCCCAGCGGAGTGCCGATCGCCAGCGCCAGCAGGAAGCCCAGCAGCCCGCGCGAGACACTGGTCCAGATGTAGCCGAGCAGGGTGCCCTGCATCCACGCGTCGGAGACCTCGCCCCACACCGCGCCCGGCGACGGCAGCTTGTAGCCGTCCGTCACCTTCGCCCACACCAGTACCTGCCACACCACCAGCACCAGCGCGACGGCGATTACCGGCGGCAGGACCTTGGCGACCAGCGTCCGGCGCAGCGGCGCCCGCCCGGTCTGTACGGTGTCCAGCGCGTCGAGCCCGGCCTCCAGACCGGCCAGATCGCTGTGGTGCGCCGCGCCGCCCCGGGGCGCCGCGCCGCGCTCGGCGGTGTCCTGCTCCGCCGCGTCCCGCGGCGCGTCCTGGCCGGACGCCGTCTCAGTGCTGGCCATGGCGGCGGATCTCCCCACGCAGTTCTTCGGTGATCTCGACGGACAGCTCCGCGACGGCGGTGTCCTCGATACGGCGCGGCTGCGGGATGTCCACCCGCCACTCCCGGGCCACGCGGCCGGGCCGCGAGGACAGCAGAATCACGCGCTGCGCGAGCCGTACCGCCTCACGCACGTTGTGCGTGACGAACAGCACCGACAGGTCGGTCTCCCGCCAGATCCGGGTCAGCTCGTCGTGCAGCACGTCCCGGGTGATCGCGTCCAGCGCCGCGAACGGCTCGTCCATCAGCAGCAGCTGGCTGTCCTGCGCGAGCGCGCGGGCCAGCGCGACGCGCTGACGCATCCCGCCGGACAGCTCGTGCACCCGCTTGCCGTACGCCCCTTCGAGCCGGACGAGCCCGAGCAGCCGCTCCGCCTCGGCGCGCCGCTCCTGCTTGGCGACGCCGCGCAGCCGCAGCGCCAGTTCGATGTTCTTGCCCGCGGTCAGCCACGGGAACAGCGCGTGCTCCTGGAACATCAGCGCGGGCCGGCCGCCGGGCGTCTCGATGGCCCCGGCGGACGGCCGGTCGAGCCCGGCGACCAGATTGAGCAGCGTGGACTTACCGCATCCCGAGGCGCCCAGGAGGGTGACGAACTCGCCCGGTGCGACATCGAGGGTGATGTCGTCCAGCACGAGCTGCTGCCCGGCGGGCGTCGCGAAGGACTTCGAGACGTGCGCGATACGGGCGGCGTGGTCCACCGCCGGGGTGGCCTCGGCGGCCTTGGCGAGAGTGGATGCCACGGTCGTCACCTCCTGGGAACGGTGTGGATTCGGCAGGGTGTGGATTCGGCAGGGTGTTGACTCGGAAGGTGGGGAGCACGGTGTACGGGGCTACGGGGCGCCGAGTCCCGCGTCGGCGACCTCGGTCTTCCCTTCGGCCTTCAGCACCTTGTTGAGGGGCGCCACGTCGTAGATCCCGTTCAGGTCGGGCTTCTTCAGCAGTCCGGCCTTGACCGCGTGGTCCGCCTCCGAGCGGAGCGTCGCGGCCAGCGGGTCATCGGTGATCTTGATGGACTTCCACGCCGGGTCCAGCACCTCGGCGGGCAGCGCCTTGCCGGCGAGCTTCTTCAGCGCCTCGTTGGCCGAGGCCTTCGCCTGGGCGTCGTTGGCGTTGATCCACTCGTTGGTCTTCACCGAACCGCGCAGGAACGCCTCGACGACGTCCGGGTGCTCCTTCAGGAACGCCTGCCGCACGATGATGTTGGTGATCACGAACTGCTGGTCGGGCCAGAGCGTCGACTCGTCCAGGAGTTCCTTCGCACCTTCGGCGACCAGCTTGGAGGCGGTCGGCTCCGGCACCCACGCGCCGTCGATGTCCCCGGCCTTGTAGGCGTCCGGGGTGATCTTGTTGTCGGTACGGACGACGGAGACATCGCCCTTGCCGGACTGCGCGTCGACCTTCCACCCCTGCTCGGATATCCAGTTGAGGAACGCCACGTCCTGCGTGTTGCCGAGCTGCGGGGTGGCGATCTTCTTGCCCTTGACGTCGGCGAGGGTCTTGATCTTCGCCGGGTTGACGACGAGCTTCACACCGCCCGAGGCGGAGCCGCCGATGATGCGCAGCCCCTTGCCGGCGGTCTGGGTGTAGCCGTTGATGGCGGGGGAGGGGCCGATGAAGCCGATGTCGATGGAGCCCGCGTTGAGCGCCTCGATCTCGGAGGGCCCGGCGTTGAAGGTGGTGGTGGACAGCTTCGTGCCGCCCAGCTCCTTCTGGAACAGGCCCTTCTCGGTGCCGACCAGCGCGGTGGCGTGTGTGAGGTTCGGGAAGTAGCCGAGCCGTACCGTGTCGGCCGACAGCGCCTTGCCCGTGGGGGCGGCGGTGGACTCCTCGGAGGAGTCGGCGGCGGAGCCGTAGCCGCAGGCGGAGAGCACGGCGGCGAGGAGGGGCAGGGCGGCTACGGCGGCCAGGCGGCGGCGCGTCGCGGTGCGGGAGGCAGGCACGGGAGGGGTTCCTCTCGTCGTCCCGGTGCTCACGCCCTGGTCGGATGGACCGGACAGGTGGGCGCGGCCGGGAGGTCGGCAGATCTTCGTCGATACCAGTGGTGCGGGTGTGGCCGGTGGGGCATACGGGCGCGCGAGCGGTGCGCGTACGTCATCACGCACATCGCGACACCCCGCCCGTCCCAGCGCCGAGGGCGCCGCTGCCCACCCGGCCGCCCTCCTTCGCGAACGTCGCGTAGACGTCGTGCGGAACGCCCGCCATCAGAAGTCCCAGCCCTCGTCGTCGGCCGGCGTCGCGGCGGCCGCGGCGGTACCTTCCGCGAAGGCTTCGCCCGCCATCCCGGCGCTCAGCGTCGTCCCGTCGGCGGGGTCGATCAGCAGAAACGATCCGGTACGCCGTGAGTCCGCGTACGCGTCCAGCGCCAGCGGCTCGGCCGTCCGCACGACGACGCGGCCGATGTCGTTGGCGACGAGCTGCCCCGGCGCCGGGTGCTGGGAGAGGTCGTCCAGCGTCAGCCGGGACGGGATGTCCTTCACGATCGCCTTGACCGTACGGGTGGTGTGCTTCAGCAGCACCCGCTGGCCCACCCCGAGCGGCTGGTCCGCCACATGGCAGACGGTCGCCTCGACGTCCTGGGTGGTGGCGGGCGCGTCGCCGGTCGGCACGATCAGATCGCCGCGCGAGATGTCGATGTCGTCCTCCAGGAGGAGCGTCACCGACTGCGGGGTCCAGGCGATGTCCACCGGCTCGCCCAGCAGATCGATCCCGGCGATCTTCGACGTACGGCCCGACGGCAGGACCGTCACGTCCTCGCCGACCCGGAAGGTGCCCGCGGCGATCTGGCCCGCGTACCCCCGGTAGTCGGGGTGCTCGGCGCTCTGCGGCCGGATCACGTACTGCACGGGCAGCCGCGCGTGGCAGCCGGTCAGGTCGTGGCTGACCGGGACGGTCTCCAGGTGCTCCAGCACCGTCGGGCCGCCGTACCAGTCCATGTGCGCGGACGGTTCCACGACGTTGTCCCCGGCCAGCGCCGAGATCGGTATCGCCGTACACCACTTGTCCTGGGGGTTCCCCCCAGACCCCCAGCCGGGGACGCCGAGGGAGGCCGCGTACGCCGTGAACTCCTCGGCGATCGAGGCGAAGACGGGCTCCGCGTACTCCACCAGGTCCATCTTGTTGACGGCGAGCACGACGTGCGGGACGCGCAGCAGCGCGGCCACCGCGGCGTGCCGGCGGGTCTGCTCGACCACCCCGTTGCGGGCGTCGACCAGGACCACGGCCAGCTCGGCGGTGGACGCGCCCGTCACCATGTTCCGGGTGTACTGCACATGGCCCGGGGTGTCGGCGAGGATGAACCGCCGCCGGGGCGTGGCGAAGTAGCGGTAGGCGACGTCGATGGTGATGCCCTGCTCGCGCTCGGCGCGCAGCCCGTCGGTGAGCAGCGCCAGGTCGGGCGCCTCCTGGCCGCGGCCCAGCGAGACCCGCTCGACGGCCTCCAGCTGGTCGGTCAGGACCGACTTGGAGTCGTGCAGCAGCCGCCCCACGAGGGTGGACTTGCCGTCGTCGACGGAGCCCGCGGTGGCGAAGCGCAGCAGTGTGGTCGCCGCGAGCGCCCCGCCGAACGGGCCGGTGGTGTGCGTGTGTGTGCTCGGCATGGCTAGAAGTACCCCTCGCGCTTGCGGTCTTCCATCGCGGCCTCGGACATCTTGTCGTCGGCGCGGGTCGCGCCGCGCTCGGTCAGCCGGGAGGCGGCGATCTCGGTGATCACCGCGTCGAGCGTGGTGGCGTCGGAGTCGACTGCGCCGGTGCAGGACATGTCGCCGACCGTGCGGTAGCGCACCAGGCGCTTCTCGACGGTCTCGGACTCCTTGGGGCCGCCCCAGTCACCGGCGGTCAGCCACATCCCGCCGCGGCGGAACACCTCGCGCTCGTGCGCGAAGTAGATCTCCGGCAGCTCGATCCCCTCGCGGGCGATGTACTGCCAGACGTCCAGCTCGGTCCAGTTGGAGAGCGGGAAGACCCGGACGTGCTCGCCCGGGGCGTGCCGGCCGTTGTAGAGCTGCCACAGCTCGGGGCGCTGGCGGCGCGGGTCCCACTGCGAGAACTCGTCCCGCAGGGAGAACACCCGCTCCTTGGCGCGCGCCTTCTCCTCGTCGCGCCGCCCGCCGCCGAAGACCGCGTCGAACCGCTCGGCCTGGATCTTCTCCGTGAGCGGCACGGTCTGCAGCGGGTTGCGGGTGCCGTCGGGCCGCTCGCGCAGCTTTCCGGCGTCGATGTACTCCTGTACGGAGGCGACGTGCAGCCGGAGCCCGTGTTCGGCCACGGTACGGTCGCGGTAGGCGAGGACCTCGGGGAAGTTGTGCCCGGTGTCGACGTGCAGCAGTGAGAACGGCACCGACGCCGGCGCGAACGCCTTCAGCGCCAGATGCAGCATGACGATGGAGTCCTTGCCGCCGGAGAAGAGGATCACCGGCCGCTCGAACTCGCCCGCGACCTCACGGAAGATGTGGACCGCCTCGGATTCCAGCGAGTCCAGGTGGCTCAGTGCGTACGGGGCGTCCGTGCCCTCGGTGACGGCTGCGACGGTGGTGGTCACGCGAGACCCCTCTCGGTGAGCAGTGCGTGGAGTGCGGCGGCGGACTCCTCGACGGACTGCGTGTGCGACTCGATCCGCAGGTCCGGCGCCTCGGGTGCCTCGTAGGGGTCGTCCACCCCGGTCAGCCCGGTCAGCTCGCCGGCCGCCTGCTTGGCGTACAGGCCCTTCACATCGCGTACGGAGCACACCTCGACCGGCGTGGCCACGTGCACCTCCAGGTAGCCCGTGCCCTCGGCCCGGTGGCGCTTGCGTACCGCCTCCCGGCTGTCCGCGTACGGGGCGATCACCGGGACCAGTGCCTTGACGCCGTTGGCCGCGAGCAGCTCGGCGACGAAGCCGATGCGCTGCACGTTGGTGTGCCGGTCCGCGCGGCTGAAGCCGAGGCCCGCGGAGAGGAACTCCCGGATCTCGTCGCCGTCGAGCACCTCCACCCGGTGGCCCTCCTCGCGCAGCCGCCCGGCCAGCGCGGTGGCGATGGTGGTCTTGCCGGCGCTCGGCAGGCCGGTGAGCCAGACCGTGGCGCCCTGCTCCGTCGCGCTCAACCGTTCCTCCACGTCGTGTTCCCGGCGGACACCGCGTTCCTGACGGACGTCGTCTGCCTGACGGATACCGTCTGTCTGACGGACATCGTCTTCCTGCCGGACGCCACCTGCCTGACGGCCCGTCATCAGTGCAGCCCGCATTCGGTCTTGGACCGGCCCGCCCAGCGGCCGGCGCGCGCGTCCTCGCCCGCCAGGACCCGGCGGGTGCACGGCTCGCAGCCGACCGAGGCGTAACCGTCCTCCAGCAGCGGGTTGGTGAGCACCCCGTGCTCCAGCACGTACGCGTCCACGTCGTCCTGCGTCCAGCGCGCGATCGGCGAGACCTTCACCTTGCCGCGCTTCTCGTCCCACCCGACGACCGGGGTGCCGGCCCGGGTCGGCGACTCGTCACGGCGCAGCCCGGTGGCCCAGGCGTCGTATCCGGTCAGCCCCTCCTCCAGGGGGCGGACCTTGCGCAGGGCGCAGCAGCGGTCCGGGTCGCGGTCGTGCAGCTTCGGGCCGTACTCGGCGTCCTGCTCGGCGACGCTCTGCCGCGGGGTGAGCGTGATCACGTTCACGTCCATCACCGCGTCCACGGCGTCCCGGGTCCCGATGGTCTCCGGGAAGTGGTAGCCGGTGTCCAGGAACACCACGTCCACGCCGGGCCGTACCCGGGAGGCGAGATGGGCGACCACCGCGTCCTCCATCGAGGAGGTCACGCAGAACCGCGCGGCGAAGGTGTCCGTGGCCCAGGTCAGTATCTCCAGGGCCGACGCGTCCTCCAGGGCACGCCCCGCCGCTTCGGCGAGCGCCCTGGGATCGTCGGTCTCCGTCAGTGCCGTCACGTCTCTTCCCCTCCGTCATTCCGCTGGAGCCCCCGCGCGAGCAGCCCGAGGAACTTCAGCTGGAAGGCCCGGTTGCATGCCCCGCATTCCCAGGCGCCGTGCCCCTGCTCGCCGGGGCGCAGGTCCTCGTCGCCGCAGTAGGGGCAGTAGAAGGGGGCCGCGCGCTCGCTCACGACAGGGCCTCCTCGTCGGCCCTGGCGACCCAGGTGGCGAAGCGCTCGCCGTCCTCGCGCTCCTTGGCGAAGCGCCCGAGCACCCGCTCGACGTAGTCGGGCAGCTCCTTCGAGGTGACCTTCAGCCCCCGGACCTTGCGGCCGAATCCGGCCTCCAGGCCCAGCGCGCCGCCCAGGTGCACCTGGAAGCCCTCGACCTGCTTGCCGTCCCCGTCCAGCATCAGCTGGCCCTTGAGACCGATGTCCGCGGTCTGGATACGGGCGCAGGCGTTGGGGCAGCCGTTGATGTTGATGGTGATCGGCTCGTCGAAGTCCGGGATACGGCGCTCCAGCTCGTCGATGAGGGTGGCGCCGCGCTCCTTGGTCTCGACGATCGCCAGCTTGCAGAACTCGATGCCGGTGCAGGCCATCGTGCCGCGCCGGAACGGCGAGGGCTTGACCCGCAGGTCCAGCGCTTCCAGACCGGCCACCAGGGAGTCCACCCGGTCCTCGGCCACATCGAGGACGATCATCTTCTGCTCGGCGGTGGTACGGAGCCGGCCCGAGCCGTGTGCCGTGGCGAGCGCGGCGATCTCCGTCAGCTTCACGCCGTCCACCCGGCCGACGCGCGGCGCGAACCCGACGTAGAAACGCCCGTCGCGCTGGCGGTGCACCCCGACGTGGTCCCGCCACCGCTGGAGCGGCTGCTCCGGGGCGGGTCCGTCGATCAGCTTCCGCTCCAGGTACTCGTCCTCCAGGACCTGGCGGAACTTCTCCGCGCCCCAGTCCGCGAGCAGGAACTTCAGCCGGGCGCGGGTGCGCAGCCGGCGGTAGCCGTAGTCACGGAAGATCGAGATGACCCCGGTGTAGACGTCGGGGACCTCGTCGAGCGGCACCCACGCGCCGAGCCGCTGGCCGATCTTGGGGTTGGTGGAGAGCCCGCCGCCCACCCAGAGGTCGAAGCCGGGGCCGTGCTCGGGGTGGTTCACCCCGACGAACGCGATGTCGTTGATCTCGTGGGCCACGTCCAGCGACGGCGATCCCGAGACGGCCGACTTGAACTTGCGCGGCAGGTTGGAGAAGTCGGGGTTGCCGATGATCCGGCGCTGGATCTCGTCGATGGCGGGCGTGCCGTCGATGATCTCGTCCTCGGCGATCCCGGCGACCGGCGAGCCGAGGATCACGCGGGGCGTGTCACCGCACGCCTCGGTGGTGGAGAGCCCGACCGCTTCGAGGCGCCGCCAGATCTCCGGGACGTCCTCGATCCGGATCCAGTGGTACTGGACGTTCTGCCGGTCGGTGATGTCGGCGGTCCCGCGCGCGAACTCCTGCGAGATCTCGCCGATGACCCGGAGCTGCTCCGTGGTGAGCCGGCCGCCGTCGATCCGCACCCGCAGCATGAAGTACTCGTCGTCCAGCTCCTCCGGCTCCAGGATCGCGGTCTTGCCGCCGTCGATCCCGGGCCTGCGCTGGGTGTACAGCCCCCACCAGCGCATCCGGCCGCGCAGATCGTTGGGGTCGATCGAGTCGAACCCGGCCTTGGAGTAGATCGTCTCGATGCGTGTCCGCACATTGAGACCGTCGTCGTCCTTCTTGAACTGCTCATTGCCGTTGAGCGGAGTGAAGTGGCCCCTGGCCCACTGGCCCTCGCCGCGGTGACGGCTCACCTTGCGGCGGGGCGTGGCAGGGGACGGCTGTTCCGGCGTCGCGGCCATGGCTGTTCCGTCCATTCGAGACATGCAGGAGGGCGGCTCTGAACCGCACACTTCGCGTGAGGACGCGGGGGTGCGCGGCAGAGGGGAAGGAGAAGGTGTACGCGGCGGTGCTGGGACTCTCAGCTCGCCGGACAGATGGCGCTGGACATGCGGCAGAGGTCGACGTGGCGTCGACTCACCAAGGCGATTCCAGAGCAGGACATGACGGAAGCGTGGCACGCCGATCTCCGGCCAGTCCACTGTTGTCCGCTATATGGACTATAACGTACCACTATGCGAGACGGTGTGTTGTCTGTCACGGGGTGTGGGTGTTTAACGCCTGTTCCGGGTCGCGCGGGGCGGGCGCGAACCGGGCCGTACGTCCGGGCCGGCCCGGACGGCGCGTACCGGCCCGAGCCGCGCGTACCGGGCCGGCGCGGGGCGTGCGTACGGTTCGGTTCCGGTCAGGCCGCGGTGTGCGCGCCCGGCCAGGGGCCGGGGGCCGCCCGCTCGGGCTCCTCGTCGGTCTTCGTCGCGAAGAGCCGGAAGCCGCGCCGCAGGTAATTGTCCATGGCGTGCTCGCCGTCCTTGGAGCAGGTGTGCAGCCAGACCCGCTTCACCGGCTCGGCCCCGGGCCACCGCTCGGCCAGGTCCCAGGCCCGCGCCACCCCGTACGACAGGAGCTCTCCGCCGATCCGGCGGCCCCGGAAGGCGGGGATCAGCCCGAAGTACGCGATCTCGACCGCCGCGCCCTCCTGCGCCTCCAGCTCGATGAACCCGGCGGGGGTGCCTTTCTCGTACGCCACCCACGTCTCCACGCCGGGCCGCGCCAGATACCCGGACCACTGGTCGTACGTCCACGGCAGCCGGTCCGTCCAGTGGACGTCCGCGCCGACGGCCGTGTACAGGAACCGGCTGAACTCGGGCGAGGGCACTTCGGCGCGTACGATCCGCACCCCGGCCGGGGCGTGCCCGGCGGGCCGCAGATCGTCGGGCGAGGTCTGCTCCAGGGACCAGGTGGTCACGGTGATGCTCATAGAGGCCAGGAGAACACGGGCCGGGCACGGGCCGAGCAGCCGCCCCCGTTCCCGGGCGCCAGGGTGACGTATCGATTTTTCCGCAACGCTCCGCAACTCTGGCGCTTCGTCCACCGGTGCGTGAAAGTGACTACGGGTCAGAGGCGGTGCCGTGTCGGCGCGGCACCACCTCTGACCACTCCGCGAGCGGTCAGGCCACGGGCCGCGCCCGCTCCACGACCGACGCCAGGTCGAGGGTGTGGGGCAGGGTGCCGAAGGCCGCCCCCCAGTCCCCGCCGAGCCGCGACGCGCAGAACGCGTCCGCCACCTCCGGCGGCGCCCACCGCACCAGCAGCGACCCCTGGAGCACCAGCGCCATCCGCTCCACCAGCCGCCGGGCCCTGGCCTCGATCCCCGCCAGATCCGCCAGCTCGGTCAGCAGCCCCTTGATCGCGCCGTCCAGCCGGTGATCCGCGCCCCGCGCCTTCCCGACCTCCTGGAGGAACGCGTTCAGCGCCGCGGGCTCCCGCTGGAGCGCCCGCAGCACATCCAGCGCCTGCACATTGCCCGAGCCCTCCCAGATCGAGTTGAGCGGCGACTCGCGCAGCAGCCGCGGCATCCCCGACTCCTCCACGTACCCGTTGCCGCCCAGGCATTCCAGGGCCTCCGCCGCCAGTGGGGTACCCCGCTTGGTCACCCAGTACTTGGCGGCCGGCACCGCGAGGCGCAGAAACGCCCGCTCCTCCTCCGTGTCCGTGTCGTACGCCGCGGCGAGCCGCATCGCCAGTGTCGTCGCCGCCTCCGACTCCAGCGCCAGATCGGCCAGCACGTTGCGCATCAGCGGCTTGTCGATCAGCTCACCGCCGAAGGCGCTCCTGTACGTGGCGTGGTGCACCGCCTGGGCCACGGACTGGCGCATCAGCGCAGCCGTCCCCAGCACACAGTCCAGCCGGGTCGCCGCGACCATCCCGATGATCGTGCGCACCCCGCGCCCCTCCTCACCGACCCGGCGCGCCCACGTCCCGTCGAACTCGACCTCGCTCGACGCGTTGGACCGGTTGCCCAGCTTGTCCTTGAGACGCTGCAGCCGGAACACGTTGCGCGTCCCGTCCGCCAGCACCCGCGGTACGAGAAAGCAGGTCAGCCCGTCCGGCGCCTGCGCGAGCACCAGGAACCCGTCGCACATCGGCGCGGAACAGAACCACTTGTGCCCGGTCAGGGCGTACTCCCCGGACGCGTCCAGCGGCCGGGCGGCCGTCGTGTTCGCCCGTACGTCGCTGCCGCCCTGCTTCTCCGTCATCCCCATGCCGAAGAGCGCGCCGCCCTTCTCCGCGGCGGGCCGCAGCCCCGGCTCGTACGCGTGCGAGGTCAGCCGCGGCTCCCACTCCGCCGCGAGCGCCGGATCCGCCCGCAGCGCGGGCACCGCCGCGTGGGTCATCGACACCGGGCACAGATGCCCCGCCTCCGCCTGGCTCCACACCAGGAAACCGGCCGCGCGCCGGAGATGGCCGTCCGGCCTGCCCCACGCGTCGGTCAGCCCCGCGGAGACCGCCCGCCCGAGCAACTGGTGCCAGTCGGGATGGAAGTCGACCTCGTCGATCCGGTTCCCGTACCGGTCGTGGGTGCGCAGGACCGGGGGGTTCTCGTTGGCCCGTACCCCCCACTCCTGGACCTCGGCGGATCCGGCGGCGCCGCCGAGCGCCGTCAGCTCCGCGCGGGTCCCGTCGAGCAGACCCGGCGCGCTGTGCCGCTCCACGGCCTCGGCGAGGACCCGGTCGGCGCGGAAGACGTCGTACCCCACCAGGGGCGGAACCTGGTTGGTCACTGTGTGGGTGCTGGCTGCCATGCCGATACGGTAAGGAGGTGCAGGCAGCAAAAGAAACACCTGAGCGGCCGACTGGCCGACTTCACCGGGTCCGAGTCCTCTACCGCAACGTATCCAAGCGGAAGATGGCCTGGTTGCTGCTGAAGGACACGGTCAACTCGTGCATCGAATACCGGATCCTCGGGCTCGCGGCCGAGGCGGCGTTCTTCACCCTGCTCTCGCTGCCGCCGCTGCTCCTCGGGCTGATCGGCCTGCTCGGCTACGTGGACGACTGGACCAACTCGACCACGGTCGCCTCCATGGAACGGAACATCCTCAGCGCCTCCGGCACGGTCCTCTCGGCGCGCGGCGTGGACGAGATCGCCAAACCCCTGCTGGCCGACCTCACCCGGGGCGGCCGGCCCGACGTCATCTCCCTCGGCTTCGCGATCGCGCTCTGGTCGGGGTCGAGGGCGGTCAACGTCTTCGTCGACACGATCACGGTCATGTACGGCCTCGACGGGCGGCGCGGCATCGTCGCCACCCGGCTGCTCGCCTTCCTGCTCTACGTGGTGGCGATCGTGATCGGCGCGGTGGTGCTGCCCCTCGCGGTGGTCGGCCCCGACCGGGTGGTCGAACTGATCCCCTGGGGCACGGAGGTCGTCAGCATCCTCTACTGGCCCGTGGTGATCGTCCTCTCCATCGCCTTCCTCACCACGCTCTACCACGTCTCCGTACCGGTCAGATCCCGCTGGATAGAGGACATGCCGGGCGCGCTGGTCGCACTCGGCATGTGGGTCCTGGGCAGCTTCCTGCTCCGGATCTACCTGACGAACGCGGTCGAGGGCCCCACGATCTACGGCTCACTGGCCGCACCCATCGCCGTACTGCTCTGGATAGGAGTCTCCGCGTTCGCGGTGCTGGTGGGGGCGGCGGTCAACGCGGCGATCGACCGGGTCTGGCCGTCGGTCTCCACGGCCGCGGCCCGCGCCGCCAACGAACGGCTGCGCGCGGCGCAGGCGGCGGAACTGGTGGCCCGCGCGGCGGCGGGCACGGACGGCCCCCAGGACGACGACGTGACGGACCCGGACATGCCGTCGGAGTTCCCGGAACGCTGGTCCAAGTTCCTGCCGCCGGACGACGTCAAGTCCCGGGTGACGGCGCGGCTGCACGGGGGGCGGCAGCGGCAGTCGAAGCCGCCGGGCGGGAGCGGAGACGGGAGTGGGGGCGGGAAGGTGAACGGGAACGGGAAGGCGAACGGTACGGGCGGCTAGCGGGGCTCTTCCGGCGGCGGTGTGGTCGGTGGGCTCTCGTCGCTGCCGCCGCCGAACAGCCGGCGCAGCCAGGACGACGACGAACGCGGCTCCTCCGGCGGATATCCGACGGTCTGGTACCAGACAGGCCGTGTGGTGCCGTCCGCCCTTTTCATATCCCGGCGGACGAATCCCTCGGGAGCGCCGCTCCGCTGGTACAGCTCGTCCGGCAGGCCGACCAACATCGAGATCTTTCCGGGCTTCGAGCCGCCCACCGCCACCGGCGCCGGGAAGTCCCGCTCCAGTGCTCTGGCCACGTCTTCCGGCTCTTCCGCTCGGACCAGCACGGTCATCGGGACGGTCGAGGGGAAGAAGAGCGAGGACATGCCGGCCGTGAGGGTTTCGGCGAACGGGCCGGTCAGCCGGTCCAGCACCTCCGGCACGGTGTACGCGGGGTCCGGCGCTACCCGGAGCGCCAACGTGGGAAGGCCCAGTCGCAGCTCGGGATCGACGAAGGTGCCGGACGAGCCGAAGGCTTCCCGGCAGGCTTGCCGGAGCAGCGAAAGGAAGACGGCCTGCGCGGCGGGTCGGCCGTCCGGAGGAACGCTGGACAACTCGGCCCCGCCGATGATGAGGCGGACGGCGCCTCCGGAGGCGGGCGAGGGAGGCGCCGCAACCTGGCGATGGGCCTTCAGCGCAACCCTCCATGCGTGGAGATTGTCGCGCTGTTGCTCGGCCCACGTGCCTTCGACACCGCCCAGAGGTTCTCCGTACCAGAGACTCAGCGCCTCCTCGTAGAGCGCGGCACGGTGCCGGGGGGCTTGGGTTTGTGCCGCCTGTCGGGCCAGCCGCTTGGCGACGGTCAGATCCAGCTCCGTGTCGAGCCGCAGACGGAAGCAGCCATCGGATTCCTCGATGTCGTGCCCGCTCGCGAGCAGTTCACTGATGGTCGCGGAGACCGTGCGGTTCGTCTGTCGGTCAGGACGGCTGTCCAGGGCGAGTTCCAGTTCACGGACGGAGACCTGTTCGCCCTCGGACAGCAGGAGCATGCTGAGCACAACGCGTCCTGCGGCCGTTCCGGGCGTATGGCCCCACCCGTCCTTGAGCGGCCGCAGCGGCCCCAGCACTCCGTACTGCCACGTGGAGACCGGAGAAGCCTCCGAGTCCGGGAGGCCCTCCGCCGCCAGCGCCTCCGCGCCGCGCCGCCGCTCCTCCGGGGCCTTGGCCAGCAGATCGAGGATCGCGTGCTCCAGTGCGGGGGGCAGATCGGGTCGAAGCTCCCCGGGCGACCGGGGCCGCTCGTCGCGGTGGGCGGTGAGTGTCCGCCAGGTGTCCGGGTAGGCGAAGGGCGGTTCACCGGTGGTGAGTTCGTACAGGACACAGCCGAGTGAGTACAGGTCGCTGCGGTGGTCGACCTCGGTGTCGCCGATCTGCTCGGGAGACATGTAGGACGGGGTGCCGACAGTAGTGGCCGTACGGGTCACCTGCGAGGTGCGTGTGGAGTCGAGGCCCGCGTGCGTGGCTCCGAAGCCGCGGATCTTCACCGTGCCGTCGGCCAGCCGCATGATGGTCGCCGGAGTCAGACGCTGGTGCCAGACACCCTGTCGATGTGCGTAGGTGAGCGCGTCGAGCACCTGCTGTCCGATGGAGACGACATCGGGCACCGGCAACCGGCCGTGCTCCGCCAGCAGCTCATTGAGGCCGCGGCCCTCCAGCAGCTCCATCACCAGATAGGAGGAGCCGTCGTCGGCCAGGCCGAAGTCGTGGATCGCCGTGATGCCGGGATGCCGCAGCCCGGCGGCCACCCGTGTCTCACGGTGGAACCGCGCCCGCGACCGGGAGGCGACAGCGCCGAACTCCGCGGTTACGTCGACCCGCTTCACCGCGACCAGGCGGCCCTCGCGCAGGTCGCGCGCCCGCCACACCGCGGTCCCCACGTTGTGTGCGACGACCTCCAGCAGCTCGTACCGCCCGGCCACCACCTCGTTCGCCGGGTCCGGAGCCGGCGGTGGATCCACCGGCTCCGGCGGCTCCGGCCCCCGCAGCAGCCGTACGCTCTCCCGGCTCACCAGCGCGAACGGCTCGCCGTCCGCGCCGCCGCCCAGCAGCGCCCGGAACTCCCCGCGTGCCGAGCCCGCGCGGGACTCGATCTCCGCGCCCACCCGGTCGAGCAGGCCCACCGTACGGGCCAGGCTCGTCCGGGGCAGCGAGTGGAGCAGGACCTCGCGGACGCCCGGGCGGAAGTCGTACGAGCCGGGCGGGCCCGGTACGGAGCGGAGCATGCCGCTCAGGACCACCTCGGCGAGGTGCTGCGGCCGCGGGTGTTCCTCGACGGCCGCCTGGACCAGCCGCATCACCGGCAGGTGCGCCGGGCCCACCGCGAGATGCCCGGCCAGCCGGACCGCCTGCGGGGAGGCGGCCGCGCGGAAGCGCAGCACCAGTTCGGCGGCCGGGACATCCTCGGGGACCAGCCCTTCCGCGGCCCCGCTCTCCCAGGTGTCCGGGAGGGCGCGGGACCTTCCCGCCGGGAGCAGCGCGGCGGCGCCCGGGAACGACGCGCCGCCCGGCGAGGCCACCAGCCCCGCCCAGTGCGTGAGCCACCCCGCCGTCGGCTCCAGTACTGGTACCGGGATGCCGCGCGCCGGACCGTCGTACGGCGCGAAGCGCAGCGCGGTGTTGGGCGCGCCGGGGCCCGGCGCCGTGAACAGGCCCGGCACCGGGGCGAGCGCGGTCTGCTGCCACATCCGTTCCGGCAGCGGCTGGAGCACCGCCACCGGCAGCCGCCGCGCCCAGCCCCGCAGGGTGTCGTACCAGCGCCGCCCCGCCGGTCCCGCCCGCCACTGGGGTCCCATCGCGTCGCTGATGACCAGGGCCAGCGTGCGCCCGGCCGTCCACTGCCGTGGCGGTATGGTGCCGTCCGCCCCGAGCCGGACCAGCTCCACCGTGCGGAACGCGCCCGTCTGTCCGAACGCCATGAACAGATCACGGGCCAGCGGCTGCCACATGGCCATCGTCGGCCCCTCGTCCACCACCAGCCTCAGGTGGAGCCAGCGTTCCCGCGCGGGACGCAGTTCGGGCAGCCACTGGTCCCGGCGGGCGCCGAGCGAGGCGATGCGGTACGCCGTGCCCGCCTCGTCCAGTTCCCTTTCACTCGTCGACGGCACCGTTCTGCGCAGGGGGCGCAGCGCCCGCTGGAGCGCCAGCGGGCGGGAGATCATCGGGGGTGCGGGCGCCAGCACCCCGGATGGCTGCTCCCTCTCCCTCTCCGCCGCCGGGGGCGCGGTGGGGGAGGGGGTGTGCAGTGCGACCGGGCCGTACGGGGCCGGGACGCCGGGCTGCTGGAACGGTGGCAGTGGGAGCGGTGGCGCGCCGACCGCCGTGTCGGCCTCCGGCCATTCGTCCTCGGCCGTGCCGACGGGCGGCCCGGGCAGGGTATGCGGCGCGCCCGGAGGCCGTCCCGGTTCCGGGCGCATCCGCGCGGCCAGCCACAGCAGCTCCGCCAGCTCGCGGCCGGTCGGCGGCTCGCCGCTCGCCGTCGCCAGTACCTCGCGCAGGGCGCCCAGTTCGGGGAACGTCTCGTCGTCAGGGGTCATGGTCGGAAGCCGTCGTCAGAAGTCGTCGTCGGGTTCCGGCGCCCGGTTCAGATAGCGCAGGAGATGGTCCGCCAGTTGTTCGCGCGAGGCCCCGGCCAGCCCCGAAGTCCGCGTCAGGTAGATCGCGTTGAGCAGCTGGTCCGTCGCCAGCTCGCCGCCGCTGCCGCGCTCCAGGAACGTACGGATCAGCTCTCTGCCCGGTGCGTCCAGCTCGCCGAGGTGGGCCCGTACGATCTCCTCCAGATGGGCCGCGACCGGCTGCCTCAGCTCCAGGGTCACACACCGCCGCAGAAACGCCGGCGGGAACTCGCGCTCGCCGTTGCTCGTCAGCACCACGAACGGGAAGGCCCGGCAGCGCACCCGGCCGCGCTCCACCGCCACCAGCCGGTCGGCGTCGGCGGTCAGCACGTGCGCGCCGGGGCGGGTCCTGGCGGCGCGGACCAGTTCGGGGATCTCGTACTGACCCTCCTCCATGACGTTCAGCAGATCGTTGGGCAGGTCCAGATCGCTCTTGTCGATCTCGTCGATCAGCAGCACGCGGGGCCGCTCGTACGGCAGCAGCGCCGTGCCGAGCGGGCCAAGACGGAGATGGTCCTCGATGTGCCCGCCGCCCTCGCCGCCCGGCCCCTGCGGGCCCTGGCCCGCCGCGTAGAGCCGGGAGAGCGGGTCGTACTGGTAGAGCCCGTCGCCCAGCGTGCTCCGGCTGGTGATGTTCCAGCGCAGTACGGGGCCGAGCCGCAACTCCCGCGCCACCGCGTACGGCAGGCTCGACTTGCCGCTGCCGGGCGGTCCCGTCACCAGCAGCGGACGGCGCAAGTACAGGGCCGCGTTGACCAGTTGGACGCTCTCGTCGGTGGTCCGGTACGCCCGTGCCCGGTGCTCGCGGTCCGGCGAGGAGACCTCGTCGTCCGGGGGCGGCTCGACCGCGGGGCCGCCGTCGAAGTCCCGCCACGGCGGCGGCGCGGGCAACCGCAGTACGCCGTCGTGCGGTTGGTCGGCTCCGGTGTAGACCGGCCACAGGGGCATTCGAGGGCTCCAGCTCTGGGGATGGGGATGAACGGTCAGCCGACGGGGGTCCCGCTCAGCCGGGGGACGGCGGGGAACCAGCGGGGATCCTCCCAGACGAACGACAGCTCCGCCGCCCAGTGCGGTTCGGGACCGTCGTGCGCGAACGCCGTCTTGCGCAACGCGAGGATCTGCTCGGGCAGTTCGCCCGGTGGCAGCGCCGCCAACCGCTCGGCCAGCGCGTCCAGGAACTCCTCCCCGCGGCACGCGCCGTCACACTCCGCCCCGCCGGGGCATCCGGTGCGCGGCCAGAGCACGATCGGCGCGGGGGCGTCCAGCACCGCGCCGTGCAACGCCCGGTCGCGGGGCGCCTTCGGCGGTCTGGTCAGCGCCACCGGGCCGGTCACGTCCTGGAGCTGTACGGTCAGCCGCTCGGGTCTGACCGGGCCCGTGCAGGAGATCCGGTGGACGGCCGAGCCGGGCTGCCGGTCGAGTACGTCCCAGATCTTCTTCAGACGGAACTGGAGCCTGCCGCTGGCGCGCCGGTCGTGGTCCATCACCACCACCGGTGCCACACACCCCAGCGGTGTGCTCATCGCCTTGCGCCCCGCCCACCGGTCGACCGGTTTGTTCAGCCAGCCGCGCGGCAGGGCGAAGGCGATCAGCTCCCGGCCCTCCGGGTCGATCTCCGCGAACGCGTCGTCGATCCGGTCGAGGACCCAGGCGCGGACCTCGCGCTCCGCCAGCCGCTCCTCACCGACCAGCCGGCGGCTGCCGTCGCGGTACGCCGAGACCTCCACCAGCAGCGCGTTGCGGCCGGCGCCGCTGCGTCTGATCTCGACCAGGATCGGCGACCAGCGGCGCACGGGCGGGACGACCGGCACCGCGGGCGACGGCGCGGGCACCGGCACCGGGACCGGCACCGCGGGTGGCGGCGCGGGCGGTGCCACCGGGCCCGGCGGGGTGATGGACCACGGCCGTGGCGCGTCGTGCCGGGCCCGGTGGGCGCGGGCCCACTCCCGCAGCTCCCGGCCCAGCGGCTCGTCCCCGACCAGCCCGCCCAGCCGTACCGCCAGTTCGGCGAGGGGCAGCGCGTCGGCGGTGGGCGTCGACTCCGACAGGAGGTACCAGACCGCCTCCCACAGCGAGCGCGGCTCGCCGGGCGGCAGGTCGACGCGGAGCGGTCCCGCCGCGTCGCGCAGCAGCCGGTCCAGCGGGCCCGGTACGGCGGGGGAGCGGGCGACCAGCCTGCGCAGCCCGCGCTTCTCCTCCGCCGGATAGCCGGGCGTGGGGACGAGATCGCCCAGCGGCGCCCAGTGCCGTGCCAGCACCGTCGCCGGGATCATCCGGCTGTTACGGGTCACCGGGTCGTGCGAGACGACCATGCCGGCCACCGTCCCGGTGCCCTCCAGCATCACGGCGGCGCCGCTGAACCCCCGGTCGGTCTGCTGCCCGTACCCCCGGGCGAATTCGAGCTGCGCCCACTCGGAGCCGATCAACTGGCGTGAGGTGACGACCAGTTCGCTCTGGACGCCCTCCTCCCCGTATCCGTGGGGGAAGCCGTACGCCACCAGCTTCGGCGACGGTGAGGCGTGCGGCGCGTCGACCGCCGCGAAGACCGCGGGCGCGATGGCCACCGGGCGTTCCAGCTCCAGCACGGCCAGATCCCCCGGATCGCGGTCGCCGCCGGCCCACGCGCCCCGGGCCACGACGCGGGCGGCGAGCGGGGCGAGCCCGGGGGCGCCGGGGAAGACGGCCTCGGCCCGGTCGTGGTGGCCCAGCACATGGGCGCAGGTCAGCACCGTACGGTCGGAGACGAGGAAACCCGAGCCCTCGACCAGCCCCGCGACATCGATCCGCGCGTGCCAGGCGGGCGAGCGCGTCACCGGCCCGCCGCTCCCGGATCCCCCGCCGCTCCTGGATCCCCGGCCGTCGCCGGTGCCGGATCCCCGGGCGCCGCCGCACCCGGTTCCGCCGCCGGGGCCGGGGCCGCGCCCGGGTTCCAGGACAGCTTCACCGTCAGATGGCCCTCGGTGGCCGTCTTGGCGATCACCGCGCCCGCCTCGGCCATCATCTTCACGCCGAACTCCAGCTCCACCCCGTCCGGCCGGAGCGAGCCGTCCCGGAACACGGTGAGCGCCGACTCGGCCGCCGCGCGGATGCCCTGGAGCGCCGCGTCGAAACTGCGGCCCGCCTGCGTCAGGGAGTTGGCGCGCGACACCGGCCGGGCACCGGGGGCGTCCTGCGCCACCTCGACCGTGACGGTCGCCCCGCTGTCCGTGGTGAATTCCATCAGTGCTGTCATCGGTCGCCCCCGCGATAGACCCCGCGGCATCCCCGTCCGGACACCCCGCAGAGCGACCATTCTGGATCAATGGCCGTCGGCGGGGCGAGGCTTTAGCCTGAATCGTATGTATGAGGAACGGACATCGCGGCTCGACGGTGCGATCGTCTGGACCCGGTCGGCGACGCCGACACCGACGCCGACACCGACGCCGACACCGACGCCGACACCGACGCCGACACCGACGGATACGGATACGGATACGGCGAAGAGTGCCCGGGACTCCGGGGCCGTTCCGTATCCCGTACTCCCCGACGGCTGCATGGATCTGCTGTGGATCGGCGGCAGACTGCTGGTCGCGGGCCCCGACACCCACGCCTACACCCCCGAGGGCGTGTCCGGGCTGCACTGCGCCGGAGTACGTTTCGCGCCCGGGACCGCGCCCGCGCTGCTCGGAGTGCCCGCGCACGAACTGCGTGACCGGCGGGTCGAGCTCGCCGACCTCTGGTCACCGGCGAAGGTGCGCGCCGTCACCGAGCTCACCGCGCGCGTCGCCGCCGCGACCGATCCGGCCACCGCGCTGGAGACGGTGGCGCTGCGGTGCGCCGCCGCGGCCGATCCGCCCGACCCGCTGCTGCGGGCCGTCGTCACCGGGCTGAACGCGGGGCGCCCGGTCGCGGCGGTCGCCGACGCCGTCGGCCTCGGCGCCCGGCAGCTGCACCGCCGCTCCCTGGACGCCTTCGGCTACGGCCCCAAGACCCTCGCCCGGGTGCTGCGGCTCCAACGTGCGCTGGAGCTGGTACGGCGCGGTGTGCCGTACGCCGCCGCCGCGCTCGCCGCGGGCTGTGCCGACCAGGCGCATCTCGCCAGGGAGACACGCGCGCTGGCCGGTCTCACCCTCCGCGCCTACGAGCGCGCCTACGCGGCGTCCGTGAACGGTGGGACCCCGCAGCCGTGACGTGCCCACCGTAGGGGCGCGGTTTCCGGCCGGTCCTGAACCCGCGGAGGCGGTCCCCCGCGGAAACGGATTCGGCGGGCCGCGCAGTGCAGCGCGGCCCGCCGGTCGTGCGCGGAGCGGGTACGGGGCATGGGGGATCCCGTACGGTCATGCGGTGGTGCGGTGGTGCGTCCGTACCGGGGCAACAGGTCGTACCCCGGTACGGAGGGGCGGGTTAGTAGACGCTGACGCCGTAGGCGTTCAGGGCCTCCACGACCGGCTGGAAGAACGTGGTGCCGCCGGAGGTGCAGTTGCCGCTGCCGCCCGAGGTCAGGCCCAGCGCCGTGGTGCCGGCGAAGAGCGCGCCGCCGCTGTCGCCGGGCTCGGCGCAGACGTTGGTCTGGATCATGCCGTAGACGACATCGCCACCGCCGTAGTTGACGGTCGCGTTGAGCGCGGTGACCGTGCCGGAGCGGACCCCGGTGGTGGAGCCGCTGCGGCGCACGCTCTGGCCGACCGTCGGGTTGGCCGCGCTGGTGATGTCCTGGTACGAGCCGTTGTACAGGTAGACCCGGCCGTCGGCCGCCGCCGAGTTGGAGTGGCGGATGATGCCGTAGTCGTTGGTCGGGAAGCTCGTCCCGGTCCGGGTGCCCAGCGAGGCGGTGCCGGCGGAGTTGGTGTACCAGGCGCTGCCGATGTTGGTGCAGTGCCCGGCGGTCAGCGCGTAGTACGTCGAGCCGCTGCGGACGTTGAAGCCGAGGGAGCAGCGGCCGCCGCCGGCGTAGATGGCCTCGCCGCCGGCGATCAGCTTGCTGAACTTGCCCTCGGTGTGCTTGATCGTGACGCCCGCGTCGGTGTCCGCCACGGAGTTCTTGATCTCGGCGATCTCCGCGTCGGAGACCGTGCTGTCGACCGTGACGACGACCTTGCCGGACGCCTTGTCCGTGTACCAGGCCGTGCCGGCGATGTCAGCCGCGCCGATGGCGCTGCTGGCGGCGGCGAGCTGCGCCGCGGAAGGAGCGGGGGCCGGCGCCGGGGCGGCGACGGCACTCGGGGCCGCAAGCGCGACCGCGGTCACCAGACCCGAGGCGACGGCGAGGAGCCGGGCTCGTCTGGACACCGCGCTGAGGGGGGAAAGGCGCTTGATGGACACAACATCCTCCATTGAGTGGGGGAGCTTCGCGGCCCGGTTGGGTTAGCGGACCGCTGGCGTACGACCGTGCACGGCCATTCGGTTTTAGCCGTGAACCTGTCAATCGCACGAGGTGAATCCTTGGGTTCGTTTGCTGGTGAGGCAAGGCCGACTTCTGGACCGGCGGCGCGGGCCTGCCCCGATGCCCCGGAACCCGGTCGCCGGGCGCCTTCCCGGCCGGCCGCGCCGCCCCGCCCGGCCGCCCTGCCGGGCTCCCGCGAATGAGCTACAGCAAAGCCCGTGGCGGCGGGCGGAGTAGCTGGTGACAGACCGTCAGCACCCTTGCTGAGATGGGCAATCGCCTTCAGTCGTCATTCGGCCACGATTTTGCCAAACGATGGGACATCACAAACACACATGGTTCACCGCGGGTGTCGAAGAGATGACGCAACGGTCCCCCGTGATCTCGGTGTTACGGCCGAAACCTTGGAATCTCTGCGCGTAGAACGTCCGTTTGGCGGCGGCGTACCACGAAATGCTCTGATGATGATCATGGCTGAATCTTTTCGATCAGCCGTGAGGGTGGGGCGGAACGGCGCCCGACCGTGCGCGGATTCGGCCGGTGGGGCGCCCTTGCGTTCGCCCGGGACGTGTGCTGCGAGAGAGGTCCGGTTCAGTCCGTGTCCCGTCGCCGGTGCCGGGCCACCGCGTCGTTGTTGGCACACCGCACGGAGCAGTAGGCCCGCCTGCCGTTGCGTGACGTGTCGACGAAGGCCAGGCCGCACCGGGCGCGGGCGCACGTGCCCAGCCGGGAGTGGCCGGCGAAGCAGATCACATGGGCGAGCGCGGCGGCCGTGACGGCGCGGATGTGGGCCACCGGGCCGAGGGCGGGGTCGGCGTAGTGGAGGTGCGGGGCGTGGCCGTCGTGCACGGTGATGTACGGCTTGCTGGCCGCCTCGGCGAGCAGGCCGTTGACGGTCTCGCGGCGCCGCCCCGGATCCTGCGGGCCGAAGCAGGGCGCCAGGCGGTGGCTCCATGCCTCGACCTCGGCCGCCTCCGCGACGGTCAGCGAGCGCCGGGCGGTGCCGCGCGCGGCCAGCAGCGGCTCCAGGCTCGCGGGCGTGAACGGGGTGCCGGTGACCGTGGCGTTGACCAGGTCCATGGCGAGCAGTGCGGCCTCGCCGCCGTAGTGGGTGAACTGCATGGCACCACCGTAGCCATATGTAATGGTTGAACGTAACTAGGTCATGACAGCACGCTGGCCGTATGCGAATACGGTGTGGTGACGGTGGGTGTGATGGCGGCGGGTGCGGTGACGGTGAGTCTCCGGACGAGGACCGGTGCGCGGTGTGCGGCAGGGCGGGCGCGGCGGATGACGCCCGCTGGTCCCTGCTGTCCCGCCATGCGACGTCGCAGGGGGCGGTGGAGTACTGCGCCTGCCGCTGCGGCGGCGTGGTGGTCCTGGTCGAGGGCCGGCTCGCGAAGATCCTTCCCCGGGCGCCCCGGCACGTACGGGTGACCGGGGCCGTTGACGCGGCGCCGGACGGGTATCCGGAGAGTGCGGGGAGAGCGGTACGCCCCGGACACCCACCCGGAGCCCGAAGGGGGAGGATGCCGTGAGCGAACTCCAGATCCTTGTCG
The DNA here is from genome assembly GCF_040685895.1 of Streptomyces sp. NPDC088124. NCBI lineage: Bacteria > Bacillati > Actinomycetota > Actinomycetes > Kitasatosporales > Streptomycetaceae > Streptomyces > Streptomyces sp. NPDC088124. The sequence continues at coordinate 67,179 of NZ_JBFBJB010000006.1, read as the reverse complement.
CCGTAGCCGTCGTTCTGGTGGCCCTCACCCTGGGCGCCGCGATCGTGCTGGCCGTACGGCTCGTCCGGGCCCGCGGCGCCCTGCGGAAGGCGGGCGTGCCGCTGACGAGGAAGTGGGTGTTCTGGGCGGCCCTCGGCTATCTGGTTCTACCCGTCGACCTGCTGCCCGACCCCGTGTACCTCGACGACATCGGCGTGCTGCTGATGGCGCTGCGCTCGCTGAACTCCGCGGAGGAGAAGCTGCCGTAATACCGGAACCAGGGGCCGTGGTCGGCGCGATGAAGAGATGATCGCACCGCACCACTAGAGTTCCAGCCTGGTTTCATCGGCACGAGAGGTACCAGTGACTCAGCACGTGATCCCGGACGGCAGCGCAGGCAATGGCGGCAACGGCGGCAGTGACGGCAGCGGCCGGGGCGCCGGTTGCGGTGGCCCGCGCGACTGGTGGCGGGAGTCCGTCGTCTACCAGGTCTACGTCCCGAGTTTCGCCGACGCCGACGGTGACGGCATGGGTGACCTCCGCGGGATCACCGACCGCCTCGGCCATGTCGCGGAGCTGGGCGCGGACGCCGTCTGGCTCACGCCGTTCTATCCCTCGCCGCTGGCCGACGGCGGCTACGACGTCGCCGACTACCGGGACGTCGACCCGCGCCACGGCACCCTGGACGACTTCCGCGCGCTGCTGGCACGGGCCCGGTCGCTCCAGCTCCGTACGATCGTCGACATCGTGCCCAATCACTGCTCCGAGCGGCACCCCTGGTTCGTGGAGGCCCTCGCCTCCCCGCCGGGCTCGGCCGCCCGCGACCGGTTCGTCTTCCGGGACGGCGGCGGCCCGGACGGGGCGGAGCCGCCCGCGGACTGGCAGTCCAAGTTCGGCGGCCCGGCCTGGACCCGGGTCCCCGACGGCCAGTGGTACATGCATATCTTCGCCGCCGAACAGCCCGATCTGAACTGGGAGAACCCGGACGTCATCGCCGATTTCGAGCGCACCCTGCGCTTCTGGCTGGACCTCGGTGTCGACGGTTTCCGCATCGATGTGGCGCACGGGCTGCGCAAGGACCTCACCCCGCCGCTGCGCGACACCCGGGGCGGTGACACCGCGCCCCTCAACGCGCCGCCCAGCGGCGAGGACCACCCGTTCTGGGACCGTGACGAGGTCCACGACATCTACCGCGTCTGGCGCAAGATCACCGACTCGTACGCGCCGCCCCGGATCATGGTCGCGGAGGCGGGGGTCAGCGCGGCGAGGCTGCCGCTGTACACCCGGCCCGACGAACTCCACCAGGCGTTCAACTTCTTCCATCTGCGCTGCCCTTGGGGGGCCGAGGCGTTCCGGGACGTCATCGACATGTCCCTCACCGGTGCGGCGTCCGTCGGCTCCCTGCCGACCTGGGTGCTCTCCAACCACGACGTGGTCCGCCACCTCACCCGGTACGCGCTGCCCGAGGGGACCGACCCGCGCGCCTGGCTGATGAGCGAGGGCCCCACGCCCGCGCCGGACGAGGCCCGGGGCCGGCGGCGGGCCCGGGCCGCCGCGCTGCTGACCCTCGCCCTGCCCGGCACGACCTATCTCTACCAGGGCGAGGAACTGGGCCTCCCCGAGGTCGCCGACCTGCCCGCCGAGGCGCTGCGCGACCCGATGTGGGAGCGCACCGGGCACACGGTGAAGGGCCGCGACGGCTGCCGGGTGCCGCTGCCGTGGACGGCGACCGGCTCCTCGTACGGCTTCGGCCCCGGCGGGAGCTGGCTGCCCCAGCCGGACGGCTGGGGCGAGTACGCGGTCGAGGCGCAGACGGGCCGCCCCGGCTCGTTCCTGGAGCTGTACCGTACGGCGCTGTCCCTCCGCCGGGGCTTCCGCGGCGACGAGGACTTCGCGTGGCTGCCCTCCGCCGAGGGCGAGCTGGCCTTCCGGAAGGGTGCGGGGCTGGAGTGCCGGGTGAACTTCTCCGGCGCCCCGCTGCCGCTGCCCGCGGGAGCGGTGCCGCTGCTGTTCAGCGAGGCGCCGGTGACGGACGGGGCGGGCAGGTCACTGCTGGCCCCGGACACAGCCGTCTGGCTGGATGCCCGGGGGCCCGCGGAGGCGTGAGGGGCGCCCTCAGGAGGCGGAGTCCGAGGGCCGGACCACCTGGACGACGTGCTTGCCCCGTACGCCGCCGGCCTCCAGCGCGCGGTGGGCCGCGGCGATCTCCGCGAGCGGGTGCACGGCGGCCACGACCGGTCGTACGGCCCCGCTCTCCACGTAACCGGTCAGGTCGGCGAAGTCCTGGTGCAGGGGGTCGCCGCTGAAGGCCCGGATACGCCGGGAGCCGAAGACGGCGGACCCGAGCAGGTACCCGATCGTGGCCACCGGCCGGCTGGTGTCGAAGGTGATCCCCACCATGCGTCCGCCGGGTGCGAGCAGCCGGCGGTAGGCGGGGAGCTCCCGGCCGACGCAGTCGAGCACGACATCGAACGTGCCCAGCTCGCCCGGCCCGGTGGTCCGGTGGTCGTACGCCTCGTCGGCGCCCAGTTCCCGCACGAAGTCGAGGTTCTTGCCACCGGCGAGCGCGGTGACATGCGCGCCGAACGCCCGCCCGAGCTGGACGGCGACATGGCCGACCCCGCCGCTCGCGCCGCGCACGAGCAGCCGCTCGCCGGGCCGCAGCCGGGCCTTGTCGCGCAGCGCCGTGACCGCGGTCGTGCCGGCGCCGGGCAGCGCGGCGGCCCGCACGAGGTCGGTTCCGGCGGGGGCGAGGGCCACCTGCCGGGGGCGTACGGCCAGGTACTCGGCCGCGCTGCCGATCCGTCCGCGCAGAATCCGGTTGCGCGACAGGGCGCCCCACACCCGGGCGCCCACCGCGGGGCCGGTGAGGCCGGGGCCCAGCGCCGCCACCTCGCCGGCGAAGTCGGCACCGATGCGCCTGGGGAAGTTCCGGCCGCCCAGGGCCGGCACCTTCCCGGCCCGCATCGAGAGTTCGCCGCCGTTCACGCTGGCGCCGTGGACCCGTACCAGCAACTCGCCGGGGCCGGCGACGGGCGCCGGGACCGTGTCCTCGTAGAGGACCTCCGGGGGGCCGTAACGGTCGTACAGTGCCGCGCGCATCTCGCTCAATGCTCTGCCTGTCAGGAGTGGGGTGGACGGAGTGTCAGGGAGTGGGGGACGGAAGCCCCCGGGAGTAAGTGGAAGAGGTCGTTCACTTATCGGTCACGCTAGCACGCTAAATGAACGACCTCTTCCATTTGGGCTAAAGTGAGAGTCATGCCCACCGAACCCTCTCGAATGCTGCGCTCCGACGCGCTCCACAATCGCGAACGCATCCTCGCGGCCGCGCGCGAGACCTTCGCCGAACACGGCCTCGACGTGCCGATGTCCACGATCGCCCGGCGCTCGGGCGTCGGCGCCGCCACCCTCTACCGGCGCTTCCCCACCAAGGAGTCGCTGGTCACCGAGGTCTTCGCGGACCAGCTCTCGGAGTGCGTCGCGGTCGTGGACGAGGCCCTGGCCGACCCCGACCCATGGCGCGGGTTCTGCGCGGTCGTCGAGAAGATCTGCGCCCTGCACGCCGTGGACCGGGGGTTCACCGCCGCGTTCCTCACCGCGTTCCCCGGGGCGTTCGCCTTCGAGCGGGAGCGCGAGCGGGCCGAGGAGGCGTTCGCCGGGCTGGTCCGGCGGGCCCAGGCGGCCGGGCGGCTGCGCCCCGACTTCGCCCTGGCGGACCTCACCCTGATCCTCCTGGCCAACTGCGGTGTCGCCACCGGCGCCGGGGGCGACACCGGCCCGGAGGCGTCCCGGCGGCTCGTCGGCTATCTCCTCCAGGCGTTCCGGGCCGAGGGCGCCGAGCCGCTGCCGCCCCCGGCCCCCCTCGGCCTGGACCGCCTGTACGCGGTCTGACGCGACGTCAGGTACTTCGCTGCCACTGCTGGTTGGTGGCGCCCGTGCAGGTGTGGGTGATGATCCTGGCGGAGTTCTCCACGGACGCGGAGGTCACGTCGAGGCACTCACCGCTCGCGCGGGAGGTCAGCGTGGTGTACCCGCTCGTGTTCACCGCCACGCGCCACTGCTGCTCGGCCGCGCCGCCGCACGCGCGCTGCTGGACGTCGGCCGCCGTCTCCGTCAGGCAGAGCGAGCTGTGCCGGGCCGTCAACTGCGCGTATCCGTCACCGGTGTTCTTGAACCAGAACCGCTGATTGCCGCCGCCGTTGCAGGTGTACTGCGTCAGTCCGACACCGTCGAGCACCGACTGGTTCGGTACGTCGGCGCACTTGCCGCTGTGCCGGGCGGTCAGTGTCTCGTACGGCCCGCCGGAACCGGTCACGGTGCCCGCCGCCGTGTCGATGGTCAGCTCCGGGTACCAGTCCATGGTCAGGGAGGTGCTGGTCGGGAAGGCGAGCGGCAGCCACACGTACCGCGAGTCGTTGACCTTCTGGCCGAACGAGTTGCCCCACCGGTCGCCCAGATAGAGGTACGAGGTGCCCGAGGTGCCCTGGAGCGGCAGGACGTACGCGGTCTGGGAGTTGTACGCCGTCGAGTCGCCCACGTTCCGCATCGCGCTCCACGGCCCGGCGAGCGAGGTCGCGGTGGCGTACTGCTGCTGGTTGGGGTTCCACCCCGTGGCGCCGGAGGTCAGCATGAAGTACACGCCGCCGCGCTTGAAGAGCGCCGGGGCCTCGCGGTGCCCGCCCGGCCAGGGATTGGCGACCAGGCTCTCGACGGCGGTGTAGTCGGAGGTGAGCCGGTAGATCTGGAGGTCGTAGTTCTCCCGGGCGGCCGACACCATGTAGCCGGTGCCGTCGGTGTCCGTGAAGACGGTGATGTCGCGCGACATGTGGGTGCCGAGCGGCCGGAAGCTCCCCTTCCAGGCGTAGTCGCCGTCGACCGTGGCGGACGTGGCCACGGCGGCACGCGCCTGGCTGTAGTCCGTGGCGCTCTCCTTGTGCATCCACATCACGAACCGGCCGGTCGCCGCGTTGTAGACCACCTTCGGCCGCTCGATGTTGGCGGCGGCCAGCTCCGGGTCGGTGGCCTGGGTCAGTACGTGCCTGCGGAATTCCCAGGTCTTCAGGTCGGCGGAGCGGTACGCCGAGACATACCGGAAGGTGTTGTCCGCGTTGCGGTTCTCGCCGAACCAGTAGTACCAGGAACCGACCTTGATGACCCCGCCGCCGTGGGCGTGCACCAACTGCCCGCCGGTGTCGGTGAACTGGCCCCCGTTCGTGACGGAGACGGGGCCCGCCGCGACGCCCCGCTCGGAGGGGCCCACCCCCGTGCCCTGCGCCGAGGGGCCCGCTTCGGCGCCCTGCGCGGCGGTCGCGGGGAGGAGGAACCCCGCCGCCGCGACGCAGAGCGCGAGCAGAACCGTACGTACCCGTCCCATCTCAGACACGCTCCCTCAGTACGGTGAAGTGCCGTGCGAAGCCCGAGAGTCCGGGCAGCTGCCGGATCGGCGTCCAGGTGCGCAGCCCGTCCAGGCTGTCGCTGTAGTAGTACTTCTGCTCCGCGTAGCCGTCGAAGTAGATCCGCCAGCCGCCGTTGTCCAGCCGGACGAGCGCGGGCCCCTCCCGCCAGCTGCCCCAGCCCGCCCAGTCGCCGGTGCCGGTGAACGTGTACGGCCCTTCGAGCCGGTCCGCGACGGCGTGCTCCAGGTACTTCGTCGTCTCCTGCTTGGTGATCGCGTGGTACTTGCCGTCGTGGCGCACGACGAACGTGTCGATGTAGTTCGAGCGGTCGAGCCCCGCCACCGGCTTCGGCGCCGTCCAGTTGAGCAGCGAGCCGTCCGTCGCGCTCAGCAGATGCGGCCGGAACGTGTACGTGTTCGTCGTGTCGAGGGAGACGATGATGTGCGTACGGCCGTCCGTGTCCACGAACCACTCGGGCGCCCAGGTGCGCGCCACCCCGGCCACCGGCAGTGTGTGGCGGGCGTGGAACCGCCAGTTCGTACGGTCCCTGCTGCGGGCGAACCCGATCGTGTTCCCCGTCCAGTCGGTGGTGTGCACGATGTAGTAGTAGCCGTCGGTGTGTCTGATCAGGCTCGGGTCGCGGATCAGCCCCGAGGGCGGGGTGTACGCGGGCCCCTTCAGCAGCGAGTACCCGAGCGCGTCCGCCGACTCGTACACGTACATGTTGGACTCGCTGGAGTTGGTGAACGCCGTCATCGTGTACCGCGTCACCGCCGCGGCGGCGTCCGGGACCGGTCCGTCGGCCACCGGCACCCCGAAGTCCGGGGTGCCGTCCGCCCGCCAGCCCAGCCGCTGGATCCGGGTGTGCCGGTTCGGGTCGTTCAGCGGGTCGCCGTTGATCTCCTTGTACTGCCGGGCGTGGTAGACGAGCACGTCCGTACGCCCGTCCTCGGCGACGGTGAACGAGTTGTGGCCGGGGCCGTACTGTCCGTTCGCCGCACTGCTGGCGAAGACCGGTGCGGGCGATTTCGACCAGGAGGCGGGGTTCATCAGATCGCTGTCCGCGCGGGCGGTGAGCAGCCCCACGCAGTAGTGGTGGTCGGTGGCGCTCGCCGAGTACGAGAGAAAGACCCGGCCGTTCCGCTGGATCACGGCCGGCCCCTCGTTGACCTTGAACCCGACGGTCTCCCAGTCGAACTCCGGTGTGCTGAGCCGGATCTGCGGCCCCTTCAGCGTCCACGGATTCGCCATCGCGGAGAGGAAGAGACCGCTGTTGTTGTCGATCCCGGGCTCCTGCTGCGCCCAGGCGAGATAGCGGGTGCCGCGGTGGGTGAAGGTGGTCGCGTCGAGGGAGAAGGTGTCCCAGGCGGTGGTGATCCGCCCCTTCTCCGTCCACGTGCCCTGGAACGGATCGGCGTGGGCGTTCTCCAGCACCCAGATCCGGATCCGCCACACGTCGTCGGCGCGTCCCGCGGCGAAGTAGATGTACCACTTCCCGTCGATGTGGTGGATCTCCGGAGCCCAGATGTGCGCGCCCATGTCGCCGCTCGTGTGCCGCCGCCAGATCACCGACTCCTGCGCGGTCGACAGGCCGCCCAGGGTGGTGGAGCGGCGCAGGATGATGCGGTCGTACTCGGGAGACGTCGCCGTGAAGTAGTAACGGCCGTCGGTGTGCCGGTGGATGTACGGATCGGCCCGCCGCTCCACCAGCGGATTGCGGTACGCGGGCCCCGGCGGGGACGTACGGTCCCCGCCGGGGCCCGCGGCGAGGTCGGCGGGGCCGTCGGGCGAGGCGGTCACGGCGGCGTGGGCGACGCCGGGCACGGCGGCGAGGGCACCCGCGCCGAGCGCCCCCTTCAGCAGCAAGCGTCGGCTGGGGACATCACTGCGGCTCATGCAGTCTCCCTTTCCGGGACAGAGGGGCGCGTCCGAGATGTCGAACACCATCTGTGATTCCGAACGCCGAAACCGTAGAGGTGCGGTACGGGGAGGTCAACGGGGCGGACGGGACCGACCTCACCCGTCCCGTCCGCCCCTCGGACGCGGCTCAGAGGCCGTAACGGCTCTTCAGGTGACGCCAGAAGTCCCGGTACATCCACTGGTCGAACTCGGTGATCCGGGTGGCGCTGCCCGCCTTCATGAGGAAGCCGCCGACACCGGTCGGCGTCCAGTCGTAGAAGTCGTCGAGGCCGTAGGTGTGCCCGATCTCGTGCTCCAGGATGTGGATGTCCTCCTGGCCGCGCGCGCCGACCATGTACTCACTGCCGATGCGCTGCCCCCAGTCACCGCCCGCGCCGCCCTGGAAGCCCTTGGTCAGCCACAGCGACTGGTCGTAGTGGCGGGCGGCGCCGCCGGGGCACTTGGAGTAGTCGCCGTTCTGGTGGAAGAAACGCCCGCAGTCGGGCGCGCACTGGGGTGCGCCCCCGCCGTCGAGCACATTGGTGTAGATGTCGACGGAGTTGTCGGTCCACTGGAGCGTGGAGCGGTTCTTGACGGCCCAGCCGACGATGTCGACCGGGACCTGCGCGTACGGGAAGCCCTCGAAGCCCGCGACGGTGTCCGTCCACTTCTTCGACTGGCGCTTGAGCGCGGCGTGGATCTCGTCGCGCAGCTGCGCGCTGACCGGCTGGTCGGACTCCCAGCGGACGCAGTAGGCGATCCGGCCCCGGTTGGCCATCACCTGGTCCCAGCCGTAGTTCCGGAAGCCGTACAGGTCGGGGTAGGTGGACTCGACGTGCCGCCAGACCTCGTCCAGCGGCCGGACGAGCTGGGCCGGCGGGTTCCAGGCGGCCGCGGGCACGGCCGCCGCGGGCGCGGCGCCGGTGACGACGGGGACGGCGCCCGCGGGGGTGACGAGGCCGAGAACGGTCAGCGTGCCGATGATCAGGGCGACCACGGCGGTACGCAGTGCGGGTAAGGACATCACGGCTCTTCTCGGGGTGTGGGGGCTGTGGGGGTGGGCGAGCCCTGCGGCCCGCCCACCCCCAGGTGTCCACCGCGCCCCGAAAGGTTGCCGCGCGTTGGCAGGTTCCGCCCATCACGGGGAACGTGGGGAGAGGGGAGAGACGCGCGAGAGGACGCGGAAGGGGAGGGACGCGGGACAAGGGACGGTACGAGGCTCCGGAGGAAGTGGATGTCCGAGACGAACACGACCATGAGCGACGCGGAGCTGGCGGGCCTGATGGCCCACTGGCGCGCGGCCGACTACCTGGCGGCCGGGCAGATCTACCTCCTGGACAACCCGCTCCTCACCGAGCCCCTGCGCCCGGAGCACATCAAGCCCCGGCTGCTCGGCCACTGGGGGACGTCGCCGGGGCTGAACCTCGTCCACACCCATCTCAACCGGGTGATCAAGGCGCGTGACCTGCCCGTCCTGTGCGTCTGGGGTCCGGGCCACGGCGGCCCGGCGGTGCTGGCCAACTCCTGGCTGGAGGGCAGCTACTCCGAGACGTACCCGGACATCGGCCGGGACGCGGAGGGCATGGCCCGGCTCTTCCGGCAGTTCTCCTTCCCGGGAGGGGTGCCCAGCCATGTCGCCCCTGAGACTCCGGGCTCCATCCATGAGGGCGGCGAGCTGGGCTACTCCCTCGCGCACGCCTACGGGGCCGCCTTCGACCACCCCGAACTGCTGGTCGCCTGTGTGATCGGCGACGGGGAGGCGGAGACCGGGCCGCTGGCGGCGTCCTGGCACTCGAACAAGTTCCTCGACCCGGTCCATGACGGCGCGGTGCTGCCGATCCTCCACCTCAACGGCTACAAGATCGCCAACCCGGCCGTCCTCGCCCGGATCCCCGAGGCGGAGCTGGACGAGCTGCTGCGCGGCTACGGGCACGAGCCGCTGCACGTCGGCGGCGACGACCCGGAGACCGTCCACCGCGCCCTGGCGGAGGCCATGGACACCGCGCTGGACCGTATCGCGCTGATCCAGCACACCGCCCGTGAGGAGGGCGTCACGGAGCGTCCCCGCTGGCCGGTGATCGTACTGCGGACGCCGAAGGGCTGGACCGGCCCCGCCACCGTCGACGGCCGGCCCGTCGAGGGCACCTGGCGCGCGCACCAGGTGCCGCTCTCCGGCGTACGCGACAACCCCGCGCATCTGCGGCAGCTGGAGCAGTGGCTGCGCTCGTACCGGCCCGAGGACCTCTTCGACCACCGGGGCCGCCCCCGCCCGGAGGTGCTCGCCTGCGTGCCCGCGGGCGACCGCCGCCTCGGCGCCACCCCGTATGCCAACGGCGGCCTCCTCCTGCGCGACCTGCCCGTACCCCCGCTGGAGCGGTACGCCGTCGCGGTCGACCGGCCCGGGGTGACCCTGCACGAACCGACCCGGGTGCTCGGTGAGTTGCTGGCGGCGGTCATGGAAGCCACCGCGGACCGCCGCGACTTCCGCGTCGTGGGCCCGGACGAGACCGCCTCCAACCGGCTCCAAGCCCTCTACCGGGCCACGGGCAAGGCATGGCAGGCGGAGTCCGGGGCGGTGGACGAGGACCTGGACCGGCACGGCCGGGTGCTGGAGATCCTCTCCGAACACACCTGCCAGGGCTGGCTGGAGGGATATCTCCTCACCGGCCGGCACGGCCTGTTCTCCTGCTACGAGGCCTTCGCCCACATCGTCGACTCCATGGTCAACCAGCACATCAAATGGCTGAAGGTCTCCCGCGCCCTGCCGTGGCGCCGCCCCGTCGCCTCCCTCGACTACCTGCTCACCTCGCACGTGTGGCGCCAGGACCACAACGGCTTCTCCCACCAGGACCCCGGCTTCGTCGACCACGTGCTCAACAAGTCCCCCGAGGTCGTCCGCGTCTACCTGCCACCGGACACCAACACCCTGCTCTGCGTCGCCGAACACGTCCTGCACAGCCGCGACCACGTCAATGTCGTGGTGGCCGGCAAACAGCCCTGCTACGACTGGCTCACCCTCGACGAGGCACGCGCCCACTGCGCGCGCGGCGCCGGCGTCTGGGAGTGGGCGGGCACCGAACGCGAGGGCGCCGCGCCCGACGTGGTGCTCGCCTGCGCGGGGGACGTCCCGACCCAGGAGGCCCTGGCGGCGGCCCTGCTGATCCGCCGCCATCTGCCACGGCTCGCCGTCCGGGTCGTCAACGTCGTCGACCTGGCCCGGCTGCTGCCGGACTCGGAGCATCCGCACGGGCTCTCCGACCGCCAGTACGACGCGCTGTTCACCCCCGACAGGCCCGTCATCTTCGCGTACCACGGCTATCCGTGGCTGATCCACCGCCTCGCCTACCGCCGCACCGGCCACCCGAACCTGCACGTACGCGGCTACAAGGAGTCGGGCACCACCACGACCCCCTTCGACATGGTCGTCCGCAACGACCTCGACCGCTACCGGCTCGTCATGGACGTCATCGACCGCGTCCCGGGGCTCGCGGTACGCGCCACGGGCGTACGCCAGACCATGGAGGACGCCCGCCTCAGGCACCATGCCTGGATCCGCGCGCACGGCACCGACCTGCCCGAGGTCGTGGAGTGGAGCTGGCAGCCCGTCCCGCTGCCCCCCGATCCCGACTGAGAACTGAGACCGGATCCCGTCCGAAGAGGCCGTCAGTCCGGTACGAGCACCGCGGCGCCGCGCACCCGGTCGGCGGCGAGATCCGCGAGGGCCCGGTCCGCCCGGTCCAGGGGGTACGGGGTGACCGTCACGCGGATCCCCACGCGCTCCGCCACCGCGAGGAAGTCACGGCCGTCCTGCCGGGTGTTGGAGGTGACGCTGCGCAGGTCCCGCTCCTGGAAGAGATGGCGCTGATAGTTCAGCACGGGGATGTCGGAGAGATGGATCCCGGCGACGGCGAGCGTGCCCGACCGGTCCAGCGCCGCCAGCGCCACCGGCACCAGATCGCCCACCGGGGCGAAGAGGATCGCCGCGTCCAGCGGCTCCGGCGGTGCGTCGTAGGCGCCGCCGGCGGACGAGGCACCGAGCTCCAGGGCGAGTGCGCGCGCCTCCGGCGACCGGGTCAGCACATGGACGGTGGCGCCCTCCGCCAGCGCTACCTGGGCCGCCAGATGCGCGGACGCGCCGAAGCCGTAGATCCCCAGCCGCCCGCGCGGCGGGAGCGCGCTGCGGCGCAGCGCCCGGTAGCCGATGATCCCCGCGCAGAGCAGCGGCGCGAGCGTGGCGGCGTCGCGCTCCTCCGGCAGCCGGTACGCGAACGCCTCGGGCACGACCGTGAGCTCCGCGAAGCCGCCGTCCGCGTCCCACCCGGTGTAGCGGGAGCGGGGGCAGAGGTTCTCCCGCCGGGACCGGCACCACCGGCAGGCCCCGCAGGTCGAGCGCAGCCACGCCCCGCCGGCCCGCTCCCCGGTACGGAACAGGCCCACTCCCTCGCCCACGGCGACCACCCGGCCGACGATCTCGTGTCCCGGCACGGTGGCCGGGCGGTGCGGCGCCAGATCGCCCTCGGCGAGGTGCAGATCCGTACGGCAGACACCGCACGCCTCGACGCGCAGCAGCAGCTCACCGGGGCCCGGCACCGGGACCGGGCGGCGGACCCGTACCAGCGGGCCGGTACGGACCGGGCCGGGGGCCTTGACGGCCCAGCCGCTCAGCGTGGCCCCGGTGGCGCCGGTGTCCGGCGCGAGCCCCGGGTCCGGCGCGAGCCCCGGCTCCGGCGCGGGACCGGGAGCCGACGCGGGACCGGGACCCGACGAGATATCGGGAGGAGCCATGACTCCAGCGTGCGACGGGCGCGCGGCACCGGCAAGCGACGCCACCCAGGGTGTGCGCGGAGTGGCCGGAAGCGATCGTACGGCCGGGTTCTTGGGAACCTCTTTACCTTCTACGGGCGTTCAGCCTGCGGCCGCACTCGCGGCCGCCCGCCGCAGTGGCGGGGCACACCGTACTCCAGGAGGCAGCAGTGGCCCAGATCGACCTCGACAAGGTGTTGGACAAGGCGTGGGCGGACAAGGACCTGTCCGCCGTGCTCGACGCGCCGGTCTCCGCGCTGAAGGGGGTCTCGGACCGCCAGGGCAAGCTTCTTGACGAGGCGTTCGGCGTCAAGACGGTGGCAGATCTGGCCAACCTGAAGTACGCCCGCTGGGCGCAGGCGCTGGCCACGCTCGACACCTCCGCCAAGTAGCACCCCGCACCACCGGGGCGAACCGAAGAGGCCCGGAACACGGCGCGGAAAATCCCTCGCGCCGGGTTCCGGGGGCCGGTTATGGTGGTGCGCGTCGGCCGTCGAGCGCGCGGAGCACGAGCTGCTGCGGGCGCGCCGGGAGAGATAAGGGGTGAGGACATTGATGACTGTCACGGTGCTGGGCGGCGCCCAGGTTCAGAAGTTCATCAGGCTCACCCCTGTGGTCTCCGGCTGACTCTCCTTACTCTTTCCGCGCCCGTGCGGGCGTGCCGGGGCCACCCTTCGAAGGGTTTCCCTTGTCTTTCCCGTCTTTCCCGCTTGCCTCATCCGCCTCTTTCTCCTTCGAGGTTTCCTCCGCCGCTCACCCGCTCGCCCCGTACGGCTGGGACGAGGGCTGGGCCGCGGCGTTCGCCCCCCACGCCGAGCGGGGGCTGCTGCCCGGCCGGGTCGTCCGCGTCGACCGGGGCCAGTGCGACGTGGCCACCGCCGAGGGGGTCGTACGGGCCGACACGGCCTTCGTGACCCCGCACGACCCGCTGCGCGTCGTCTGCACCGGGGACTGGGCGGCCGTCGACCCGGTGGGCGGTGACCCCCGGTTCGTCCGGGAGTACCTGCCGCGCCGTACCGCCTTCGTACGGTCCACCTCCTCCAAGCGGTCCGAGGGACAGATCCTCGCCGCCAACGTCGATCACGCGGTCATCGCGATCTCTCTGGCGGTCGAACTCGACCTCGGCCGGGTCGAGCGGTTCCTCGCCCTCGGCTGGGAGAGTGGCGCCCTCCCGCTCATCGTGCTCACCAAGGCCGACCTCGTGACGGACCCCGCCGTACGGGCCCATCTCGTCGAGGATGTCCAGATCACCGCGCCCGGGGTGCAGGTGCTCGCCGTCAGCGCCGAGACGGGGGAGGGGATCGAGGTCCTGTCCGCCGTGCTCTCGGGCGGTACGAGCGTGCTGCTCGGCGTCTCCGGGGCGGGGAAGTCGACGCTCGCCAACACCCTGCTCGGGACCGACGTGATGGACGTTCAGGCCGCGCGCGACGTGGACGGGAAGGGCCGGCACACCACCACGACCCGCAACCTCCTCGTCCTGCCCGGCGGTGGCGTCCTCATCGACACGCCGGGGCTGCGCGGGGTCGGGCTCTGGGACGCGGTGACCGGCGTCGGCCAGGTGTTCTCGGAGATCGAGGGCCTGGCGGAGGGGTGCCGGTTCCAGGACTGCGCCCATACGGCGGAGCCCGGGTGCGCGGTGCTCGCCGCGGTCGAGGACGGCGCGCTGCCCGTACGGCGGCTGGACAGCTACCGCAAGCTGCTGCGGGAGAACCAGCGCATCGTCGCCAAGACCGACGCCCGGCTGCGCGGCGAGATCCGGCGCGAATGGAAGCGCAAGGGCGCCGAGGGCCGCGCCGCGATGGAGGCCAAGCGCGGCCGCCTCCGCTGAGCGGGGGCGGGGCGGGGGCGAGGGTGGGGGACCGGCCTAGGGTCTTTCGTTTGGATCAGGCTGGATCAGGGAGCGGGGTCTGGTGCCGTGGATCGCAAGGCGGAGGAGGGAGGCGACGCGTGAGCGTCGGCTCCCCCCGTATCCGCCGTCAACGCCGCGAGGCGCGGCACCAGGGCACGCGAGCCCAGCATGATCCAAACGAGAGGCCCTAGCGGTGACCGGCGGCGGGGCGGCGAGCGGGGCGGACACGGCGTCCGAAAACCGCGAGTACGCCCCGCCCCGGACGGCGCACACTGGACTCGTGATGGACGAAGAGACCAGGTACGAGGCGGTGGCCAGCCGTGACGCCCGGTTCGACGGCGCGTTCTTCTTCGCCGTCGAGACCACCGGCATCTACTGCCGGCCGAGCTGTCCAGCCGTCACCCCCAAACGCAAGAACGTCCGCTTCTACCCGACCGCTGCCGCCGCCCAGGGCCACGGCTTCCGCGCCTGCCGCCGATGCAGGCCGGACGCCGTGCCCGGATCGGCGGAGTGGAACGTGCGCGCCGATGTCGTCGGCCGCGCCATGCGCATGATCGGCGACGGGGTCGTGGACCGGGAGGGCGTGCCGGGGCTGGCCGGACGGCTCGGCTACAGCACCCGCCAGATCCAGCGCCAGCTCACCGCCGAGCTGGGCGCCGGCCCCGTCGCCCTGGCCCGCGCCCAGCGCGCCCACACGGCCAGGGTCCTGCTCCAGACGACCGGCCTGCCGGTCACGGAGATCGCGTTCGCGGCCGGATTCGCGAGCGTCCGCCAGTTCAACGACACGATCCGGCAGATCTACGCCCGTACGCCCAGCGCGCTGCGCACCGAATCCGGTACGGGAACGGCCTCGGCCGCGGCCGAGGCGGCCCGGCGGAGCACCGCCCGGGCCGCGGGTCCCACCGGCACCGCGGGCGGTCCCGTACCGGCGACACCGGCGACACCGGCTGCCGGTGCCGTCGGCCCGCCCGCCCTGGCCTGGATCCCGCTCCGGCTCGCCCACCGCGGCCCGTACGCCGCCTCCGACGTCTTCGACCTCCTCGCCCAGGAGGCCCTGCCCTCCGTCGAGGAGGTGACGGGCCCGCCCGGCGCCCGCACCTACCGCCGTACGCTGCGGCTGCCCCACGGCCCCGGCGCCGTCGCCGTGGACGAGGCCCGCCCGGCCGCCGGCGGCCCCGCGGGCCGGACCGCCAACGGCTGGCTGGAGGCGCGGATCCACCTCACCGACCTGCGCGACCTCACCACCGCCGTCCAGCGGCTGCGCCGCCTCTTCGACCTCGACGCCGACCCGTACGCCGTGGACGAACGCCTCGGCGCCGACCCGCGCCTCGCTCCCCTCGTCGCCGCCCGCCCCGGGCTGCGCTCGCCCGGCGCGGCGGAGCCGGCCGAGTACGCGCTGCGCGCCCTGCTCGGGGAGGCGGCGGCCCGGCGGGCCGTGGCGACGTACGGCCAGGTGCTGGAGCAGGCGCCCGGCGGGCTCACCCGGCTCTTCCCCGAGCCCGCCGCGCTGCGCGGCCACCCGGTGGCGGGGCCGCTCGCGACCGCGCTCGCCGACGGCACCGTACGGCTCGACGCGGGGGCCGACCGGGACGCGGCCGAACAGGCGCTCCTGGCCGTCCCCGGCGTGACGCCCGGCACCGCCGCGCTGATCCGCACGCGGGCCCTCGGCGACCCCGATGTGGCGCCCGAGGGGGAGCGGGCCGAGGAGGCGTGGCGGCCCTGGCGGTCCTACGCAGGGAGCCATCTGCGCGCCGCCCGCGCCCGTCGTGCCGGTCAGCCCCGGACCACCACGACCAGCCACGCGCCCACCACCAGCAGACACGCGAAGAGCTCCACCAGCAGCGACGCCCCCGCCGTCCGCATGACCGTACGGGTGGACGCCCAGCCGTCCCGGTGACTGCCCAGCCGCGCCCGTTCCGCACCGTAGATCCCCCCGACGAACCCCAGGATCCCGCCCACCACCGGCACCACGAAGAACCCCGCGATGCCCGCGACCCCGCCGGTCAGCAGTGTGCGGCGCGGCACCCCCGTCCGACTGGTCCTGCGGGCCGGCAGCAGCGGCCTGAGCGCCTGGTTGAGCAGGAGCAGCGCCGTCGCGCCGATCAGCAGCGCCCAGGCGGCCCGCGTGGTGTCGGACAGCGCCCACCAGAGCACGGCGGCCCAGACGATCGCCTGACCCGGCACGCCGGGGACGAGCACGCCGAACAGACCGAGCAGCATGACCAGGGCGACCAGCACGAGCTGCCACACTTCCATCCGCCAACTGTGCCGGACGGCGCCCGTTCCCGCAGGATGCGTTCGCGCCCTTGGCGGCCGTGTTCAGACCTCGGGGCCGCGGGCCACCCAGCCCCGCTCGTACGCGTGCCAGCCGAGTTGGAGCCGGGTCGTCACCCCGCTCAGCTCCATCAGCCCCTTCACCCGGCGCTGAACGGTCCGCAGCCCCAGGTCGAGCTGTTTCGCGACGCTGGCGTCGGTCATCCCGGCGAGCAGCAGCGACAGGATCTCCAGGTCGGTGGGGTCGGGGCCGGGCGGGCCGTCCTCCCGTACCGCCCCGTCCGTGCCCAGCCGCAGCGGCAGCCCCTCGCGCCACACCGCCTCGAAGAGCCCCATCAGCGACTCCAGCAGCCCGCTGGCGTGCACGACCAGGGCCGCGGGCCCGGCGCCACGGCCCGTCAGCGGCACCATCGCGAGCGCGCGGTCCGCGATCACCAGCTTCGTCGGCACCCGCTCGGTGACCCGGACCCGCTCCTGCCGGCCGAGCGCGGCGGCCAGTTCGGTGAGCCCGGTGGGCTGGGCCAGCACCTCACGCTCGATCACCACCCGGTAGGCGACCCCACGGCTCGCCGCCCGGTCCTCGGCCTCGTTCTCCCGCCCCGTCACCGCCACGGGCTGCCCCGTGACCAGCGCGCAGACCTCCTCCGTGGCGCCGAGCTGGAGCTGGAGGAAGCGGTGGGCCACGGCGCTGGCGCCCGTCACCACCTCGATCAGGTCGTGCACGGCCGGCTCGGCCGCCTCCGCCCGGTACTCCTCGGCGAGCAGCACCGCCGCCAACTCCGCCTGTTCGAGCTGATGGCGGTGCTGGGTCAGCAGCGCGCCCAGCGCGACGGCGGGCGGCGCGGCGACCCACCGGCCCGCCCGGGAGGAGGACTGGGCGGCGAGACCCTGCCGCTCCAGCCTGCGCAGCGCCCGTTCGGTGTCCGGCTCGGGGAGGGCGAGCCGGTGCGCCAGATCCGCCACCTCCGCGGCCCCGATCGACACCAGCGCCCGATACGCCGCCTCGTGTCTCTCGTCAAGGCCTATCGCTCCCAGCACCTTGTCCACCCCTCCCCACTCACCCCGCGCGACCTCCTCGGACGCGTACGTACCCCGGCTCGCCGTGGCGGATACCGGCCACGGCGTAAACCCGCCGTGCTCATCATCCCCTGTAAGCCCCGGCACTCTGTCATGGTGGCGCCATCACAGCAGCAACAGTCCCGGTCATATGCCTCCGCGGAGGTTCCGGCCGGATTGTGCACGGGAGAACGACGCGTGCGGTCCGGCCGCCCGTGTCCGCGCCCGCGCTGGATCTGTGACCGTTCGCCGGGCGTCCTTCCCGTGGGGGGTGGGGTCGCCCGGCGGACTCATTTTCGACGACGGCCGTTTTCGTCCCCCTGGAGCGGTCGAAAATAAGGGACATGAGCGAGCAGGGGGAACGACCGCCCGACGACGACTGGTGGAACCGCCTGTACGACGCGTCGGCGCCGGACACGGGGCCCGCGGCGAAGTCCGGGGACACGCTCGACGACCGATTCGACTCGGCGGCGGACGCGGTGCGGGCGGGCGCGACGGCGGATCCGGGTCCGACCGCGGGTTCGGCGGGAGGTCCGACCGCGGTCCCGGCGGACCCGCCGCCGGATCCCGCCACGGAAACGGCCGGCGACCGCGCCGGAGGCTCGACGGGGCCCGCACGGGCCTGGTGGGAGCAGGCGCCGTCACCGGCCCCGTACGCGCCGAGCGACGCCCGGCCGCTGCCGCGGACGGATGCCCGGGATGCCGTACCTCCCGAAGCGCCGCGGGGGTCGCGCTCCGGCGGGGATGCCGTACCTCCCGAGGCGCCGTCTCCTCCGGCGCAGGGCCCGCCGCCGCCCGCCCCGTCCCCGTCCCCGCCCCCTCCGCCCGCGAACGCGCCCGGTGCGCGGGCCGTTCCCGATCCGCGGGCGGCGCCGGGGAGCACCCCCGTCCCCGCCCCTCACCGCGCGCGGGGCGCCCCGCGCGGTGACCGGCCGCCCGGCCATGACGCCGGTCCCGGCGCGCTGCCCGCCGCCCACCCCGACCGGCTGGCCGAACTCGTCGCCGACACCGTCCTCGACGGCGCCTCCTACGGGTCGTACACCCTGCGGGCCGTCTCCGTACGGGGCGGCGCCGCGCGGCGCCGCGGCGAGCCCCGCCGCGACGCGCTGCTCACCGCCCGGTTCGGGACCGGCCCCGGCGCGCTCGTCCTCGTCGCCGTCGCCGGCGGGGCCCGCGCGGCCGAGGGCGCCCACCTGGCCGCCGCCGAGGTCTGCCACTGGATCGGCGGCGCCGTCGGACGCGACCACAGCAGGCTCTCCGAGGACATCAGGGCCGGTCGCAGGGGTGAGCTGAAATCCGGTCTGCACCGGCTCACCGACCGGGGGTTCGGCAAGCTCCGGGCCCGCGCCGCCGAACGCGGGCTGGCGCCCGAGGCGTACACGGCGAGTCTGCGCTGTCTGCTGCTCACCGCCGACCCCGACTGCCGGAACCGGGTGTTCTTCGGGGCCGGCGCCGGAGGACTCTTCCGGCTCAGGGACGGTGACTGGGAGGACCTGGAGCCCCGAGGCACCGCCTACGCCACCACCGGCTCCCCGCCCGCCGAGACCCCCGAGGGCGACCGGCTCACCATGGACCTGGCGATCACGAACGACCGTGCCCCCTACATCGAGGGCCCGCCGTCCCCACCTCCTGAGCCGTTCCTGTTCCGGGCGTCGGTCGCCCGGCCGGGCGACACCCTCCTGCTGTGCAGCGCGGGGCTGGCCGAGCCGCTCCGCGCCGCGCCCGGGCTCGCGAGCGAACTGGCCCGCCGCTGGGGCGTGCCGGAGCCACCGGGGCCGGCCGGCTTCCTCGCCGACACCGTGCTCGGCGTGCGGGGCTACGCCGACGACCGTACGGCGGTCGCCCTCTGGGAGGCATGACGCCGAACGACGGGCCCAGCAGGCGCGTCCGGGCCCGCCGTGGGTTGATGGAGAGCGCGGGGCGGGCCGGCCGTCCCGGCCGTCACCGGAGAGGGCGCGGATCCATGGCCAAGCAGAACGTGGCGGAACAGTTCGTCGACATCCTCGTCAGAGCGGGCGTCCAGCGGCTGTACGGAGTCGTCGGCGACAGCCTCAACCCCGTCGTCGACGCCATCCGCCGCACCCCCGCCATCGACTGGATCCAGGTCAGGCACGAGGAGACCGCCGCCTTCGCGGCCGGCGCCGAGGCCCAGATCACCGGGGGGCTCGCCGCCTGCGCGGGCTCCTGCGGCCCCGGCAACCTGCATCTCATCAACGGCCTGTACGACGCCCACCGCTCCATGGCCCCCGTCCTCGCCCTCGCCTCCCACATCCCCTCCGCCGAGATCGGCCTCGGCTTCTTCCAGGAGACCCACCCCGAGCGGCTGTTCAACGAGTGCAGCCACTACAACGAGATGATCTCCAGCCCCCGGCAGATGCCCCGGCTGCTGCAGACCGCCATCCAGCACGCCATCGGCCTGAGCGGCGTCAGCGTGGTCACCCTGCCCGGCGACATCGCCTCCGCGCCCGCCCCGGAGAAGGCGGTGGAGCACGCCCTCGTCACCGCACGGCCCTCCGTACGCCCCGGTGACACAGAGATCGAGAAGCTCGCCCGCATGATCGACGAGGCGGACCGCGTCACGCTCTTCTGCGGCAGCGGCACCGCCGGCGCGCACGCCGAGGTGATGGAGTTCGCCGAACGGGTCAAGTCCCCGGTCGGTCACGCGCTGCGCGGCAAGGAGTGGATCCAGTACGACAACCCGTACGACGTCGGCATGAGCGGACTGCTCGGCTACGGCGCCGCCTACGAGGCCACTCACGAGTGCGATCTGCTGCTGCTCCTCGGCACGGACTTCCCGTACAACGCCTTCCTCCCCGACGACGTCAAGATCGCCCAGGTCGACATCAGGCCCGAGCGCCTCGGCCGCCGCTCCAAGCTGGACCTCGCCGTGTGGGGCGACGTCCGCGAGACGCTGATCTCCCTGACGCCCCGCGTACGGGCCAAGGCGGACCGCCGCTTTCTCGACAGGATGCTGAAGAAGCACGCCGACGCGCTGGAGGGCGTGATCAAGGCGTACACCCGCAAGGTCGAGAAGCACATCCCGATCCACCCCGAGTACGTCGCCTCCGTCCTCGACGAACTCGCCGACGACGACGCCGTGTTCACCGTCGACACCGGGATGTGCAACGTATGGGCGGCCCGCTACCTCACCCCCAACGGGCGGCGCCGCGTCATCGGTTCGTTCAGCCACGGTTCGATGGCCAACGCCCTGCCGCAGGCCATCGGGGCGCAGTTCACCGACCGGAACCGGCAGGTCGTCTCGATGTCCGGCGACGGCGGATTCGCCATGCTGCTCGGCGACTTCCTCACACTCGTCCAGTACGACCTGCCGGTGAAGGTCGTACTCTTCAACAACTCGGCCCTGGGAATGGTCGAGTTGGAGATGCTGGTCGGCGGACTGCCCGCGTACGGTACGACCAACCACAACCCCGACTTCGCCGCGCTCGCCCGCGCCGCCGGTGCCTACGGCGTACGCGTCGAGAAGCCCCGGCAGCTCGCCGGCGCCCTCAAGGACGCCTTCAAGCACCGGGGTCCCGCGCTGGTGGACGTGGTCACCGACCCGAACGCGCTCTCCATCCCGCCGAGGATCAGTGCCGAGATGGTGACGGGCTTCGCGCTCTCCGCGAGCAAGATCGTCCTGGACGGCGGGGTGGGCCGGATGGTGCAGATGGCCCGCTCCAACCTGCGGAACGTGCCCCGGCCCTGACCCCGCCGTCCACCGCCGGACCGTCCACCTCCGGACCCCCGTCAGGCCGATGGCCCGGATGTCCGCGCCGTCAGGCCGCCGGCCCGGCCGTCCGCCCGGCTGTCCGCCCGGCCGGCGGGCTCACGCCGGGGTGAGCCGCAGCGTCAGGATCTGGAACGGCCGCAGCCGCAGCCGCACTCCCTCCTCGCCCGTCTCCGCGGCGTGCAGCGGCCGTTCCAGCAGATCCGTCACCCGTGCCTCGCGCACCGGGAACCCGACGCGCAGCGTCGCCTCGGCCCGGCCGCCGGCCGACTCGTAGAGCCGTACGATCACCTCGCCGCTCCGGTCCTCGGCGAGCTTGACCGCCTCCACGGTCACCGCGGCGTTGTCGATGTCGACCAGCGGCGCCAGCTCGGGAGCCGTCGCCACCCGCAGCGGCAGATTGAGCGCCAGCCCCTCCTGCACGCTCTCCTCCACCGTGGCGCCGGGCAGCAGCGCGTACCGGAACCGGTGCGTGCCCTGATCCGTCTCCGGGTCCGGGCTGTGCGGGGCGCGCAGCAGCGTCAGCCGTACGGTCGTGCCCAGGCCCTGCGCGTGAGGCGTCCGCGTCACGTCGTGCCCGTACGTCGAGTCGTTGAGCACCGCCACGCCGTACCCGGGCTCGGCCACCCGCAGCCAGCGGTGCGCGCAGATCTCGAAGCGGGCCGCGTCCCAGCCGGTGTTGTCGTGCGTGGCCCGGTGCACATGGCCGAACTGGATCTCGGCGGTGGACCGTTCGGCGTGCACATCGAGCGGGAACGCCGCCTTGAGGACCTTCTCCGACTCGCGCCAGTCGATGTCGGTGACGACATCGATCCGGTTGCTGCCCGCCGTGAGCCGGATCTCCTGGGTGATCCGGGACGCCCCGAACACCCGCACCACCCGCACCGACGCCCGCAGCGGACCCGCCTCCGTCAGCTCGACGGACTCGGCGGCGGTGAGATCGGTGTGCCGGTGCCGGTAGTGCCGGTCGATGTCCCAGGCGTCCCACTGATTGGGGTGGTCGGGGTGGAGCTGGAGCAGATTGCCCCGGCCGCCGGGCGCCAGCACCTCCCGGCGCGCCACGAGGTCGCGTACGGACGTGAGCAGCCCGTCCGTGTCGATCACCACCTCCACCAGCTGGTTCCGGAGCGTGATCGACCTGTCCCCGGCCACCCCGGAGACCCCCGACCGGTCCAGGGCGCCGGTGAACGACCCCGTCGCCAGCGACCGGGTGAACGCGGCGGCCAGCACCCGGCCGCCCGCCAGCGGCTGCGCCCGTACGGACGAGGGCACGTCCGCCGCGTCGAACTCGACCGGCTCACGGCGCGCGAACGGTGCCGCGTTCAGCACGGCGGGCCGGCCCCCGCCCAGCGCCGCCACCGCCTCCGCGACGATCCCCTCCAGCTCCTCCCGCACCGCCCGGTACGTGGCCCGCGCCTCCCGGTGCACCCAGGCGATCGACGAACCCGGCAGGATGTCGTGGAACTGGTGCAGCAGCACCGTCCTCCAGATCCGGTCCAGCGCCTCGTACGGATACGCGTACGGCCGCGACCCCGGCCCGGGGTGTGCGCGCAGCGCCGCCACCGTCGCCCACAACTCGGCCTCCCGCAACAGGTGTTCGCTGCGCCGGTTGCCCTGCTTGGTCTTGGCCTGGGTGGTGTACGTCGCCCGGTGCAGCTCCAGGTACAGCTCGCCCGACCAGACCGGCGCCCGCTCCCCGTACTCCTCCCGCGCCGCCGCGAAGAACGCCGCCGGGTGCTCGATCTCCACGCGGGGCGAGCCCTCCAGGGACGCCAGCCGCCGCGCCTTCTCCATCATCTCCCGGGTGGGGCCGCCCCCGCCGTCGCCCCAGCCGAACGGCACCAGGGAGCGGGACGACCGCCCCTTCTCCGTGAAGTTCCGTTCCGCGTGGGCCAGTTCGGAGCCGTGGAACTGCGCGTTGTACGTGTCGACCGGCGGGAAGTGGGTGAAGACGCGGGTGCCGTCGATGCCCTCCCACCAGAAGGTGTGGTGCGGCATCCGGTTCGACTGGTTCCAGGACAGCTTCTGCGTGAGGAACCACTTCACCCCGGCCAACTTCGCCAACTGCGGGAACGCCGCCGTGTATCCGAAGGAGTCCGGCAGCCAGATCTCCTCCGTGTCCACGCCCAGCTCCTCCTGGAAGAAGCGCTTGCCGTGCACGATCTGCCGGGCCAGCGCCTCGCCGCCCGGCATGTTGGCGTCGGACTCCACCCACATCGAGCCCACCGGCGCCCAGGTCCCCTCCTTGACCGCCTGCTTGATGCGCCGCCAGATGTGCGGCTGGTGGTCGCGCACCCACGCGTACTGCTGCGCCTGCGAACAGGCGAAGACCAGCTCCGGGTAGTCGGCGGCGAGCGCCGTGACATTGGCGAACGTCCGCGACGCCTTCCGTACGGTCTCGCGCAGCGGCCACAGCCACGCCGAGTCGATATGGGCGTGGCCCGCCGCCGAGAGGCGGTGCGCGCTCGGCGACGCGGGGCGCGCCAGCGCGTCCGCCAGCTCCCGGCGGGCCCCGGCCGCCGTGCCCGCCACGTCGTGCAGGTCCAGCACGTCCAGCGCGGACTCCAGGGCGCGCAGGATCTCATGGCGCCGCGACCGGTCGGTGGGCAGCTCGGCCATCAACTCGGAGAGCACCTCCATGTCCAGGACGAGATGCCACACCTCCTCGTCCAGGACGGCGACCTCGGCCGAGGCGAACCGGTAGAGGGGACGGTCCCCCGCGGTCAGCACGTCCCCGAGGAGCGTGGGCTCGAAGTCGTGGAGCACGGCCGGGTTGGCCGCCGCCTCCAGCAACAGCTCCACGGACTCGCCGCCCGCCGCCGGGGCGGCCACCGGGACGTGCCGGTTGCGCGGATGGATGCCCTTGACCGGCACCCCCGACGCGTCGTACACCATTCCCTCGGCCTGGAACCCGGGCCCCTCACCGGTGAATCCGGGGTCGATCACCACCTCCACACGGCGCCCCGCCCAGCCGTCCGGCACGGTGCCCGTCAGCCGGAACCAGCTCGTCGACCACGGTGAACCCCACTCCGTACCCGCCGCGAAAGGCTCGTACGCGCCACGCAACGCCCGCTCCACCGGCACCGGTTCGCCCGGCGCGTGCCAGACGGCGAGCGAGAGCGGCTGCCGCGCCGCGTACTGCGCGGGGCGGATGAACTGGCGCAGCGCGCGCTCCAGCCGCCCTTCCACCTGAGTGCGGTCGTCGTGCATCGGGGCTCCTCGCTTCTCGGAATCGCTCCCCCCAGAGCTTCCCCGGACCCGCCGTCCGCATCCGTCCGGCGGTGGCGCACGGCGCTCGGACGGGGGCCGGACGGCGGCCGGGCGGCGCGCCGCCCGGCGTGGAGACGACAGGTGACGCACACCATGAGTGGCCCATTCCGGCAAGGGGAATACACCTCTTGTACGCAGCGCCACGAGCCATTTCCGGCGGGGGACAGAAGTCGGAGGACAGAAGTGACGAGCGGGGGGACGAAAATGATGAGCGGGTTACGGCGCAGAGTGGGGGGCACCGATCTGGCGGCGGTCCCCGAGGTGCGGCACGCCTTACGGGAGATGCTGGTCCACTGGCGGGAGCGGGACTCCGCCGCCGTGGCCGAGCTGCTGATGAGTGAGCTGGTGACGAACGCGCTGGTGCACACGGAGACGGGCGCGGTGGTCACGGCGACGTTCGCGGACTCGCGACTGCGCGTGGAGGTACGGGACTTCGTCGCCGGCCTGGCCGCGCCGCCCGAGCCGGCCCGGCCGGTCCCCGACGACGCGACGAACGGCAGGGGCCTCGCGCTGGTCCGGAGTCTCGCGGACGACTGGGGGATACGGACGAGGCCGCTGGGCAAGGTGGTCTGGTTCGAGCTGAACGGCGAGGCCGCGTAACGGATGCTTCCTGAACGGACGGTGTCACCAGGGGTGGTGCGGGGGAAACGGCAGCGGACCGGCGTGACGGTCGTCCGTCACGCCGGTCCGGAGAAGGGAGCCGCGACAGCTCCGCGCGGTCCCGCCTGTCGTGCTGGTGTCGCTGATTCCGCCAGTCGTGCTGATTCCGCCAGTCGTGCTGGTGGTGCCTGCCGTGCTGGTGGTGCCTGCTCGCCGAGCCGCTCGGGCTCAGCCGAACTGCCGCTCCATCTCCTTGAGCTTGCGCTCCAGCGAGTCGAGCCTCGGCAGAGCCTGCGTGTCGTCCTCGGCGGTGAGGTCCACCGTACGGGCCTCAGTACCCTTCACGGCCTGAAGGGAGAGCCGGGAACGCTGGGGAAGTTGCGGCTGTTCTCCTATGGCAGGCTCCGCTGCGGCCTCGACGGCCGGTGGCGAGCTCGCCCCCGGTCCGGCCGAGGGCAGCGCGACCTGACGGCCGCCGCGGCCACGGCCCCAGGCGCGGTGCTGCCGGTTGAGCGCCTTGATCTGCGCCCGCTCCAGCTTCACCTGCTCGCGCCTGCGGAGACGTCCCTGTTCCTTCTGGCGCCGGTCCTCGCGCACCTCGTCGACGGCCTCGTCCAGGGTGCGCACGTTCTCCAGCAGCATCAGCGACCAGGCGGCGAAGGTCTCGCGCGGTGCCCGGAGCCACCGTACGATCCGGATCTGCGGCAGCGGACGGGGGACGAGCCCCTGCTCGCGCAGCGCCGCCCGGCGGGTCTGCTTCAGCGCGCGGTCGAAGAGCACCGCGGCCGAGAGGGACATGCCGGCGAAGAAGTGCGGGGCGCCCTCGTGGCCGATACCCGTGGGCGCGTGCACCCAGTTGAACCAGGCGGCGGCACCGGCGAACGTCCACACGAGCAGACGCGAGCCGAGGGCCGCGTCACCGTGGCTGGCCTCGCGCACGGCGAGGACCGAGCAGAACATCGCCGCGCCGTCGAGACCGAACGGCACCAGGTACTCCCAGCCGCCCGAGAGGCCCAGGTTCTCCTGGCCGAAGCCGACCAGGCCCTTGAACGAGAGGGCCGCGGCCACGGCGGCGCAGCAGAACAGCAGCGCGTAGGAAGCCATCCCGTAGATGGCCTCCTTGCGTCTGCGGCGCTCCTCGCTGCGCTCCCAGGAGTCCTCGACAGCCGGCTTCTCCCGGGCACGCTTGCCACCGGCGAGAACCGCCACCGTCACCAGGGCTCCGACGATCAGCACGACGCCGGGAATCAGCCAGTTCAGCGATATGTCAGTCAGTCGCATGCGGTGTTCCTTGCATCGCAGTAGGGCGTTCGGGACGCCATCTTGACGGAAGTGCGGTGCCCCTCAGGGGGTTTTGGGACAACAGAACACCAACGGGGCGGTGTGGCACACAAATATGCACGATCGCCTAGAGCTGCCGTACGGCAGGTGGCTGTCATGTTCGATTAATATCACTACTGACGGTGGCGTGGAATCCACGGGTGACGGAGGGTCAGATACTCGCGGCGAGTTTCCTGACGCGGTCGTCGTCGCAGGTACGCGGGCACGTGACGCAGGTGCCCTCGGGGCGCAACGTGTAGAAAAGGCAGCAACTCGCTCGGTCACGGGTCGGCAAAGATTCGCCGCCGGGACCGGTCAGCTCGCGGAAGCCCGCCGCGCCGACGTACGGTTTGGTCGCCCCCGGCAGCAGCAGCTCCAGCTCCGCCATCGCGCGCCGCTCCTCGCCGAGCAGATGCGCGATGTACCAGAGCCCCTCGACGATCTCGTCGGTCGCCATGCCCCACAGGGCCCGCCTGCCGCGCCGCATCCGCGGGGCGAACCCCTCCAGGACCGGACCGAGGTGTTCGGCGACGGCCGTCCGCGCCTCGTCGCGCAGCGCCTCCTCGTCCGGTACGACCCGGGCGCCGGGCAGTGCCGCGGCGGGGTCGTCCGGCAGACAGGCGAACTCGTGGACACGGACCGTCATCCGGCCCAGGGCCCGCTGGAACGAGACGGACTCGACCGGGACCCGGACCACCCGGCGGTGCAGGAACCACGGCACGGTGATCAGCAGACAGGCCGGCCAGGCGTAGCGGTGCAGCGCGAAGCTGGCGATCACATCGGGCCGGGCCCGCCGCCCGTGGTCGCGCAGCACCTGCGCCTCGTCCCAGGCGAGGAACGTGTCCAGGGCCGGGCCGCCCGCCGCCAGCTCCGCCGCGCTCACCCAGCCGCCGCCGACGGGCGGCTGCCTGCCGTCGGTGAGCTGATGGATGCTCAGCGCGGGAAACACCTCGGTCAGCCGGGCGTAGGCGCCCGTCACGGGAGAGGCGAGAAGCCCGGGCAGAACAGTGGGCACGGTCATGCGGGGACCACCGAATCGGGATCGCTTGCAGGTAAGCCTTACCTTACCCGATGTGATCGAGGTGTGAACTGCGCCCCGGTCGGCCTATCGTGCACGGGGAGGACCCGGACCTCCTGGTGAACGGACCGACCCGACGGCCGAGGAGGACCCGAGTGGAGCAGGGCGGAGCGCGTGAGTCCACGGCGCCGGTGCCGTACCCGTCCCGGGCCGCCGTGCCCGGTACGTCGGAGGTCCCCCGGACGTCCGGAGGGGCGCCCGGGGCCGGGCCCGGCCCCGGGGCCGGAGGCGCCCGGCTGCCGGAGCAGGCGCGTACGGACGCGCGCGAGCCGGCGCGCGGGGAGCACACGCACAGTGAGCGCCCGGGTCCTCGTCACTCCGTACGGCGCCACTCGGTACGCGGCCAGATCCTTGCCGCCCTCCGCGAGGCGCTCGTCGGCGGCGAGCTGGTGCCGGGCGAGGTCTACTCGGCCCCGGTGCTCGCCGAGCGCTTCGGGGTCTCCGCCACCCCGGTACGGGAGGCCATGCAGCAGCTCGCGCTGGAGGGTGCGGTGGAGACCGTCCCGAACAGGGGCTTCCGGGTGGTCCGGCGCACCTCCCGGGAGACAGCCGAACTGGCCGAGGTGGTGGCCCTGCTCGAAGTGCCGGTGATGCTCCGCCTGGTCCGCACCGTTCCCGCCGAACGCTGGGCGGAGATACGTCCGTTGGCCGACGCGGCGAGCGCGTCCGCGGCCCTCGGGGACCGGGCCGGCTACGCGGAGTGCGACCGCGCCTTCCACCGGGCGGTGCTCTCCCTCTCCGGCAATCAGCAGCTCGTCGCGATCGCCGACGACGTGCACCGGCGCGCGCAGTGGCCGCCGGCCGGCGCCCCCGCCGTACGCCGCGCCGACCTGATCGCGCACGCGGCCGAACACCTGGCGCTGCTGGACGCGCTGGCGGCGGGTGACCTGCCGCTGGCGCAATCACTGCTGCGGGCGCATTTCGCGGGGGACCGGAACATCACCTGAGGGGAATTGCGGGCAATTCCCGGATGTCCCGCGCGGTGCCGCGAAAAACTCTTCAATTTACCCCTGATTTCCCCTCGGTGGCGAATGTCCTTTCCGTCTGGTCGGGGTGTGCTCGCGTCGTACCGGCCGGGTGGGGAGTCACCCCGGCGGGGCGTCAGGACTGCTAAATTCCCTATGACTTCCCAGGCCGGATGGGGTGTAATCGCTCACTTCCGTCGATCCGGATGTTTACGCCGTGGAGTCGGGTGGGAGCCGAGGGTAATGGAGATCGGGGATTTCCTCAAGTGCGCCAGCCGGTGATCTTCGGCTCAAAAAAAGATCTTGTCAGCTCTGGAACGGGACGCGTTGGCCGGTATTCAATTGTTTCAACTTTCCGTCCACTGGTGTAAGGCGTCCATGCGGAGCAATTCATGACCATGCTGCCATTGCGTGACAAGGAACTCCCTGGAGCTGAGCCGGGGCGCGCGCGCCGCGTTTCCGGACTGAGCCGCGAGCTGACGTACCTCCTCTTCGACGGAGAGGACCAGGCCCACGTGCATGGTGCCTGGCGTGAACTGATCGCCAGGGACGACTTCCGGCACCGTTCCGTGCTGTCCGCCGCCGAGCGCGTCCAGCTCTCCTACTCCCGGCTCGCGCTGGTCAACGACGCCGCCGGCGACGCGAGGGAACTGGCCCTCGACCCGCGCCGGCTCGCGGCGCTGCACGAGTGGACCGGGGTCGTCGACAGTGGCCTGGGCACCCTGGCGGGCATCCACTACAACCTGTTCCTGGGCAGCCTCCTCGAACAGGACGGCGGCGCTGTCCCGCGCGACCTGTCCGACTTCACCTCGATGCGGCGCACCGGAACGTTCCTGTGCACCGAGGTGGACCACGGCAACGACGCCTCGGCGCTCCGGACGACCGCCGAGTACGACCGGGAGACCGGTGAGTTCGTCCTGCACACGCCCACGCCGGGCGCGCAGAAGTTCATGCCGAACACCAGCCTGACCGGCGGTCCGAAGAGCGCCGTCGTGGCGGCCCGGCTGCTGATCGACGGCGAGGACGAGGGAATCTTCCTGTTCCTGACCCCGCTCAGCGACGACAGGGGCCATCTGCCCGGCGTGCACGTCCGGCGGCTCCCGGACCGTACCGGCACCCCCGTGGACCACTGCCTCACCTCCTTCGACCGGGTACGGCTGCCGCGTGAGGCGCTGCTCGAAGGGGAACACGGCCGACTGGACGGGGCGGGGAACCTCCACAGCGCCCTGGGCAGCGCGCGCAAGCGGTTCCTGCACTCGATAGGGCGCGTCACCAGCGGAAAGCTCTGCATGAGCGGGGGCAGCGTCGGGGTGTCGCGGGCGGCTCTGGTCATCGCCGTACGGCATGCGCACTCCCGGCACATCAGTGGGCCGAAGCTCGGCGAACGCGTACCGCTGGTGGCGCACCGCAGCCATCACGGACGACTGCTGGACGCCATCGCGACGGCGTACGCCATGACCTTCCTCCACCGGGAGGTGGTGTCCCGGTGGACCGGGCACACACCGGAGAACCGGGCGGACACCGAGCGCCTGGTCGCGATCGCCAAGGGCTGGATCACCTGGCAGGCCCGCGCGATCGCGATCGAGTCCCGGGAGCGGTGCGGGGCCCAGGGATTCTTCCCGGTCAACGGCCTGTCGGATCTGCCGCTGAACATAGAGGGCAGCATCACCGCGGAAGGTGACAACCTTGTCATCTGGGTGAAGGCCGCCTCCGAGATGGTCTTCAACCACCAGGCGGAGCGCCGCCCCGAATCCGCGGCGCCCCTGGCCGAGCGGTCCCTGACCGATCTCGCGTTCCTGCGGGATCTCCTCGCCAGGGTCGAGGCCGATGCGCAGACGCGGGCCCGCGAGGCCCTGCGCCGGGGGCCGTCGGGGGACCCGCTCGGCCGCTGGAACGAGGCATCCACCCCGGCCCTGGAGATGGTCTCGGCCCATGCCTGCCTCCAGGCCGCCGACGCCTTCATCGCCGCCGCGGCCCGGGCCGCCGACCCGATGGCACGTAACCTGCTGGAGGACGTGTGCCTGCTCTTCCTCATCCGGCAACTCGCCCCGCACACCGGGACGCTGCTCGCCGAGGGTGAGCTGACCGCCGGTCATGTCCGCGGATTCCACGAGGTCGGCAATGCCCTCGTCGCCGGCCTGGCGCCTCATATGATGACGCTGGTGGACGCGTTCGACCTGCCCGCGGAGTTCCTCTCCGCCGTTCCGATCGCCAGTGGGGGCCGGATCGGTGACGAAGAGGACGCCTGGTCGACCTGGCATCTGCGCACCTCGGACCGGGCCGAGGCCGCGGTGCGGTAACGGCCCGGCTCCGGGTGCTACCCCTTCCACCAGGCCAGGAAGCCACTCCAGAACTTCCCCTTCTGCGGCACGGCGTGCGTGTCCGGGGCCGGGCGGCCGCCCGCCGCGCGCGCCGCGGAGGCCGTGGGCCCGGGGCGCGGCTGGGTCCTGCGCTCGGGGGTGAAGCGGGCGGGCAGGGAGCTGAGCGCCCGGTGGAAGGGACCAGGCCGGTAGACCAGGTCGTCCGGGGAGACCGCCAGCTCGATGTCGGGCAGGCCGTTGAGCAGCTTCTCGATGGCCTGCACCGATATCAGGAGCGCGGGATCCTTGGCGGGGCAGGCGTGCGGCCCGGCGCCCCAGGCGAGGTGCGCGCGCTTGCTCAGCGTCTGCCGGCCCATGGACAGGTTGGGGTCCGTGTTGGCGGCGGCGAAGCTGATGAGCACCGGGTCCCAGGCATCGAGCTTGACCCCGGACAGATCGACGTCCTGTACGGGGAAGTGCGTGGCCCAGTTGGCGATGGGGGCGCTGTTCCACAGGATGTCGTTGATCGCGTCCTCGACCAGCAGGCTGCCGGACTGCTCCCCGTCCGCGTACTTGTCGTCGGAGAGCAGGACCCGCAGCGCGTTGGAGATGAGGTTCGACAGCGGCTCCGTGCCGCCGCCGATGAGCTGGAGGATCTGCGGGATCATCTCCTCGTCGGTGAGCTTGACCGGGTGCTGCATCAGCCAGGAGGTGATGTCGTCACCGGGCTGGGACCGCTTCAGCATCACCAGCTCGATCAGGGCCTCCTGGAGGACCTCGTTCGCCTTCGCCGCGTCGACCCCGTCGAAGATTCCGGAGATGCCGAACACCATGCGGTCGCCCAGCTCGCCGGGGCAGCCGAACAGGTCGTTGAAGACGAGCAGGGGCAGCACCTGCGCGTACTCACCGACCAGATCGACCTTGCCGCGACCGCTGAACTGGCTGATCAGATAGGTGGCGGTACGTTCCACCATGCGGGTCAGCCGGTGGGTGTCGATCCGCGCCAGACTGTCCGTGGCCGCCTGGCGCAGCCTCAGGTGCTGGGCGCCGTCGGTGAGGAGGGGGCCGGGCATGTACGCCATCATCGGCAGGACAGGGCTGTCCAGCGGCACCCGGCCCTCGTTGAGGGCGCGCCAGCGCCGCGAGTCCCGGACGAACATGTCGGGGTTCTGGAGCACATGGAGCGCCGCGGCGTAGTCCGTGACGAGCGACGCCTCGACCCCGGGGGCCAGTTCCACGGGGGCGGCGGGACCGAAGTTCCGCATGTACGTGTAGTGCGTGGCCGGGTCCTTGACGAACTCCGGTGTGTACAGGGGGACTCCCCGGCCGCTGTTGTGGGCTGGGCAACCCGGCGGTGGTGAGGGGAAATCCGAGGGGGATTGCATGTGCCGTGCTCCTAGTTGAGGCGTGACTGAAGGTAACGGACGAGGGAGATCAGGGCGTTCGCCGACGAACGCTGGTCCCGCGCGTCGCAGTTGACGAGAGGCGTCTCGGGGAGCAGGTCGAGCGCTTCCCGTATTTCCTGGTCCCCGTGGTTCGGCCGGTCGTCGAATCGGTTCACGGCGATCGCGTAGGGGATGCCGTAGTGCTCGACGAGGTCCATCACGGGGAAGGACTCCTCCAGACGCTCCGGGTCGACCAGGACCAGGGCCCCGAGGGCGCCCCGGGTCATGTCCTCCCACACCTGGACGAAGCGCTGCTGGCCCGGCGTGCCGAACAGGTAGAGGACCAGCCGGTCGCTGAGGGTGAGGCGGCCGAAGTCCATCGCCACCGTCGTGGTGGTCTTGCCGGGGGTGCCCTTGAGGTCGTCGATGCCCTCGCCCGCCTGCGTCATCACCTCTTCGGTGCGCAGCGGAGGGATCTCGGACATGGTCCCGATGAATGTCGTCTTGCCGACGGCGAAATGCCCGACCACAAGAATCTTCGCGGCGGTCTGTACCGACTCGCGCAGATAGACGCCGTCATCCAAAACGGGCTTGAAGGCCATTCAGCACCTCCTCAAGTATGTGCCGCTCGACCAGCTTCGCGGGAGGTATGGGGGCACGGGTGACGAGGTACCCCTCCTGCGTGAGATCGGACAGCAGAATTTTCACGACCCCGACCGGAAGCTGGGTGTGTCCGACTATTTCGGCGACGGAGAGATGGCCGCCCGCGCACAACTCCAGAAGATCGCGCTTCTCAGGGTCGAGATGTCCCGCTCTGGGGGTGTCCTGAACCGTCGTGACCAGCGTGATCAGTGAAAACTCGTGGTCATCGAGCAGACTGCGGCCGTTGGTGATGACATACGGACGTACTAATTGCGGGGCGACTGGTTCCTGATCCGGCTCTTCTGGTGTGGTCATGCTTTCGTGTCAGCAATCTCGCGAGGGGGACTGGTCAAGGCCTTGCCGAGCTGGCCGACGAGCTGCTGCATACGGAAGGTGATCTCGGCCATGTCCACCTCCGGTGTTGCCGATACGCCGAGGTAGGCGCCCTCGCCGGCCGAGATGAGGAAGGCCCAGCCGTGGTCGAATTCGACCACCGTCTGCCGCCAATGGGCCCGGTTGTTCGGCGGGGTGCCGCAGAAGTCGGCCAGGGTGCGGCTCAACGACTGCATTCCGCTCATCGCGGCGGCGACGGTGTCGGCGTGGTCCTTGCCGACCTCCTTGGAACGGGCCATGAGGAGGCCGTCGGCGGAGACGAGAATCGCGTGACGTGCTTCGGGCACTTCCAGAGCACTGTCAAGCATCCATGACAGATCGTAATTCACTGATTCTCATGCCCTTCACTGCTTGTGTTGTTGAAACGGCGGCCGGACTGCGTTCCCCGCTGGAACGCGCCCATCACGGAAGCGGCCTGCTCGTGGTCACGAGCCGGCGCCTCCGTGGTCTCGGCGGCCGGAACGATCGAGATCGCGCCTCGGCGACGGCGTTTGGGGAGACCCCCGAAGGTGGTCGTGGGCGCCGCCGGAGTCTCTTCGGGCGGCATCGGGGAGGACGCGGCCACAGTGGGGAACTCCTTGGGCTCGGACCGGCGCGCGGGCTTGAGCTCGGGCTGGTGAGCGGGCTTGGGCTCGGGCTCCGGCATGGCGGTGAGCAGCTCCTCGGGCAGCAGCACGACCGCGCGCACCCCGCCGTAGGGAGAGGTGGAATCCACGGACACGGTGAAGCCGTACCGCGCGGCCAGCACACCGATCACGGTGAAACCGAACTGCGGCGGATTGCCGAGACCCGATACGCCGGGCGAACGCTCACTCGACAGGAGCCCCGCCGCCCTGGCCTTCTCCTCCTCGTTCATGCCGACACCGGCGTCGTCGACAATGATGCAGACGCCCTTGGGCACGGGCCGGATGTTGATCTCGATGATCGTTTCCGGCGCGGAGTAACTGGTGGCGTTGTCGAGGAGTTCGGCGAGCGTGAGCGCGACGGGCTCCACCGCCCGGCTGACGATCGCGAAATTACTCTGGGCGCGGATTTCCACACGCGTGAAGTGGCGGATACGGCCCTTGGCGCTGCGCACCACGTCGTAGAGCGACGCGGCGGAGCGCTGCCGGCCCAGCCAGCCGTCGCAGAGAACGGCGATGGACTGGGCACGCCGTGCGAACTGCGAGTTCATGTGGTCGATGTCGAGGAGGTCCTGGAGAATCTGGAGTTCCCCATACTTGTCCTGAAGCTTGGTGATGGCGAGTTGTTGCTCGCTCGCCAGACCCTGAAGCGTTCGCATCGCCGACTTCAGCGCGGTCTTGGTGGCTTCTTCCGCCCTGTCCTTGGCCTCTTCGACGGCCTCGGCGTAATGGTCCTCAAGATTCGCGTAATGCGCCTTGAGCTCTTGTTTCTCCTTTCTCAGCTCGGCAATTGACTTCCTACCGCGAATGATCGCGGTAGCGGCGAGAGGAGTACCAGCGATGAGACCCCAAAGCGCTGGATCCTGGAGGTATTGCGTCATAAGGCTCTCTTCGGGCGAGTAGGCCACCGGGTGCTGGATGTCTGGAGAATGCGTTGAGAACGGCTCGCGATCACAGACATACGGGATAGGCCGCGCACGCTCGCCTGCCGGACTGCCTTGAAAGGCCCGGCTAATGGCATAGTTCTCCCCGGGACGGCGGATTTCTGGGCCGATGCGCTGACTTTCCTTCTATGCCATAGCGGGTTTGGCGCCACTTGGCAAGCTCGGCGATCTTATCACCACGGCATGTGCCCCCGGCCAGGTCGTTCTGTTCTCTTTCTGGCGTCTGACGGTAATTCAGTGGAGTTTCCCTTTTGGGGTCGTTGGTGATCGTTGGGTGCCGGTCAGGGGCTCGCCCGGCCCCGTGTCGATGCCTGCCCTTGCGGGTAAACCTCCCTTTTGCTCCATGGGCTGTCACATGCCGGAGGCACGCCCGTGATGAGGTGATGGCGAGGTCGTGGGGAGGTCGTGGTGATGTGTGGGGACGTGCGTGACCGTGAGCGATCGTGTGGAGAGGTGTGGGGGCCTGTGGGTGCCCCGCGACCGGTCCGTGCCCCGTCCGTGTCTCGGTCCGTGCCGCCGTGAATGCCCCGGTCCGTCCGTGCTGTTGATGTCCCGGTCCGTGCCGCCGTCAATTCGGAGGAGTCCTGGCGGCGGTCTCGTTAGGGTGCGGGAATGGGTGACACATACAAGGATCCCGGCACGCCGGACAGGCGGAGCGCGGCGCGCTATCTGTGGTGGCTGGTGACCAGTCAGCGGGGACGGGCGGCGGCCGGCGCGCTGTGGGGCAGCGTCTGGATGGCCGGCCTCACGCTCCCGCCGTACCTGCTGTCCCGGGCGATCGACGACGGCCTCGCACCGGGAGACGGGCCGGCCCTGTGGGGCTGGAGCGGGGCGCTGCTCGCGGTCGGCGTGGCCAACGCGCTGGTGGGCCTGGCGCGGCACCGCACCATGACCCGGGTCCGGATGGACGCCACCTTCCGTACCGTACGTGTCGTGGTCCGCCAGGCGACCACGCTCGGCGCCACACTGCCGCACCGGATCACGGCCGGAGAAGTCGTCACCATCGGCATATCCGACGTCATCGCGATGAGCCAGGCCCTGACCGTCACCGGCCCCGGCGTCGGCGCGGTCCTCGCCTATGTCGTGGTCGCCGGGCTCCTGATGTCCGTGTCGCCGGTCCTCGCCGCCGTCGTGCTGCTCGGCGTACCGCTGCTCGCGGTCGTACTCGGCCCGCTGCTGGGGCGGTTGCAGGGCAGGGAGGCGGCGTACCGCGAGCGGCAGGGCGCCCTCGCCGCGCGCTTCGTCGACATCGTCGGCGGGCTGCGCGTGCTCGGCGGACTCGGCGGAAAGGACGTGTACGCGGCGCGCTACCGGCACGACTCCGGGCGCCTCAGGGACGAGGGCTACCGGGTCGGGGCCGTGACCAGCTGGATCGCCGCGTTCGGCGTCGGCCTGCCCGCGCTCTTCCTGGCCGTCGTGACCTGGCTGGCGGCGCGGCTGGCCGCCCGGGGAGAGATCTCCCTCGGCGAACTCGTCGCGGTGTACGGCTACACGGCCGTTCTCGTCGTCCCCGTCTGGTTCTTCATCGAGGGCGGTTACGACGTGAGCCGCGGCCTGGTCTGCGCGCGGCGGGTCGTACGGTTCCTGGCGCTGGAGCCCGAACACGCCGACGCGGACGCGTGTTCCGGAGCCGGCGCGGATCCGGCCTACGGCGACCGCGACGGCGGCGACGGCGACGGCGGTGCGCCGGGGCGGGCGCCCGTGTCCCCCGCCCCCTTGCGCGATCCCGCCTCCGGCGTCGAGGTGGCGCCCGGGAGCCTCACGGCGCTCGTCGGCGCCCGCCCCTCGGACGCCGTGGAAGTGGCCGACCGGCTGGGCCGGTTCACCGCCTCGGCCGCGACCTGGGGCGGGGCCCGGCTCGACACGATCCCCCTCCGCGACGTCCGCGACCGCGTCCTCGTCGCCGACAACGAGGCCGACCTCTTCGCGGGCACCCTCCGCGACACCGTCGAGGGCCGCCGGCGCCGCGAGGACGAGGCCGTCGAAGCGGCGATCGCCGCCGCCGCGGCCCAGGACATCGTCCTCGGCCTGCCGGACGGCCTCGACTCCGACCTCCTCGGCCAGGGCCGTAACCTCTCCGGCGGTCAGCGCCAACGGGTGCGGCTGGCAAGGGCATTGCTCGCCGACCCCGAGGTCCTGATCGCCGTCGAACCCACCTCGGCCGTCGACGCCCACACGGAAGCCGCGCTCGCCGCCGGGCTGCGCGCCGCCCGGGCGGGCCGCACCACCCTCGTCACCACCACCTCCCCGCTGATGCTGGAACACGCGGACAGGGTCCACTACCTGGTCGACGGCCGTACGGAGGCGGTCGGCACCCACCGGGAACTGCTCGCGGCACAGGCGGGCTACCGCGCCCTCGTGGCACGCGGTACGGAGGACGACGAACCGGACCGGTACGAGGAGGCCGTGCGATGACCGCGGGCGAGGAGAACACGGAGAGCGCCCGGAGGGCGCCGGCCGGACTGCCCGTGGCCGATCCCTCGCGGGTGCGCCGCGCCGCGCTCGCGCTGGTGCGCCAGGACGGACGTGCCTTCGCCGCCGCGATCGGCCTCAACGCCCTCGCGGCGGTGGCCGGTCTCGCCGGCCCCTGGCTGCTCGGCCGTATCGTCAACACCGTCCGGGACGGTGGCGGCGTGTCCGCCGTCGACCGGTACGCGCTGATCATCCTGGTGTGCGCGCTCGCCCAGCTCCTGCTGACCCGGTACGCCCGCTACGTCGGACACCGCTTCGGCGAACGGACCTCGGCCCGGATCCGCGAACAGTTCGTCGACCGGGCCCTCGGGCTGCCCGCCCCGGTGGTGGAGCGGGCCGGCGCCGGCGATCTGACGGCGCGCGGCACCACCGATGTCACCGCCGTCGGCACCACACTGCGCGACGCGGGCCCGGACGTCTTCATCGCCGGGATCCAGGTGCTGTTCATCCTGGGCGCGGTCGTCGTCCTCGCTCCGCCGCTCGGCGCCTGCGGGCTGATCGGCCTGATCGGCATCTGGTTCGCCACCCGCTGGTACCTGCGCCGGGCGCACACCGCGTATCTGGCGGAGGGCGAGGCCAACTCGGCGCTGGCGGAGATCCTTTCGGCGACGGCGGCGGGCGCGCGCACCGTCGAGGCCTTCGGGCTCCAGCAGCGCCGCCTCGACGCCTGCGAGGAGGCGGTGAAGCGGTGCGAACGCACCCGTACCAGGACCCTGTTCCTGCGCAGCGTCCTCTTCCCCATGGTCGACGCCTCGTACATCGTCCCGGTCGTGGTCGTCCTGCTGGCCGGAGGCGCGCTGCACGACCAGGGCCTGGTGAGCCTCGGGGCCGTCGTCGCCTGCGCGCTGTACATGCGCCAGCTCGACCAGCCGCTCGACGAGATCCTGCGGTGGGTGGAGCAGGTGCAGAGCAGCGGGGCGTCGTTCGCCAGGGTCGAAGGGCTGGGGGAGACACCGGGCGGCCACCGGCCCGGGAGCCCGGATCGGCGGCGCCTCGTTCCGGACGGCGACCGGATCGAGGTCACGGGTGTGCGGTACGCGTACGACGGCGGGCGCGACGTGCTGCGCGGAGTCGATCTGACCGTACGGCCCGGTGAACGGCTCGCCGTCGTCGGGCCGTCCGGCGCCGGGAAGTCCACGCTCGGCAGGCTGCTGGCGGGAATCGAGAAGCCGGGGGAGGGCTCGGTCACGGTGGGACGGGTGCCGATCGCCGCGCTCGACCCCGAGGACCTGCGCCGCCAGGTGGTCCTGGTCACCCAGGAGCACCACGTCTTCCTCGACAGCGTCCGGGACAACCTCCTGATCGCCGCGCCCGGCGCCACGGACACGGAGCTGCGGGCGGCGCTCGCCACCGTCGGCGCGGACTGGGCCGACGAACTGCCGGACGGCCTCGACACCGTGCTGGGCGCGGGCGGGGTCGAACTGGACGGCGCCCGCTCGCAGCAACTTGCCCTGGCGCGCGTGGTATTGGCCGACCCGCACACGCTGATCCTCGACGAGGCGACCGCCCTGCTCGACCCGGCGACCGCGCGCCACGCGGAACGGGCGCTGGCGGCGGTCCTCGACGGCCGTACGGTCATCGCCATCGCCCACCGGCTCCAGACGGCGCGCGACGCGGACCGGGTGGCCGTGATGGACGACGGCCGGCTCACCGAACTGGGCACGCATGACGCGCTGGTGGCCGGGGGCGGCGCGTACGCGAAGCTGTGGGGCTCATGGCACGGGGACGCGTCGCGCTAGGGCCTGTCTGACAAATAGATCGCCGAGCGTATGCGTGCTCGGTCCAATTGCCTTGCCGTCCTGACGCTGGCCGGTGGTTCTGGGCAGGGGGCTGTGCCCGCTCCGGCGCTTTTCGGGGTAGGGGTTGTGGCCGGGCAGGGCGCTGTGGTGTTCCTGCTCACCGGATCCCTTACACTGCTCGTCCCCGGCTTCGGCCGCTACGGTGAGGCGGGGGCCCGTCCGCCGAAGTCCCCCCGCTTCGCCCGGCCGGCCGGAGCGGTCCCGGGCCGCTGACCGACCGTGACCGACACCCCCGCAGGAGATCCCGCTATGAGCGTCAGCCAGGACAGTTCCGTGCCCACCGTCGAGCGGCCGGTTCCCGACCTGGACCTCGCACGCCGGCTCGTGCGCGAGCAGTTCCCCCGGTGGGCTGAGCTGCCGCTTTGCCCGGTCGAGCCACAGGGCTGGGACAACCGAACGTTCCGCCTTGGCTCCGACCTTGCGGTCCGGATTCCCAGCGCGCGGGGTTACGACGCCCAGGTCGAGAAGGAGCACCGCTGGCTGCCGGCGCTCGCCGGGGTGCTGCCCCTGCCGATTCCGAAGCCTGTCGCCAAGGGCGTGCCAAGCCCGCTGTTCGACGGTCCGTGGTCGGTGTACGCCTGGTACCCCGGGCGGACGCTGAACCGCGCCGGTGCCGGGGAAGCCGATCTGGCCGCTGTCGCGGTGGGCCTGGGTGAGTTCCTGACGGCCCTGCGTGCCGTACCGACGCAGGACGCCCCGCTGCCAGGGGCGCACAACTGCTTGCGTGGCGCCGAATTCACCGTCTACGCCGACGAGGCCGTCCTGGCTCTCGCGGGGCTCGCGCCCGAGGTGCGGGAGATGGGCGAGCGGTGCGTCCGCCGTGCCACGGAGTCTTCGTGGCACGGGGCACCGGTGTGGTTGCACGGCGACATCGCGCCCGGAAACCTGCTGCTGAGCGAGGGGCGGCTCTCGTCGGTCATCGACTTCGGTTGCTCCGCCGTCGGGGACCCCGCCTGCGACCTGGTGGCCGCGTGGACGATGTTCGACCGCGAGACGCGTCCGCTGTTCGCCCGCGCAGCCGGTCTGGACCAGGACACCTGGCACCGCGCTCAGGGTTGGGCGGCGTGGAAGGCGGCAATCACCCTCGCCGGGACCGACAGCACGCCCGAGGCGCGATCGCTGGCGGAGCGAACCCTCACCGAGCTGGCCGAGGACATCGCGCAGCAAGCCTGAATCGGGGCGTTCACGAGCGCCGCTGACGTTCTGTCTGATAATTGATCCTGTGGTGGGTCGTGGTGAGCTGACGGATGCGGCGTGGAAGCGGATAGCGCTCCTGTTGCCTGGTGTTGACGGTCGAGGGCGGCCGTGACGGGATCATCGGCAGGTGATCAATGGGGTGTTGTGGCGGTTGCGTACGGGTACTCCGTGGCGTGATCTGCCGGAGCGTTACGGGCCGTGGCAGACGGTCTATGAGAGGTTCGCTCGCTGGGAGACGGACGGCACGTGGGCCCGGCTGCTGGAGCATGCCCAGGTCCGTGACGACTCCGTCGGGGCTGTGGAGTGGACTGTTTCGGTCGATTCCACGGTCATCCGGGCTCACCAGCACGCCACCGGTGCTCGCAAAAGGGGGCAGATACGGGGGACGAATCGGAAGATCCGGCACGCTCGGCGGCTCGCCAGGCGCTGGGCCGGTCCCGCGGTGGGCTGATCACCAAGGTTCATCTTGCCTGCGACGGCCGGGGCCTGCCCTTGACCGTCGTCGTCACGCCGGGCAACGTCAACGACTCCACGGTCTTCGACACCGTCATGGGCGGCCTGAAAGTGCCCCGGACCGGTGCGGGCCGTCCCCGCTGCAGACCTGACGCGGTCCTGGCTGACAAGGCGTACTCGTCGCGGGCGATCCGCCAGGGCCTACGCGGGCGGGGCGTCCGGACCGTAATCCCCGAGCGTGCCGACCAGAAGGCCAACCGTCTGCGGCGCGGCCGGGCCGACGGCAGACCGCCGGCGCGGCCGGGCCGACGGCAGACCGCCGACTTTCGACCGCGAACTCTACAAAGCCCGGAACGTCGTCGAACGCTGTTTCGGCCGTCTCAAGCAGTTCCGGGAGATCGCCACCCGCTTCGACAAACTCGCCGACCGCTACCGGGCCGGAGTCCACCTCGCCGCACTCATCCTCTGGCACCGAGAACCCACCCGAGATCCTTTGTCAGACACGCCCTAGCCGGCCCCCTGGCCCCGTCATGTCCCCGGCCCGGTCAGGTCCCCGGCCCCGTCAGGCCACCGGCGCCGGGGGCGACGGCGTGAGCTGCTCCGCGAGCCAGGTGGGCACGCCGCCCAGGAGGCGGAAGAGCCGGGCCGCCTCGGCGCGCAGGCGGGAGGCCTCCGGCTCGGGTTCCGCGTCGGCCAGCGCCGCCAGGGCCGGGGCCGTACCGACCAGGTAGCCCAACTCCTCCCGGATCCGGAGGGATTCGCCGAAACCGTGTCGCGCCTCGGCCAACTCGCCTTCCCTCAGAGCCAGTCCGGCGAGATGGCGCCACGTGAAGGAGAGCAGCAGTGTGTGGCCGTGCGCCGTCGCCGCGGCGTGCGCCCTGCGGTACGCGGCGCGGGCCGACTGGGGGGAGTCCGAGAGGTGTTCGGCGACCAGCCCGCGCCGGAAGTCGAGCAGGGCGCGGCCCGGCGCGGTCGGGTCCAGCAGCGCCGCGGCCCGCCCCAGGGCCGAGCGCGCCTCGTCCGCGCGGTCCCGGACGCCGAGGACGGTCGAGGCGTAGGCGAGATGCCCCCGTTCGCACGCCGCGGCGCCCCGCTCGCGGTCCTCGCGGGCCGCGGCCTCCGCCGAGCGCAGCGCGTCCTCGGCCTCCGGCCAGCCGTCGCCGGTGAACAGGCAGCGCTCCACGAGCAGCGAGGCCCGTTGGAGCGCCGGGTCGGGGGAGTTGGCGTGCGGCGCCAGCAATGCGGCCGCGTCGGTCCAGCAGCCGCGTGAGCGCAGCCGCCATACCGCGGTCTGGAGCGGGTCGTCACCAGCGGTGGTTCCGGAACCGGACATGGCGGTATACGCCACATTGCCCTCCCCAAGCGCGCCATTGTGCTGTTGAGTGTGGACGCATCTCAGCATGGATCAGCACGCCGGGCCAATAGGTCAGGTGAAAAAATTCACAATCACTTGGGCGCCGGGGGTGGTACCGGGGGCGCGCGGCCCGGGTGCCCACCGTGGTCCCGATCCGGCCGTACGGGGCGGGACCGCCGGCCGTCACCCCTGCCACCTGGGGTGATCGCCCCACCCCGGGACGAGGCCGGGTGGCGGCAGCCGGTCACCGCCCGCCGCGGCCCGGCGCGGCTTCCGCGGGATCCGGCAGCCGAACTCCCCGTGGCCGGTTCGGGTGACGGCGGTCAACGGGACGCGACAGCGCACGCGGCGCTCCGAGGGGCGCCCCGCAGGATGGTCCGCGAAGTGGTCCGTGGGTCGGTCCGCCGGGCGCGGACGTGGCCGACGCGTGGTGGAGGTATGGCGGTCGTGTGCTGATCGCCGCCCGCAAAAGGCGTCTGACCAGCGGCTGTTAGCTTGTGGGTCCTGTCAGTCAACGGAGGGGGAGAGAAGTGCGCAAGGCGGTACACATGACGGTCGCCCCGGTGGTCACGATCGTCGCGGGACTGGTGCTCGTCGGCTGTGGAAGCGGCGACGGCGACCCGGCGGACCCGAA
Source organism: Streptomyces sp. NPDC088124 (assembly GCF_040685895.1). Taxonomy (NCBI): domain Bacteria; kingdom Bacillati; phylum Actinomycetota; class Actinomycetes; order Kitasatosporales; family Streptomycetaceae; genus Streptomyces; species Streptomyces sp. NPDC088124. The sequence goes on along the minus strand of NZ_JBFBJB010000006.1, from coordinate 24,767 downwards.
GGCGAGCGCGGCGAGCAGTGGCACGGGCGCCGGGTCGGACACCGGGGCGGGGGAGGCGGCGCCGATCCCCGAGACCCCCGCCGGGGGCACGCTCACCGACCGTGCCGCCGGGTCCTGGAAGTCGATCGTGGACGCGACGTCCGACGACGCCCTGGAGACCCTGACCGTCGCGGACGGCAAGGTCACGGCCAAGGGCCCGAAGCTCGACTGCACCGGCACCCTGGACACCGCCGGGAAGGGCGGGGCGGACGCGCCCTCCCTGACCCTTTCGTGCGCGGACGGCACGGACGGAGGGCGGGGCGCGGGCACCGTCAAGATGAAGGGCGAGGACGCCCTGGCGATCGACTGGGCCGGCCCCGAAGGCGGCTTCGGCGGCCCGGTCGACAGCTTCCGCAGGTCCTGACGGAGTCCCGGCGGCGGGGCCCGGCCCGAGCGAGACGCCCTAACTCATGCGCAGTGCCAGGAAGAAGTCCAACTTGTCTTCCAGCCGCGACAGGTCGCGCCCCGTCAGCTGTTCGATCCGGCCCACCCGGTACCGCAGCGTGTTCACATGCAGATGCAGCCGCGCCGCGCAGCGGGTCCAGGAGCCGTCGCAGTCGAGGAACGCCTCCAGCGTGGCGATCAGTTCGGCCCGGTGGCGGCGGTCGTAGTCGCGCAGCGGGTCCAGCAGCCGCGCCGTGAACGCCCGGCGTACGTCGTCGGGGACGAACGGCAGCAGCAGGACGTGCGAGGCCAGTTCGTGGTGGCCCGCCGCGCAGACGCGGCCCGGCCGGGCCGCCGCCACACGGCGGGCGTGCCGGGCCTCCTCCAGGGCGCCCCTGAGCCCCTCGGCGGAGTGCACCGCGGCGCTCACACCGAGCGTCAGCCGGCCGCCGTCCCCGAGCCCCGCGGCGAGCGGCGCCCGTACGGCGGCCAGCAGCGCGTCCGCGTGCAGCCCGGGATCCGCCGGCCCCGTACCGCCCGCCGCATCCGCCACCCGCGCCGAGGCCGCCCCGGATTCCCGCGCCGAGGCCGCCCCTGACACCGGTGGCCGAGCGGCCCCCGGCGCCGGTGCCGAAGTGGCCGGAACCGCCCCCGGTGCCGCCGTCGGCCGGACGGTGTCCGGCGCCGGTGTCCCCGGGCCCTCCTCCGCCGCCGTCAGCGGTACCAGCGCGATCGCCTCATCACCCATGTGGGCTACCGCGATACGGTCCCCCGAGTCGCCCCCTGCCGGTCCCGCCGGTCCCGCCGCCCCCACCAGGATCTCCTCCAGCAGCGCCCGCACCACCGGGGCGCCGTCGCCGCCCCCTCCGGTGGCCTCCGGCTCCGCCCACTCGATCCGTGCCACCACGACCTGCCAGTGCGGCACGGCCCCGCTGAGTCCCGGCAGCAGGACCGGGGCCGCCACCCGCAGCCGGGCGGCCGTCTCCGCGGGGGCCGCGCCCGCCTGGACCAGCTCCAGCACCTCCTGGGCGAGCCGGCGCCGTACCGTACGGGCCGCGTCCCGCCGGTCCCGCTCCACCGCGATGAGCTGGGTGACGCCCTGGAGCAGGTCGAGCCGCTCCTCCGGCCAGTCGCCCGCGTCCGCCTCGACCGCCAGCAGCCAGTCGGCCAGCGCCGCCCCGCGCGCCCCGGCCGCGTCGCCGCCCTGCGCACGGACCGGGAAGAGGGAGTACACGGTGCCGTCGACGGCCGTACGGTACGGGCTCCGCAGGCCCGCGCGCGCGGCGGAGAGGTGGTCGCCCGCGAGCGCGGCGGCCCGCGCCGCGGGCAGCGGCGCGCCGGACCCCGCGATCTGCCGCCCGGTGGGGGAGAGCACCCAGGCCCGCAGATCGAGATCGGAGCCGAGGAGGTCGAGTATCCCCTCGGGGCCGCCGCCCGCCGGACCCGAGGTCATCAGTCGGCGGTGCCGGTCGACCACGGCCGCCAGATCCCCGGCGCGCACCCCGGAGACCTGGCGGACCACGTGCTCGGTGATCGTGGCGAACGCGACCTTCTCGTGCACCGCGAAGAGCGGCAGCCGGTGGCGGGCGCACGCCGCGACCAGGTCGGCGGGGATGTCGCCCAGCTCCGCCTCGCCCGCCGCGAGCCCGGCGACCCCGGCGCCCGCGAGGATCCGTACGAACGGTTCCGAGTCCTCGGCCCCCCGGCGCCAGGCGAGGCCGCTGAGGACCAGCTCGCCGCCCGAGAGATAGCGGCTCGGGTCCCGCAGGTCGGTCGTCATCACCCCGCGCACGGTCCGGTCCAGCTCCTCCTCGCCGCCGAGCAGCCGCAGCCCCAGCGCGTCGGTCTCCAGCAGTGCGCGCAGCCGCATCGTGTCGCCGCCGATCTCTTTCCTCGTCCGCTGTCCGGGGGCCGCTCGCGCGGAGCTGCCACCCCACCGGAAGTGCCTTACGTTGCGATGGGAAGACCTCTCGGTTACCGGAACCCCATCATTCGTTCGAATCTACAAGACTGAGTGGCGGACCAGCCAACTCCTTCATGGTTTCGGTGACTGCACCGGGCGCGTCGGCGGCTTGTGTACTGGTGGGCAGCCGCCCCGCGGCCGACCGCGGTCCACACACCGCTCCAGCAGCTCCAGCCACTTCAGCCACTTCAGCAGCTCCAGCCGCTTCGGCCACTCCAGCTGCTCCAGCAGCTCCAGCCGCTTCGAGAAGAGAGCCACTCATGGACTTCCTTCGTCCCGGAAGCTGGGAGGAGGCGCTCGCCGCCAAGGCCGAGCACCCCGCCGCCGTGCCCATCGCGGGCGGCACGGACGTCATGGTCGAGATCAACTTCGACCACCGCCGGCCGGACCGGCTCCTGGACCTCAACCGCATCCGCGAACTGGGCGAGTGGGAGGTCGGCGAGGCGGAGGTCGCGCTGGGCGCGTCCGTCCCGTACACCCACATCATGGAGCACCTGCGCGCCGAACTGCCCGGTCTCGCCCTCGCCTCGGGCACCGTCGCCTCCCCGCAGATCCGCAACCGCGGCGGCGTCGGCGGCAACCTCGGCACCGCCTCCCCGGCGGGCGACGCGCACCCGGCGCTGCTCGCCGCGGGCGCCGAGGTGGAGGTCGCGTCCGTACGCGGCTCCCGGCGCATCCCGATCGACGCGTTCTACACCGGTGTGAAGCGCAACGCGCTCGCGCCCGACGAACTCATCAGGGCCGTCCACATCAGGAAGGCGGACGGCCCGCAGCAGTACTCGAAGGTCGGCACGCGCAACGCGATGGTCATCGCCGTCTGCGCCTTCGGGCTCGCGCTGCACCCCCGCACCCGTACGGTCGGCACGGGTATCGGCTCCGCCGCCCCCACCCCCGTCAGGGCGCGCGACGCCGAGCTGTTCCTGAACGCGGCGCTCGACGAGGGCGGCTTCTGGGACAGCCGAAAGGTCATCACACCGTCGATCGTGCGGCAGTTCGCGGACCTCGCCGCGGCCGCCTGCAACCCCATCGACGACGTCCGCGGCACCGCCCCGTACCGGCGGCGCGCGGTCGGCATCATGGCCCGCCGTCAGCTCGGCTGGGCCTGGGAGCGGTACCGGGCCTCCGGTCACGGCCCCGGCGGACTCGAAGGAGCTGCGTAACCATGCGTGTCCATTTCACGGTCAACGGGCGCGAGCAGGAGGCCGACGACGTCTGGGAGGGCGAGAGCCTGCTCTACGTGCTGCGCGAACGGATGGGCCTGCCGGGCGCCAAGAACGCCTGCGAGCAGGGCGAATGCGGTTCCTGTACGGTACGGCTCGACGGCGTCCCGGTCTGCGCCTGCCTGGTCGCGGCCGGGCAGGCCGAAGGACGGGACATCCTCACCGTCGAGGGCCTGGCCGACCACGCCAGAAAGCGCGCGGCCGCCGCCGGGATCGCGGGGCGCGACGGGACCACCACCGACGGGACCACCGCCGCGGAAGAGAGCACCCAGGACGACGAACTCGCCCCGATCCAGCGGGCGTTCGTCGACGCGGGTGCCGTCCAGTGCGGCTTCTGCACCCCCGGGCTGCTGGTCGCCGCCGACGAGATGCTGGAGCGCCACCCCTCCCCGAGCGACGGGGACATCCGCGAGGCCCTGTCCGGCAACCTCTGCCGCTGCACGGGGTACGAGAAGATCCTGGACGCGGTCCGCCTCGCGGCCGCCCGGCAGGCCGTCGGCCAGGAAAGGGCGGTGTGACCACCATGGCCACCACCGGCATCCCCACCAGCCTCACCCAGGGCTCCGGCACCCGCGGCGGCATAGGCGAGTCGACCCTCCGACCCGACGGCACCCTCAAGGTCACCGGCGAGTTCGCGTACGCCTCCGACCTGTGGCACGAGGACATGCTCTGGGGCCACACCCTGCGCTCCACCGTGGCCCACGCCGAGATCCGCTCCATCGACACCGCCGAGGCCCTGGCCACCCCCGGCGTCCACGCCGTGCTGACGTACGAGGACCTCCCCGCCGCCGTCACGCACTACGGCCTGGAGATCAAGGACACCCCCGTCCTCGCCCACGGCAAGGTCCGGCACCACGGCGAGCCGGTCGCCCTCGTCGCCGCCGACCACCCGGAGACCGCCCGCCGCGCCGCCGCGAAGATCCGGATCGACTACGCGGACCTGCCGGTCGTCACCGACGAGGCGTCCGCGACCGCCCCCGGCGCCCCGCTGGTCCACGAGCACCGCACCGACCCCTACGCGCGCCACGTCCCGCACCCCAACGTGCTGCACCGCCAGCCGGTGATCCGCGGCGACGCCGCCCGGGCCGCCGAACGCGCCGATGTGATCATCACCGGCGACTACGTCTTCGGCATGCAGGACCAGGCGTTCCTCGGCCCCGAGTCCGGCCTCGCCGTGCCCGCCGAGGACGGCGGCGTCGACCTCTACGTCGCCACCCAGTGGCTGCACGCCGACCTCGCCCAGATGGCGCCCGTCCTCGGCCTCCCCGAGGAGAAGGTCCGCATGACGCTCTCCGGCGTCGGCGGGGCCTTCGGCGGCCGCGAGGACATCTCGATGCAGATCCACGCCTGCCTGCTCGCGCTGCGCACCGGCAGACCGGTCAAAATCGTCTACAACCGCTTCGAGTCCTTCTTCGGCCATGTCCACCGCCACCCGGCCAGGCTGCACTACGAGCACGGCGCGACGCGCGACGGCAAGCTCACCCACATGAAGTGCCGGATCGTCCTCGACGGCGGCGCGTACGCCTCGTCCTCCCCGGCCGTCGTCGGCAACGCGGCCTCCCTCTCGGCGGGACCGTACGCCGTGGAGGACGTCGACATCGAGGCGCTCGCCCTCTACACCAACAACCCGCCCTGCGGCGCGATGCGCGGCTTCGGCGCCGTCCAGGCGTGCTTCGCGTACGAGGCCCAGATGGACAAGGTGGCCGCCGCGCTCGGCATGGACCCGGTGGAGTTCCGCCGGATCAACGCCATGGAGCAGGGCACCCTGCTGCCGACCGGCCAGCGCGTCGACTCCCCGGCGCCCGTCGCCGAACTGCTGCGCCGCGTCAAGGCCCGGCCCCTCCCGCCCGAGCGGCAGTGGCTGGTGGCGGGGGAGGAGGCGGACGTACGGGCGCTGCCCGGCGGCCTCTCCAACACCACGCACGGCGAGGGCGTGGTCCGCGGTGTCGGCTACGCGGTCGGCATCAAGAACGTCGGCTTCTCCGAGGGCTTCGACGACTACTCCACCGCGCGCGTACGGCTCGAAGTGGTGGGCGGGGTGCCCGTCGCCGTCGTGCACACCGCGATGGCCGAGGTCGGCCAGGGCGGGGTCACCGTCCACGCGCAGATCGCCCGTACCGAACTCGGCGTCACCCAGGTCACCATCGTCCCGGCGGACACCCGGGTCGGCTCGGCGGGCTCCACCTCCGCCTCCCGGCAGACCTATGTCACCGGCGGCGCCGTCAAGAACTCCTGCGAGCACGTCAGGGAGCGGGTCCTGGAGATCGGCCGGCGCAAGTTCGGCACGTACCACCCGGCCTGGGCCACGGCCGAACTGCTGCTGGAGGACGGCAAGGTGGTCACCGACGGCGGCGAGGTGCTGGCCGCCCTGGTGGACGTCCTGGAGGACGAGGCGGTCGAGGTGGAGCGGGAGTGGCGGCACCGCCCGACCGAGGCGTTCGACCTCCGTACCGGACAGGGGAACGGCCATGTCCAGTACTCCTTCGCCGCGCACCGCGCGGTCGTGGAGGTCGACACGGAGCTCGGGCTGGTCAAGGTGGTCGAACTGGCCGTCGCGCAGGACGTCGGCAAGGCGCTCAACCCGCTCTCCGTCCTCGGCCAGATCCACGGCGGCTCCACGCAGGGGCTGGGCGTCGCGGTGATGGAGGAGATCATCGTGGACCCCGTCACGGCGAAGGTCCGCAATCCGTCCTTCACCGACTATCTGATCCCGACGATCCTCGACACGCCGACCATGCCCGTCGACATCCTGGAACTGGCCGACGACCACGCGCCGTACGGGCTGCGCGGCGTCGGCGAGGCGCCGACGCTCTCGTCCACCCCGGCGGTCCTCGCGGCGATCCGCGCGGCGACGGGCCTGGAGCTGAACCGTACGCCCGTACGCCCGGAACACCTCACCGGCACCTGACGCGCACCGGCACCCGTCCCGAGGAGACCGACCGACATGCTGGACATCGCGGAAGAGCTGCACCGCTGGGCCGGTGAGGGCCGTGACATCGCCGTCGCCACCGTCGTGGCCGTCAGCGGCAGCGCGCCCCGGCAGCCGGGCGCCGCCCTCGCCGTCGACGGCGAGGGCGAGGTGATCGGCTCGGTCTCCGGCGGCTGTGTGGAGGCCGCCGTGTACGAGCTGTGCCGCCAGGCGCTCCGCGACGGGAACACGGTCCTGGAGCGCTTCGGATACAGCGACGACGACGCCTTCGCCGCCGGGCTCACCTGCGGCGGTGTCATCGACGTCCTCATCACCCCGCTCCGGCCCCGCACCCCCGCAGGGGCGGTGCTCGTGGCGGCCCTCGGCGCCGCCGCGCGCGGGGAGCCCGCGGCGCTCGCGCGGATCACGGAAGGACCGGCCGAACTGCTCGGCCGCGCCCTGCTCGTACGGCCCGACGGCTCGTACGAGGGCGGCTTCGGCGGCGGTCCGGAGCTGGACCGTACGGCGGCGGACGAGGCGCGCGCCCTGCTGGACACCGGCGGTACGGGCCAGGTCCTGATCGGCGAGCGGGGCGCGCGCTGCGGGCGGCCCCTGACGCTGCTGGTCGAGACGAGCACCCGGCCCCCGCGCATGATCGTCTTCGGCGCGGTCGACTTCGCCGCCGCGCTGGCCGGGGCGGGGAAGTTCCTCGGCTACCACGTGACGGTCTGCGACGCGCGGCCCGTCTTCGCCACGCGCGACCGGTTCCCGGCCGCCGACGAGGTCGTGGTGGACTGGCCGCACCGCTATCTCGCCCGGACCGCGGTCGACGCCCGTACGGCGCTCTGCGTGCTCACGCACGACGCCAGGTTCGATGTGCCGCTGCTGGAGCTGGCGTTGCGGCTGCCCGTCGCCTTCGTCGGCGCGATGGGCTCGCGACGCACCCACGCCGACCGCGACCGGCGCCTGCGTGAGGCCGGCCTCACCGCCGCCGAACTCGCCCGGCTGCACTCGCCGATCGGCCTGGACCTCGGCGCCCGTACCCCCGAGGAGACCGCGCTGTCCATCGCGGCGGAGATCGTCGCCACCCGGCGGGGCGGCACCGGCACCCCGCTGACGGGCGCGCGGACACCGATCCACCACGACGGGACGCGGGCGGGGCGGCGACGGCTCGGGTCCGCCGCCTGACCGGCCGGTCCGTGGTGTCCCACTGCGGAACACCAACAGTGTCGGCATCGACATCCACGCCTCACCCCGCACGTGACCGGCGCGCAGTGTGCACACTACCCATGCATCGTGCACGGTTGATCCCAACATGCCTCACCTCTTAGCGTCCTGGCTGGCGGAAGACGCCATGGGCACATCAATGTGGGGGGGAATGAGTCTTGAGGATTCGACTGGCAGCGGTGGCTGCCATCAGTGTCGCCAGCATTGTCGTAACAACAGGTTCCGCTCAGGCGGCCGACAGTGTCGGGGTCAGCACGGCCGACAACAGCGAGGTGTCGGCGACCGCCGCCGGCGACTGGTGTCAGCTTGTCTACGACTACGCCGGTGACGAGGCGGGCGAGGCGTGCTTCGTGTCGTACGGGGACAAGTTCAAGGTCTCCGACTTCCGAGCTGATGGCATGCGGGTCGTCGCCGACTGGGAGACCGACTACGGCCGTACGGGTGAGTGTCACCAGTCCGGGGGCAGCGGGGCGGTTGGCTACTGCAACTACGACATGCGGGAGGACAGCAAGGTCAGGTTCCGCGTCCTCCGACGAGATGGCGCGGAAGGAACAGACCACAACCGCACCCAGTGGTCACCCTGGCTGAACATCGGTTGACCATGCGCCCCGGCGCGGTGGATGTCCGAACGAGGGTCCGTCAGCTTGCCGGCGGGCCCTCCCCGCTTGTCGAGGGCGGAGCTCTCCGCGGGCGCCGTTCCGTCCCGCGTCCCCCACGGATGCGGGACGGAACGGCGCCGGGCCCCGCCTGGTGGGCGGGGGCGCGCCCCCGCGCCGGGTTACGGCAGTCCGAGCGGGGCGGCGATGTGAGGAACCGCCTCCTCCGGTGTGGGAGCGCTCCCATGAGCCTTGTCGAGGGGTCGGCCGTTGTCAAGACCGTTGCTGAGACGCGGGGTTGGGGCCTGGCCGCTGCAGGACGGTGCGCGGGGCGGCGGATTGCCGGGGGTGCCGCCGCCCGGCGGGTCAGCCCGAGGTCCGCCGTACCAGTTCGGTGCGCAGTACCACGTGCTGCCAGGCCGCCGAGGAGTCGTTGATCGTCTCCAGCAGCACCCGGGCCATCGTGCGGCCCATCTCCTCCACCGGCTGCCGTACGGAGGTCAGTTGGGGGTCGGTGTGGCGGGCGATGGGGGAGTCGTCGAACCCCACCACGGCCACGTCCTCGGGGACTCTGCGGCCCACCGCGCGCAGCGCGTGCAGGGCGCCCACCGCCATCACGTCGGAGGCCGCGAAGACCGCGTCGATGCCGGGGTTCCTGGTCAGCAGCTCGGTCATCGCGCGGCGTCCGCTCTCCTCCGTGAAGTCGCCGTGCGCGATCCACGTGGGACCGGGGCCGCCGCCCGACGTGTCCCGTACGGCCTCCTCGTACCCCCGGAGCCGGCACTGCGCCACGTACATGTCCAGCGGTCCGGTGATCGTGCCGATCGCGCGCCGTCCGGACTCCCAGAGGTGGCGCACGGCGGTGCGGGCGCCGCCCACGTTGTCCGAGTCGACGTACGACACCGACTCCTCGCCGGAGCGCCGGCCGCTCAGGACGGTCGGCATCTCCATCTCCGCGAGGAGGTCGGGCAGCGGGTCGTCGCCGTGTACGGAGACCAGCAGGACGCCGTCGATCCGGCGGGCCCGCGCGTACTGGAGGAAGCGCTGCCGCTCGCTCTCGGTGCGGACGAGTGTGAGCAGCAGCTGGAGATCGGTGTCGGCCAGCCCGTCGCCCACGCCGTGCACGATCTCGGAGAAGTACGGCTCGGCGAAGAACCGCTTCTCCGTCTCCGGTATGACCAGCGCGACCGCGTCCGTACGGCTGCCCGCGAGCGCGCGGGCGGCGCGGTTGGGTATGTAGCCCAGCTGGGCGATCGCCTGCTCGACGAGGTGCCGGGTGGTGTCCTTCACGCGGGGTGAGTTGTTGATGACGCGGGAGACCGTGCCCCGGCCGACGCCGGCGAGCGCGGCGACCTCCTCCAGGGTGGGCTGGCCCGTGCGTGCCTTCGTCACCATCGTGCGACCTCCAGTCAGCCTGAGCCCGGCCTGATCGGTACGCAGGGCACGGGCTTCAGTCATCCAACCACTGGGAGCGCTCCCATGCACGAAATCACCCTGAGGTGTATACCCCGTGGCCCGGGAGACACCGGTCCGTCATCTCCCGGAAAGCAACTGACGGTCCGTCAGTTTCCGTTTGTCCCCCCGGGTGCACTATCACTATCATCCGGCGATGATCATAAGTAGACGGTCGGCAGCCGCCGTGTGCGGTCTGGTGGCCACCCTGGCCGTAGGACTCTTTCCTCCCGCCGCTGCCGCCGCCGATGAACCCACCGGCCAGCCGGCGCCGAAGGTCGATCTCGTCCTCGACGTCAGCGGCTCGATGCGGACCCGTGACATCGACGGCCAGTCCCGGATGGCGGCTGCGAAACAAGCCTTCAACGAGGTGCTCGACGCCGTTCCGCAGGAGGTGGAGCTGGGCATCCGGACGCTCGGTGCCAACTACCCCGGGAAGGACACCAAGGTCGGCTGCAAGGACACCGAGCAGCTCTACCCCGTGGGGCCGCTGGACCGTACGGAGGCGAAGACCGCGGTCGCCACCCTCGCCCCCACCGGCTGGACGCCCATCGGCCCGGCCCTCCTCGGTGCCGCCCAGGACCTCGAAGGGGACGAAGAGGCCACCCGCCGTATCGTTCTGATCACCGACGGCGAGGATACCTGCGCACCGCTCGACCCCTGCGAGGTCGCGCGTGAGATCGCCGCCAAGGGCATCCACCTCACCATCGACACCCTGGGTCTGGTCCCCGACGACAAGACCCGCCGCCAGCTCACCTGCATCGCCGAGGCCACCGGCGGCACCTTCACCTCGGTCCAGCACACCGACGAACTCTCGCGCCGCGTCACGCAGTTGGTCGACCGGGCCGCCGACCCGGTCGTCACCCCCGTCGCGACCGAGGGCGCCGCGCGCTGCGCCGACGCCCCGACGATCAAGCCCGGCCTCTACAGCGACCGCGAGGCGTTCTCCGAGCACCGCTGGTACCGGGTGGACGTCCTCCCCGGCCAGGAGCTGCGCGCCTCGGTGAGCATCGCCGCCGACCGCGCCGTCAACCAGGACTACGGCGTGCTGCTGCGCGCGGTCACCGTCCACGGCCGGGAGATCGTCCGCGGCTCGGAAGCCGGCGACGGACGTACGGACGTGATCTCGGCCGGGCTGCGCTACCCGAAGCCGGATGGCGACGCCGACGAGGACGCTTCCGACGACGAGAAGCCCGCCGCCGAGACGGTCTGCCTCCAGGTCAGCAACGCGTTCTCCGCGCCCGCCTCCGTCAAGACCACCCCGGGCCTGCCCGTCGAGCTGACCGTCGACCTCGTCGACGCGCCCGACGCCGCGTCCGACGTCGCCTCCTTCGGCCTCGGCCACGGCTGGTGGCTGCTCGGCGTACTGGCGCTGACCGGTCTGCTCGCCGGACTGCTCTGGGGCTGGATCTCGCGTCTTCGTATCGTCTGGAGCAACTGATGCGTATCGCCGGTCTGTTCACACACGCCAGGGCCGCGCGGTCCGTGGTCGCCGGATCCCTGCTCGCGGGAGCGCTGCTCCTCGGGGCGCCGGGCACCGCCGTCGCGGAGGACAGCCCCACGCCCTCCGCCGAGGCCACCGACTCCGACGATTCCGACGGCCCGCCGGCGCCCACCGAGGCCGGTACGTCGTTCCGTACGGCCACCGCCTTCCGCCCGGGACAGACGGCGACGGCGGACGGCTCCTCGGGTGACTACCTCTACTGGGTCTTCCCGGTGGACACCGGACAGCGCGCCACCGTCACCGCCAAGGTCACGCTCCCCGAGTCCGCCGCCACGCGGAAGGGCGCGGCCACCTGGCAGGTGGACGTCTACGACGGTCTGCGCCGCCGCCAGCCGTGCATGTACGGCGCCCAGACGAAGGCGCTCGCCGCCGCCGCGGACACCGTCGAGCTGCGCTGCGTGCTCCGTACCGTACGGGCGTGGGCCGAGCCGTGGTCCAACGATCCGCTGCCCGGCAGCTACTACGTACGGCTCACCGTCCGGGACGCCGACGAGAAGGACCTCGGGCTGCCGGTACGGGCGGAGATCAAGGCCGAGACCCCCGACCAGGGCGGCGCCCACGCGGTCGACGGCAAGCTGGCCGTACCGCTGACGCCCGGCCGCACCACCGTCTCGCAGGCGGGCGGCGGCGCCTCGGCCGAGGGCGCGCGACTCGCCGCCTCCGGCGTCGAGCCGGAGGACGGCTGGTCCTCCGGCCGGTGGTCGAACCGCTGGCTGTGGACCGTCGCCGGAGGAGTGCTCGGCGCGCTCGCGGGCATCGGCGGCTACACCCTGGCACGCCCGGCGCGCCGTCCGACGGCGCCGTAGCGCGACGCCGTACGACGGGGGAGACGGGCCGGGAGATGACCCCGGGCCGCCTCCCCTCCGCAGCCCGGCTCGAAGCACTCGACGGCCTGTTTTCCCCGCTGTGTATCTTCGTCAGGCTGTTGATACACCTTGTCGGGACAGGATTTCGGTGTAAGCGGCCTCAGCTGCGCGGCCGGCCACTGTTCCGGGGGGAGTGTGGGCGAAGAACGCGTCCGTGTTCCCGTGCTGCAGGACTCGCCCGCCGTTGAGTACCGTGACGTGATGCGCTTCCTCCGCGAGGTCTGCGACATCGTGCGTGGAAAGCAGTATCCGCACGCCATCGGAAACCAGGCTGGACAGAGTGTCGCGGAAGACACGTCGCTGATGTGGGTCCATTCCTGCCGTTGGTTCGTCCAGCAGGAGAACGCGGGCTCCGTGGACCAGGGCAGCGGCTACCCCTACGCGCCGCAGTTGCCCGCCCGACAGTTGCCCGCTCTTTATATTGCTCTTGTCGGTGAGTTCGACACGGTGGAGAGCCCTGCGCGCCTCACTCCACGCATCCCGGCGGGTCATTCCCTTGAGCCATCCCACGTAGGCGACGTACTCGCGTGCTGTGAGGGACGGCATGGACACGATGTCCTGAGGCATCCAGGCCACTGCTTGCCGGAATTTCGCGGTGCCGGCATCCATCCCATCCAGAGTTACTCTGCCGGAAGAGGGCTGGACGACCGACGCCGCGAGCTTGAGAAGTGTCGACTTTCCTGCCCCGTTCGGGCCGAGGAGGACCGTCAGTCCGTCGGGCACACGGTAACTGAAATCGCGCAGGATGATATCCCGGCGCCGGTAGCCGTAAGTGCAGGAGGCGATTTCCAGAGTCACGAGATCTTCCTTGAGGTGTAAAGCTGTGCAAGGATTCCGGTACACATGAACAGCGCGGCGGCAATGGTCGCGTGTGGAGCGCCGGCAGGCTCCGGAATGATTGTCCATGGATAGGCGTCACCCGTGGGCCTGAAGCCGACCAGAACCACGACGATCGGCCATACCGTGGGAATCAGAACGGCGCGCTGTCTGGAAATTATCCGTCCACACAGCATCAGGCCGGTCAGGAAAACGGTATTCCTTCCCGTGATGTCGACCTGTGGGGCCTGTGTTACCTGGCGGATCAGAAGACTGATACTTACTGCTGCGGCCATGGTGGCCAGTACCAGCCCGGCGTCCAGGCGGGCCACCGTGCGGACCGCGGAGGCTTCAGCGGCCGCGACCCGTGATTCAAGGCAGAGGGCCATGCCGGCCACGAGTGGAATCGGCACGAAGAGTGACAGCACCACCTGATGACTGCCGGCAATGGAGGGCAGAACGACAACAACATCGCGTACCAGTACGGCGAAGACAGTGAAAAGCAGGAGCGAAAAAGGCAGAACGGTGTGAGCGCGACGAGCCTTCAGCCACAGAGTCACCTGCCGCTCCCGCCGCATGCGGCGGTCAGAGTGCTCTGGAACCAGGCGCTTTGCTTTTCGACAGGCTGGACGAGGACGTCCTTGACGATGCTGTGTATCTGTTCGCTGTCCCTGGCTTGTTGCGGTGACCGTGCTTCCGCTTTCATGCTTCGCGTGTATCGCTCCTGCTCCCCGACGACAGAGGCCGCCCAGAGCAGAGCCGCTCGAGCCGGTACGGCGTCCGCTCTGTCGCAGGGGAAACGCACTGCTGTCATGGCCACTTGGTAGCGTACGCCGCCGGTCCTGTCCGCAGACGTCAGCGACAGACGCCAGACACTGTTCGTCGACGGGCGGTAGCTTCGCCCCTCCGCGAGACGGTCCGTGATGATTTCCGGGGAGGCCGGCACACCCCTGGACCGCAAGGTCGTCAAGGCCGCCAACGACTCCTTGCGGACGTTGGCCAGCGCAGCCGCTGTCGCCGTCGGCATGCAGATTTTTGGTGCCTGGCCGCGGCAAGTGACCGGTGCTCGGCCGGAGATGAGCGACGGATCATGTCCCCAGCCGGACGTGATGTGGTAGGCGCTGAAAATACCCAGTGCCGCGACCAGGCAGGCAGACAGCCCCCGGATCAGCCGACTGCGGAGCGGGAGCCACATGATTGCGATGCCGACAGCCAGGCCACCGCCGAAGAGCAGGGGTGCCGCGATCGAGGAAAGGGCGGGAACCTCGCCGAAGTTCAGATTCTTGTACTGGCCGGAGACGTGGCGAAGCCAGTACGGGTGGACCGCGCGGGTAAAGGCCACCATTATGAAATCCACAACTGCGACGATCGGCACGGCGAAGACGCGTGGCACCCGGAGGCCGATGGCGAAGCCGATGGTCGCGTGGGCAACGCACAGGCAGAGCGCCATGGCCGGGAGGCGGAGACTGTCGACCGTGGGGAGCGTCGTCGTCCTGATCAAGGACACCGCAGGCGGCAGGAGCAGCATCGTCCATGAAAGAAGAACGACAGGCAGCACAATGTTGGCGGCGATCCTGAAACGCGAGCGAGCGGGAGCGAGCTGCCAGATACCCGCAGCCGAAAGGCGCCCGCTTTCCCAGGCCGCAAGCGAGGCGGAAATTGCGTAGGAAAATGCGTACAGCATCATCAAAGGAGATGCCACCAGGGCGGGCGCATAGCCGTGAAACTCTGTAAGCGGCTGGGTTTCGCCTACGTTGTAGTAGAATAGTGTCAATGCAAGCGCGAACGGGGAAGCCCATCGCACGCAGCCCGAACGCAGGCTGGTAGCAAGTCTCATCGAAACTCTCACTGAAGATGCCACCGGGGCTCGGTGAGAGCGGATCGCTCTCACCGAGCCCCGAATGTGGAAGCGGTATTATTAGGCCTTGGTTGTGTCGACGAAAACCGTTTCGACGTCCACGGTGTTACCGTTCACCGTACTGCCGCCGACCTTCATCAACTGGAAGTACATGTCCTTCATTCCGGATCCCAGGTCGGTCCACTCTCCTTTGCTGGTCCCGCCTGAGAAACATGCAGTGAATGTCTTGTTGTCGTAAGAGTCATCGGGAGATGCCGGAATGTCCTCCCGCATCTGTACGTCGACACTGTTCGAGCCGCCATGCAGGGAACCCAAATCGCAGTCCGTGAATTCAATCCGAGAGTAGAGTTCATCTTCCCAGCGGCGGGACTCGAATCCGACGCCCCCACTCGATATGCTGCTCGACCAATTTGCAAGAGCCTGAGGTGCCAGAATGAGGAGAAGTGCTGCTGTCATTCCGGCGGCCGCTGCGGTGCGATTCCGATTCTTCATTTGAAGCCTGTCTCCGTACTCGTCGCTTGCGTCGAACGGGAAACCGGGAAGCGCGGCGATGCACGCAAAAGCCTGTTACTCTTTTAGTCATGAGGAGGCGGCGTGCGAAACCCCCTATTCGCTCAGCTGGACTTTACGTTGCAGGCAGCAGGCGAATCAACGGTGAACGATCATTTTCAGCCTGGACGCTGATCGGGTGGCGGGATTGCCGTCCGCCGTGCCGAGGTTCCGGCCTCGAAGCGGCCGAACCATCGGGGCTTTCGGCGTCTCCGCCCACTGGGTCGGTGCACCGGGGGCGGAATGTACGGGGGTACCGGCACCACCCTGAGCGTGTAGACCCCGTCGTCGTCAACTGTCCTCAGGGTGAACTCCGTTCCCGCGATGAGCTGTGTACGCGCCATCCCCTGCGCCCCGGCGTCGGCGCACCAGAGGCGGAGTTCGGTGGGCACGTCGGGAGTGCGGGTCCCCGTCGGAGCCGTCGCACCCGGAGGAAGCCACGCGGAACACGGGCCGGGGTCGAGGCCATCGGCGATGCGGCGGGCCTGACGGCGCAGGAACACGAGGGCGTGATCCGGTGATGCCATCCGTCCCGTGGCGAGGACGACGCGGGCCCGCGTGCCGTTGACCGGCCCCTCGCCGAGAACGGTCACCTGGTAGAGGTGTGCGCTCATGACCGCCGCTCCGCAGGGGGCTGTTGCTTCCGGTGCAGTCGTGCCAGGGCCCGGAGTTGGGTCCGTTCGCGTTCGGTCGCCGGACGGACGGAGATCAGGGCGGTCTGCCAGGTGTGGCCCGAGGGACGGACCAGGTGGACCGTCGTTCCGGCGAAGGACCGGATCACCCCCGGCATGTCCGCCCTGCGATCGAACACGGCCGCGCCGACCCGGAGTTCGGGTGTCATGGGATGTCACCGGCCCTTCTGTGCGGGTGCCCCGCGATCTGCCGGGTGCACTCCGCGGGGGTGGTCGCTCCGATCCCGCGGAGGGCGTTCTCCCGGCGTCTGTCCCACCAGGCGCACACTTCGCAACCGGGCTCCGGGATACCTGGGGGCTCCTGTCGCTCGGCGGGAAAGTTCTGGGCGGACATAATCATTCCTCTCCGTAGTCGCTTCGCTACCGAGGGGATTCGGCCTGGCCCGGAGTGGGGAAGTCTTCAACTTGTAAGGCACGAACGGAAAGCAGGTGGCAGGTCGGTGAACCGCAAGGAGTTGGACCCCGAGAGCAGTCCCCAAGCCGCGTTCGGGGCGCGCGTCCGCACATCGCGAGAGGCTCATGGATGGAAGCAGGAGGATCTCGCCGAACGGACGGGATATTCCAGTACGCATATTTCGGCGGTGGAAACTGCTCGGAAGGTTCCGACTCTTCGGTTTTCGCGTAGTGCCGACCTTGCCTTCGGGACGGGCGACACGGTCGACGCGTTCGAGCGCCAGTGGCATGAGATCCGGCACGGCTCACTGCTGGAGGGCTTCCCGGAGTACGTCGGCTATGAGGGCCGCGCGGTGGAGATCCGGCTGTACGAGATCGGGATCATTCCCGGCCTGTTGCAGACACCGGAGTACGCGCGGGTGCTGGCGGACAGCGCCGTACGGCGGGGAGCCATCACGCCCGAGCAGGCGGACGAACGCGTCTCGGTCCTGGCGGAGCGGCAGGCGGCGCTGGTGCGGCCCCGGCCCCCCATGATCTTCGTGACGATGGACGAGAGCTGCCTCCGTCGGCCCATCGGCGGACCTGCCGTCATGGATGCCCAACTCGCGCGGCTGGCCGAGTTCGCGGAGCTGCCGAACACGCTGCTCCAGGTGGCGCCTTACGAGATAGGCGAGCGCCGGACGTTCGACCTGCCGGTCTACCTCCTGACGCTGTCGGACCGGTCCGTGGTCTGCTACGCGGAGTCCCAGGCCCAGGGGCATCTGGACCGCGAAAGTACTTCCGTACTGCCCATGTTGACGGCCTACCATCAACTACAGGCCGAAGCGCTGTCGCAGGCGGCGGCCGTGGCCATGATCAACCAGTTGCGAAAGGGCACCCCGTGACGACCGAATCCCCCCGCTGGTTCACCTCTTCGTACAGCAACAACGGCGGCGCCTGCGTCGAGGTCGCCGCCAACCTCGCCGGTACGTGCGGCGTGGTCCCCGTCCGTGACTCCAAGAACCCGGGCGGTCCGGCTCTGGGCTTCCCCGTCAACTCGTTCGCCGCCTTCGTGGCGGGGGTCAAGGCGGGGGAGTTCGGCACGGTCTGACCCGGACCCCCGGACCCCCGGCCGTCGTATCCGCGATCCGACGGAGCCCCGCCGCGCGCCGCACGGCGGGGCTCCGTGCCGCTCAGGCGGGGTTGTCGGCGTGCGTCAGCGTCGTCCAGGCGTTGAAGGAGTTGTCCGTGTCGGACGGCCGGTGTGCCTCGGTGTCGATCCTGCTGCCCGCGGGCGGGGCGGGCAGGTCGCCGTCACCGGTCACATACGGAGGGGCTCGGCCTGGACCATCGAGACCGTTCATGGGCATGTCAATGCAGGGTGTAGTCATCTCCGTACCGACGCGGCCCACCACAGTGAGTGTCGGCTCAGATGGTGCCCCCGCCGTCGACCGTGAGCACCGTACCGGTGATGAAGTCCGCGTCCGGGCCCGCCAGGAAGGCGACGGCGGCGGCGATGTCCTCCGGTGTGCCGATCCTGCCCAGGGGCCGGTCGGCCGCCTCCGCGAGGAAGTCCGCCTCGGACTGGCCGAGTTGACGTGCCTCGCGGGCGAGCATGGGGGTGCGGGTGTCTCCGGGGGCCACGCAGTTGACCCGGATCCCCGCGGGGCTGTGGTCCAGGGCCATGGCCTGGGTCAGCATGACGACACCGGCCTTGGCCGTGCAGTACGCGGCGGCCTTCTCGCCCGCGCGCAGACCCCAGCCGGAGGCGACGGTGACGATACGACCGCTCCCGGCCCGTTCCATCCGGGGAATGACGGCGCGGCAGACCAGGAACACGGAGTCCACGTTGTCCGCCAGTGTGCCGCGCCAGGAGTCCAGGGACAGGTCGGTGACGGCGCCGCGCTGAATGCTGCCGGCGACGCAGCACACATCGGTGATGTCGCCCAGTGTGCCCGTGACCTCCTTCACCATGTCGGTGACGGCGCTCTCGTCCGAGAGGTCGCACAGGAAGGGGGCGGCGCGCCCGCCCGTCGCGCGGATCCCCGCGGACACGGTCTCGGCCGTGGCGTCCCGGTCGACGACGGCCACGGCGGCGCCTTCCTCCGCAAGCCGCCGTGCGACGGCGGAGCCGATTCCGCCACCGCCCCCGGTGACCAGGGCCACGCGCCCGGCCGTCCGCCCGGCGGTCATCGCCCGTCTCCCGTGAGTGTTCCGTCGAACAACTGGGTGAGCAGGGCCTTCTGGGTGTGCAGCCGGTTCTCGGCCTGCTGGAAGATCCTGGACCTCGGGCCGTCCTTGACCTCGGCGTCGACCTCCTCGCCCCGTGTGGTGGGCATGCAGTCGAGGAACACCGCCTCGTCGCCCGCTCGTTCCATCAGCGGGGCGGTGACGCGCCACCGGTCGGCGAGGCGGGTCCTGGCCCGGAGTTCGTCCTGGCCGGTGAGCGTCGGTGACATCCAGCTCAGCGTGTAGACGGCCGCCGCGCCCCGGACGGCCTCTTCGAGGTCCTCGGTCAGCGTGATGTCGGCGCCGGTACGGGCGGCGATGGCCCGGGCGGACCGGGTCACCCGCTCGGCGGGCGCGAAGCCGGGTGGGTGCGCGACGGTCACGCGGTGTCCCAGCAGCGCCGCGGCCATCAGGGAGGAGTGCAGGACCCCCGGGGTCTTCTGCCGGGGAGAGTAGGACCAGACGTACACGACCCGCCGGGCCGGCGCCTCCGCTCCGAACAGCTCCCGCAGGGTCAGCAGGTCGGCGAGGACCTGGCAGGGGTGTTCCTCGTCGTCCAGGGCGTTGATGACGGGAATCGTCGCGAGGCCGGCCATCGTGCGCAGGCGCTCGTGTCCCGCGCCGGGCTCCTTCATGTCGTACCAGCGCACCACGAGCGCGTCGAGGTAGCGGTTCAGTACGCCGATGGTGTCCTCGACGGACTCCCGGTTGGCCAGGCGCAGTTCCTCCACTCCGTACGGGAAACTGTCGGCGCCGAGCTGGGCGGCGGCGACCTGGAAGGAGACCCTCGTCCGGGTGGAAGGCACGTTGAAGAGCAGCCCGACGCAGCGTCCGGCCAGCGGGGCGCCCGTGTCCTGCCCCCGCTTCATCGCCTCGGCGAGGTCGAGGAGCGAGCACACCTCCCCGGCGGAGAGATCCTGCATGCGTAGGAGATGTCGCGCGACGGTCATGTGCGTGTCCCTCTCTCTGCGGATGGGCCGGAAGGCGTGCGCGTCAGGCTTTCGACGACGAGTGCGACGAGCAGCATCGCCAGGGCGACGACGAGGCTGAACCCGAAGAACGGCAGCATGGCGAGGGTGGCCACGATGAGGGTCACGTTCAGCCGGGCGACACCGCCTCGTGGCAGCAGCCGCGTCGCGGCGAAGAAGGCCATGAGGAAGATGAGCAGATAGGTCGCCGACGACGCCTTGATCAGCGTCGCCTCGCTGGAGTCGGCGAGCAGCAGGAGCACCACCGGCACGGCGTAGCCGGGTACCAGCGCGAGGACGGCGCGAGCCGGGACGCCCTGGTGGGCGGAGAGCCGGCTGAGACCGGCCGGCAGGAGGCCGTCCCGGGCGAGCGCGAAGACGACCCGTGACGTGCCGAGACACCAGGCGTTCATCGTCAGGAACAGCAGGACTCCGGCGATGAGGTAGCCGACGCTCCGCAGGCCGGCGCCGGTGGCGGCCTGGAGGAGTTGCACGAACGCCATCAGGTCCGACCGGTCGCCTCCGGCGTCGGGAAGGGCCACGGCGACGGTGAGCGCCATGGCGAAGTAGAGGAGGCCGACGCAGCTGACGGCGACGAGGATGCCGCGCGGGAAGCTGCGCGCCGGGTCGATGACCTCCTCGGCCACGGGGGCGGCGTTCTCCCATCCGATGAACCCGAAGAAGCAGATGAGCAGAGCGGTGCCGAGCGAGCCCCAGCCGTGCGGCGCGAACGGCACGAGGCGGGCGTACTCACCCTGGGGGAGGGCCAGGCATATCACCACGACGAGCAGCAGTGTCACGGCACCCAGCACCACCAGTTGGAGCCCCGTGCTCACCCTGATGCCCAGCAGGTTGACCGCGACGCAGCAGGCGATGACCGCGGCGCCCGCGAGCAGGGCCGTGCGGTTGGACGCGGCGGGGTCCACCGCCGCCAGCAGGTACCGGCCGGCCGCGAGGCCCAGTACGGGGTTGCCGGCGAGCAGGGTGATGAGGAGGAAGACGGCGGCGACACGGCCCGCGCGGGGACCGAAGGCCGCTTCCACGAACTGGGCGACGCCTTTGCTGGTGGGGTGGCGTACGGAGAGCTTCGCGAAGATCAGCGCGAAGGGGTAGCTGTAGAGGATCAGAAAGCCCCAGGCGACGAGGGACAGCGGGCCCGCGGCGCTCCAGGCGAGAGCCGGAATGAGCAGCACGCCCGCGCCCATCACCGAGGTGACGTAATGGACGACGAGCCCGGAGGTGCCGATCCGGCGCCGGAGTCGAGGAGGCCGGGACGCGTCCGGCGGGGCTCCCTTGACCGGCGTCACGCGGTCTGTCCTTCGGGTGCCTTCCAGAGGTTGTCCATGGTCTCGTGGCTGATCGTCCGGCTCAGATCGGCCCGGGACGCGTACCCCATGTTGATGATCAGCCGCCGGCCCTGGGTCAGCGGGTAGACGCGATGCAGTGTGGTGTCGGTGCGCAACACGTACAGGTCTCCGGGGCGCAGTGCGAAGGAGTGGATGGGCTGCTCGATGAACTGCCGGTGGAGTTGCGGGTCGTCCTTGTTCCAGTGGGTGCGGGGCACGCACTGGACGAATCCGCCGTGCTCCACGGGCGGACAGGCCACGACCCACACGACCGCGAAGCTGTAGTCGTCCCAGTGCCACCCGTGGGTGTCACCGGACTGCCGCAGTTCGGTGATGACGTACTGCTCGGGTTCGTACGGGCACTCGAATACCGGCTCGCCCGCGATTCTGCTCAACGCTTCCCGGAAATCGGCGGATCGGTACACCGCCGGGATGACGGATCCGTGCTCGCTTATTTCCTGATGGCGGACATTGCGCATCAGCCGGGGCGTGTCCCCGGTCTCCTTGAAGCTCATTTCGCGCCGCACGCCGTGCGCGGCGATGAGCGCCTCGATTTCTTCGGCGATCCCGTTCTTCATGTCGTCGGGTGCGAGGAAAGGAACCTTGGCGAATCCGTGCGTGAGGAAATCACGACGCGACCGTGCCCACTGCTCTTCCGCGACACCGCTGATCAGATGTTCCGACAGGGACCGAATGAGGCCCCGGGCCCGCTCGTCCGGTCCCATGGTGGCTCCCCGTAAAGGTCGTTGGCGGGAGAATGGCTGACCGTGTTGCTTGACGTTGCTCGAAGTAGCTCGAAGTAGCTCGAATGTAAAAGCCTACAAGGGGCGGGCTCGGCGGCCAAGACGGTTTTGTGTGCGACGGGCGAATCAAGCCAGCCGACGGTGTGTGTCGAATGCATTCCAATCAAACAGTCGTTTCTTATTCGGAACTTTGTTTAAGGAAAGGTGGCATGCCGGGGAAATCGGCCTGGGCGAGCCGCCCGCGCGGGAGAGGAGACGCAGGTCACCTTCGGTCATGTCACAACCTGCGGAGCCGTCCCGTCCACGTAGGCATAACCGCCTGACAACGCCGGAGGAGTGCACCGTGGAAGCCTGGGAACCTCGTGGCCGCCCGCACCGCGGGCCGTGTGTTCGAGCCCCGCACGAGAGGGGACGGCGGTGATCGAGACGGTATTCCGGACCGAGGGCGTGCCTGCGGCGGAACGATTCGGATACTGGCGTGAGTGCATGACCCGGCTGCTGTGTCCCATGGACATGGCTGTGGACAGCGACGCCGACATGCCGTTCCACGCGGAGACGCGCCACCTTCAACTCGGCTCTCTTTCGATCTGGCCGGGAACCATGCGGCAGTCGATGCGCTGCCGGCGGACCCCCCGGCTGATCCGGCGGTCCGACCCCGAGAACTACCACCTCTCCCTGCCGCTGAACGGTTCGATGGCCGTCTCACAAGCCGGGCGCGAGGCCGTGCACGGCGCCGACGGGATGTATGTCGTCGACACCTCACAACCCTATGAATGCCATGTATTCGGCGGACCCCTTCGCGGCGTGGGGCTCGAAGTGCCCAAGTCGCTCGTGCCGCTGCCCGTGGGCGCCGTCGGCCGACTGCTGACCCGGCGACTGCCGGCACACGAAGGGATGGGTGCGCTGCTCGGCGGATTCCTGACCCGCCTGGCCGAGGACAGCGATGCGTACCAGGCCGCCGATGAACAGCGGCTGGAGACGATCCTGATCGATCTGTTCACCGCCACGCTGGCGTCTCACCTCGACGCGGACGACGACCTGCCGCCCGAGACGCACCACCGGAGCCTGCCACTGCGCATCCGGACCTTCATCCAGCACCATCTGCACGACCCGGGTCTCACCCCCGGCGCGATCGCCGCCGCGCACCACATTTCGACCAGCCACCTGCACGCCCTCTTCCGGAACCAGGACCTCACCGTCTCGGCCTGGATACGCCACCAGCGCCTGGAGCACGCCCGCCGCGACCTTGCCGACCGCGCCCAGTACGCGGCCCCGGTCCACCGCATCGCCGCCCGCTGGGGTTTCACCCACCACGCGGCCTTCACCCGGGCCTTCACCGCCGCATACGGCCTCTCGCCCCGTGACTACCGTCACCGGGCCCACGGGACACTCTCCTCGGAGACGGGCCCGACGAAGCTGCGACTGTTCGGAACCGCGACATAGACGCATCGTCAAGCAGTGTGGTCTCCACGCCAAGGACACTCCCGCGACACCCCGGCACGATCGATCCCGTCACCATCACACGCCTCGGGGAAACGCCCGGAGCACACAAGGGGGAAGCATGAAGATGAAACGAGCGCTGGTCGCTCTGGCGATGACCGTGGGAGCCGTGGGAGTACCCATGGCGACCGCCACCTCGGCACAGGCCACGCAGAGCCAGTGCACGAACTACCTGACGAGCAAGGGCTACTTGGTCGGACCCAAGCTTACGTCGGCATGCAGCTACGGCCGGTTTCTCGGTGGTCCCCACCCCAGCTGTATCGCGATACTGCTGAACACCGGTGTAGTGGCCCCTGCCCATGCTCAGACCGCCTGCAGCCGCGCGTAAGGGGCTTCGTCCCAGGCGCGTTGTCGCGGACAACGCTCACGGCCGGTCGTTCCGCCGTCAGGTCACACACGTCGCGCAACGAGCCCTCGGGGACGCACTCCCGGGGGCTCGTCCCGGCGGAGGCGGCCCCGCAGCCGCTACGGCAGCAGCCCCGCCCGGCGCGCCGCCACCACGGCTTCCAGCCGGGTGTGCGTGCCCAGCTTGCGCATCGCCGAGCGCAGGTAGCCCTTCACCGTCTCCGGGCGCAGGCCCAGGAGTTCGGCCGCCTTCGCGTTGGTCGAACCCGCCGCGACACACGCCAGCACGTCCACCTCGCGCGGTGCCAGCGCCGCCAGGGGCCGCTGCCCGGGGCCGGTGCGCGCCGGGCCGGCCGCGCCCGCCAAACGGCCGCAGACGGTGAGGAGTTCCTCGCGCAGCGCCGTGTCGACTATCCGCGGCGCCAGCGCCCGCAGCTCGCTGTGGGCCGCGCGGACCTCCTCCCACGCGTCCGGGCCCGCCGCCGGCTCCCGGGTCACCGCGAGCAGCCGCCGCACCTCGTCCCGTACGACCAGGGCCTGTTCGACGTCGCGCGCGGCGGCGACCGCCGCGTCGAAGGTGCGCTCACCGATCGGCAGGGCGCTGCGCAGGGCGCCGTACAGGACACCGCGCACCTTGCGCCGTACGACCACGGGCACCGCGAGCACCGAGCGCAGGCCCTCCGCCGCCACCGCCGCGTCGTACTCGTGGCTGATGTGCCGGGCCACCGCGTAGTCCGTCACCGCGCAGGGCCGCGACAGCGCGATCGACTTGCCGCCCAGACCGTTGCCCGAGGCGATCGCCAGGGTGCGCAGCGCGCCCGTCGCCGCGCCGTTCAGCTCGGCGATCCGCAGGTGTCCCGACTCGGGCAGGAGCCCGCCGAAGGCGATGGGCAGCCCGGTCGTCCTGCGCAGCCACCCCAGGGCGGCCCGCATCTCCACCGCCTCGGTCACCTCGGGCGCCCCGGCCGGCCGGGCCGTCCCGGCCCCGCCCTCTTCGGCCATGCCACTTCCTCCCGCCCGCGGCACCACCCCCGTCCGGGGGTGGTGAGACCTGCGTCACTGGTTACACGATGTTAGACCGACCGGCGAATGGGCGGTGGGAGAAGGAGCGGGGCTGGGGTGCGTGCATCGCAAGGCGGAGGATCGAGGCATGGCGGAGCCATGGTGAGTGACGACAACGCCGCGAGGTG